>CAYOWD010000275.1:0-5590 GCA_964407535.1 uncultured Salinivenus sp. | reverse complement strand
CGAGGTGCGCCCGAAAAGTTGTACTGGTGGGTCGACTAAGAATGAGGTTGGGACGCAGGACGCTTAGTTTCCTGTAAATTGCAACCAATCCAACGATACGCGCCATGGGTCAAAGCACCTATACTCCCGAATTCAAACTCCAAGTCGTACTCGAAGCACTCCAGTCGGATGGAACCGACGCGGAAGTTGCCAGGGCATACGACGTTCATCCGGTGACGCTGTCCGGCTGGAAAACAAAGTTGAAAGAGAACGGCTCCAAGGCCTTCGGGACCGGGGACGAGCTGAAGGAGAAGCAGGAGAAAATTGCCAATCTGGAGCAGATGCTCGGACGAAAGGAGGTTGAAATTGCCATGCTCAAGAATTTTTTGGGCGAGAGCTGACCACGACCGAGAAGGTCCGCCTCGTGGATCAGCACAAGGAAGAACACGGACTCAACCGATGCCTTGAGGCAATTGATCTGCCGAAGAGCACCTACTACTATCGGAAGAACCGCTCGGAGGAGCCCTCCGAAGAAGAGCAAAAGCTGATGGAATGCATTCGCGAAATCATAGAGGAGCACCCGGGTTATGGCTACCGCCGGATCCTACCGGAGCTTGAGGAACGGACTGGCCAGACGGTAAACCATAAACGGATCAGACGGCTTCTTAGCGACTATGAGCTGGGTTTATCCCGGCCGGTGTCCCAGTACAGCCCTTCGCCTGTACAGGAGATCCTTGGCGATGCTGCTGGAACGCTCAACCTGGTCGCTGGCCTC
Organism: uncultured Salinivenus sp.; assembly: GCA_964407535.1. Classification (GTDB taxonomy): domain Bacteria; phylum Bacteroidota; class Rhodothermia; order Rhodothermales; family Salinibacteraceae; genus Salinibacter. The sequence goes on along the minus strand of CAYOWD010000275.1, from coordinate 4,836 downwards.
GACCCCGACCCGCTGGAGGCCTTCTCGACCGACTTTACGGAGTTGGCCTATAGAGGCGGAACTCGGAAAGCATACTTGATGGCCGTGGTCGACCTGGAGAGCAAGTATGTGCCGGGTTGGGCCGTTGGCCCAAGTGCCAATCGGGAGCTTGCTATGCGCTGTTGGAAACAGGTCCGCGAACGGATGACGAGTCTGAGCAAAGAACTCGACGAGAAGATTATCCACCACGACCTGGACAGCGTCTACACCAGCTACCGGTGGCTCCGATCGATGCTACTGGAGGACGGATTGCGCGTCAGCTATTCCGAGAACGGAGCGAAAGGAAATCCATGGATCGAATCGCTCTGGGGACGAACGAAGGCCGAAATCGGCTCGCGGATCACAGAGGCCTCATCCCTACCGGCATTGCGAAACGTTTTTGACGAGCGTTTCCGGTACTACAACCAGGAGCGACGGCACTCCTCGATCGGATACATTCCGCCCCGAGAACATCTCGGGCAGACTCTCGATACCCTCGAACCAGAACCTCAGATCGCTGCTGCGTCTTAGCCGAAATTAGTTGCCCAACTGGTCCAAAAAATCGGGCACACATCCAGTTGTCATCCATTTAGTGGCAAAGGTTAGGACAGATTCCCGATCAGAGGGGGTTTACAGTTGACTTCTCTATTTCCTTCTTCGAGAGGTCCCTCCTTTCCCGAGTCAGTTGGAGATAGGGTCTCGTCCGATTGGGTAATACCACACGATCCACTTTCCTGGAGTACACCCCACTTCCCCGCAGTCATGGCTGAACCTCATGGTCCAGGTCACCCGAATAGAATACCGACCGGTGGAAAGCCCCTTGATGCAAGATGGCCAGATGACATCGGGGTTGTGCACGACTGGCTCCCGGTATATGCGGGAGCAGAGCGGGTTCTCGAACAGATGATCGAAGTATTCCCGCAGTCGGACCTCTACAGTTTGATCGACTTTATTCCCGAAGAAAATCGCGATTTTCTGAAGGAGAAGCTGGTGGAGACTTCGTTTATCCAGTCTCTTCCATTTGCAAAACGATTATACAGATATTACCTCCCGTTTGCCCCCCTGGCGATTGAGCAGTTTGATTTGTCGAAGCATGACGTCGTCATTTCATCGAACTATGCCGTTGCGAAGGGAGCGCTCACACGAGCTGATCAGCTGCATATCAGCTACGTGCACAGTCCGATCCGGTACGCGTGGGATCTCCATCACGACTACTTAAGCGGAAACGGGATTGGGAGCACAATCCGCAACTTCTTCGCACGTCCCATCTTGCACTACATGCGATTGTACGACGTATGTACAGCGCCAAGGGTCGATGTCTTTATAGCGAACTCGAAGCACGTGGCGCGTCGGATTTGGAAAACCTATCGACGACGAGCACACGTTGTGTATCCGCCAGTCGACCTGCAGCGGTTCTCGCTGCAGTACGAAAAGCAGGATTACTTTTTGACAATGTCGCGCCTCGTGTCGTACAAGCGCATTGACTTAATCGTCCGTGCGTTCAACGAAATGCCGGAAAAGGAACTCATCGTAATTGGAGATGGACCGGAACACGACGCCATCAAGAAACTGGCGGGACCCAACGTCACGATGTTGGGGTATCAGCCCGATGAGGCCGTTACACACTACATGCAGGATGCGCGTGCTTTTGTGTTTGCGGCAGAGGAGGACTTTGGAATCGTCCCGGTAGAGGCACAGGCATGTGGCACACCCGTGATTGCATACGGTCGGGGAGGCACGACGGAAACTGTAGTGGATGGCAAAACGGGGGTATTCTTCGACGAACAGAATGTCGAGTCCCTCAAAAAAGGCATACGGAGGTTTGAGGAGGTTCGTCCACAGTTGAATCCAGAAGAGATCCGTGAGCAGGCAGAACAGTTCGACATCTCCTCCTTTCGAAAGTCTTTTTCCCATGTAGTGGAGACCGCATATACGAACTTTCTCGATCGCACTGAAGGGGAAAAGTCCTCCGAGTCCGTTTTCTTTGAATCGGTACACCACCCCTTAGATTAGTTTGTCGTCTTTGTCTTAAGATTATACTTTAAGTAGTCAGCTTCCTTTGGAAAAATTCGTAGCGCGTGTTGTCCAAAGAGTGTCGCCGCTGATTCTGGTTCGGCAGGGTTCGGTCAACTCTTAGTGATAATCGAGGTCTTACATTAATCAAGGACGAGGATGGCCGGGGGGCTTCGGTCTTAAGTCAGGTTTGGCTGAGAGTGGGTACAGGTAACGGGACGGATTCACGTGTCAGCAGTATGGGGAGTCCTAACTCTAGCAGAAGTCTCCAGGCATGACTGCTGGCGACCTGAGACCCGTGTTGTGCGACTAGGAACGCTGACATTAGAGATGATATCCGATTGTTGACATCTGCGCATGACCAGTCGATCAGAATCCCACATGCGGCAATCGTGGTCAATATGTGTCCCTCTTTCGTCCCTTCTCTAGCGCACACCCGCACGCTGTGGTCCCTTCTTCCTCTGATACCAATCGCTCTTCCGTTAGACGAAATTCCGACTCGGCATCGTCCTCCCAAGAGATATCCAAGTACAATGCCCCGACCCAAATTCAAGGGGGACGATGGTCGAAATGGATGACCATCGTGACACTGTTGATCGGAGATGGGCTAAGTATCCTTGCGTTAGTGGGGGGAGCATTTCAAGTCGCAGCCTGGATCGCTCCGGAGTCCCATGGGGAGACATTCTTTGTGTTGCTAGCGGGAGTTCCGCTGCTGACAATCACGTTCTGTGTGGCCGGGTTCTACCGCCCGACGTTTACACACCCTGCTTGTGAAATGAAGAGGGTCGCACTTACAGTTGCGATCGTGACGGGAACGGCAACCTTTGTTTGGTCCCTTGCAACGCGGGATTTCACGACGGCGCTTGTCATCGGGGGAACTGGTTTGGTGGGGACAATCCTCTTGCCGTTCTGTCGCGTTCTTACCCGGATTCTTTGGAGTCAATTTTCTTGGTGGGGCGTTCCTGCTGTCATATTAAGCTCCGGAGAAAGCGGGAAAAACGTCCTGAATACACTAGACCGATGGCCCGAGATTGGGCTGCGGCCCGTGGCGCTCCTCAGTGAGGCAAGTGATCCGGAAGGGTATAATTTCGAACTGGGAGGGGCAGATTGGGCCCCCTTTCTGGCCCGTCGATTCGACGTTCCGTACGCTGTTATCTCGGCACCGGATCTCTCATACGCTCGCCGAGCCAAGTTATCGGCACGGTATGCCAAGTTCTTCGACCACGTGTTTGTTGTCACATGGGCTGGAAAACTGCCAGCTCTCTGGAAGACAGGGGAACCCGGAGAGGCACTTCAGGGATACGGTGTACACAATGCGGCTTCGGGCGCGTGGATGTGGGTCGTAAAGCGAGCCGTTGATCTCATCGGAGCAAGTGTAGGTCTCCTACTTCTTGCCCCTGTGTTTGCCGCCATTGCCCTTCTCATCCGAATGGATTCAGAGGGGGCGATCTTCTTTACGCAGAAGCGTATCGGGACGGACCGGCGGATCTTCACAGCCTACAAGTTTCGGACGATGTATCCGGACGCCGATGAGCGACTGGCAGATGTATTAGAGGCGAATCCTGATCGGCGCAGAGAGTACGAGCAGTACCACAAGCTTGAGAATGATCCACGAGAGACCGACGTCGGTAAATTTCTACGGCAGTATAGTCTAGATGAGCTTCCTCAGCTTCTCAACGTACTCCGTGGGGAAATGAGCCTAGTCGGGCCGAGGGCGTACATGCCCTCCGAACTTCCGGACATGGAAGGACTCGAATCTGTGATATTACAGACGCCGCCAGGAGTTACAGGGCTCTGGCAGGTGTCTGGACGCAACAATCTGAGCTTTTCCACTCGGGTCAGGCTTGATGTGCATTATGTTCAAAACTGGACTCTTTGGCTCGACATCTATCTGCTTATACGAACGCTTCCTGCTCTCGTCACGAAAGAAGGAGTGACCTGACCGCCTGGGTAACTTCTGTCCCCGACTCCCCGTCCAGGAAACAAATAGACACTGGCTGCCGGACAGTTTTGCTAATTCCTGCTAAACTCGACTTTGGCCTTATGCGGTGTAGGAAAGTGCGCGAAGGATTCGTTCAAACAAGGCCGTCGGTATTTTCAACATCCCGGTCGGGGACCCTGACGTTAAATAATGTTTTTGCTTCCGTTTCCACAACAGGATCCGAATTGCTGCCAGTGCGTGGCTGAAAGTGGGATGTGGCTTTTCATACCAGGCGTTTCGTTGGACATCAAGCGTGCCGGTCTCTGTCAGCCGGTCCGCCATGAGCGTCACCAGCGAGAAGAGGCTCAGCAGACAGGGGGTCGTGCGAAGGATCGCAAGATCCGACCATTGCTGCACCATAGGTGCTTTCTGCCTTTCCATCCGACACTCCGCACCCCCTATGTCGGATGAGATACATAAAGTCGCTCGTATTCTGATCCGAGGATTGATAGCACGGTCCAGTGGGGCTCCTCCACGTTCAAGATGAGCTGCTGCTCACCAGCGTGAAGCACATGGATCCCCTCAAAGCTCTGAAAGACCCATCGTGCCGTCGGACGCTGGGTTGGGTTCCCTTTCTGATCGGGGTAGTCCTGGCCGGTTTCCTTGAGGCCCTGCCGGATGCGCCACTGCAAGGCCGAGTAGACCAGAAGACAGAGCGTCATGACCATCAGCAGGGCCATGATCCGCCGCTCGCTTTCCAGAAAAAGAGAGGAGGCTACAAACTGAGGATCCTTCAGAAAACGGAATCCGCGTTCTACCTTGCTTTGCTCCTTGTAGCCCTCCAGTAGGTCTTGCCCGGAGAGACGGTTCGCATTGAGTTCATT
>CAYOWD010000274.1:0-5626 GCA_964407535.1 uncultured Salinivenus sp. | reverse complement strand
ATCTCCAGCCGCCTGCGGGCGACAATTTCTCCGAATCGACCGTGGAGGTGTCCGTGCGCTCAAGGGGGTGGTTTACCGACCTGGAGACGAACTTGACGATTCGCAACCTAGGGGTAAAGCACGTGGCGACGCCCTGGCAGAGGGGATTGGGGGCAATCGTACTCGCCGGCTCCAACCACACCATCGAAAATGTTATGTCCGTTCAGAACAACTACATCGGACTGCACCTACGGGGAAAGGACACGGAAATCCGAGACTGCATACTCAATCATAATGGGCATTCTGGCATCAGTGCCAAAAGAGGCAAAAATATCCTCCTTGAGGGCGGCGTGGTCCATGCCAACAACTGGCGCGGGGCGCTCGGCGGCTACACCGGATGGAGCGTAGGAAACAAGTTTTTCAGGGGACGTGACATCACCATTCGGGGCACCTCCTTTAACTACAATAAGAGCCGCGGCCTTTGGCTCGACACCGACCTCAAAAACGTCGTCGTCGAGGATGTGACGTTAAAGCGCAACCTGCGCGATAATATTTGGGCAGAGCGTACGCAGGGCCCCATCACGCTCCGCCGCGTAACGAGCAAGCAAAGCGGCGGGTACGGATTGCTCCTTGCAAACGCGCGAAACGTAGCCGTCAAAGATTCGCGGTTGCTAAACAACGAACAAGGTGGCATTCACATCAGCGGCAACGAGGGAGGAATTCGAATTCGAAACTTTGTGACGGGAGGAAGGACGACCGTGAAGACCCGTGACTTCTCACTTCAGAACTCGGTCATCAGCGGGGTGCGTGGAGGGGTGCAGGCCGGCAACGACGATGAGAGCCGCTTTCTGATCGGGACGACGTTTTTCAATACCTGGGACGATTTCTTATCCACCTACGAGGCCGACCAAAACACCTGGTACGCCGAAGAACCGAAGGCGTTCGAGTCGCGCGCCAATAAATTGCTTTCCTTCGAAGAGTGGCAGAATGAAACCAAAGAAGATCAGAATTCGGTCTTCGAGGCCCCCCAATCCACCATGGATGTGCAGAACACCGACTCACTCGGCCCGGATTCAGTTGAACAGCATCAAGCCCTCATTCCGCTTCAGAGCGGATGGAATTTGATCTCCAGTTCCGTTGAACCGAAGGACTCCCGCATCACCGAGGTGTTCGGAGACGTACTTCCCAATCTCACGCTCGTTAGAAACGAGGCCGAGGCGTGGTTCGTCCCCAAAAGCAACGAAAATACCCTCAGCACTTGGGACGCGCAAGAGGCGTACGCGGTCTACATGGAAGAAACAGACACGCTTCGGATTCGGGGCAAAAAGCTGCCGACAACAAAAAGATCCATCCTGCTTGACGAAGGCTGGAACTTCATTCCTTACTTTATCGATGTGCCCCTCCCCGTGGAGTACGCCCTCCAATCCATCACCGACAAGCTCACCAGAGTGAAGGATGGAAACGGACAGGTCTATATACCGTCGTTTGACGTCGACCAGATTAACCAGCTTAAGCCGGGACAAGGATATAGGGTACACGTTTCAGAGGAAACGACCCTGACGTATCCAACCCTCTCTCGCAAGTAGAAACACGCTTCCCTCCAAAATCGCCCGTCTGTGTCCCCTGCCCGTGGAGTATCTTCATTGGGATTGGGGATGAGAACCTGCGCGACGGCCAATCTATGATGGCCTGGGACTTCACAGATCTTGTCAGAACAGACTCCCCTCTCGCTTCTCGTCATGCCCGCGAGGTCAACGCATGACGTCAAAATCGTCTTCTACAACGCGTTTTATCGATACGAGAACACGTTCCCGAAGTCCGTTGCCGTTTTCAACCGCATTCGGTCCTCTTCTACTTGGGATATACATATGTACATACTTTCTTGGATCGGTAGCACCGCATCGCAGGACACGGGATCGGAGAAGTCATGAAAATACCGTATTGAGCAGCTTCCTGTAGCGACCGGCACGTCTAAAAATCAACTTGGCATTGTATTGGCACCATGTGGAGTAAGTAGAAAAGAGACAGTGCCACGTTTCGCCTACAGCGAACCAATCAGATGCCCAAACGACCCGTGCGGTTCTTCCAACTAAACAAACAGACTGGAGGTGTACGCGCCTCAGTTGTCCCCAGCCCGGCTGGACATCAACTGAATGGCCGGACATTGCCTCTCTCACGAGGAGGGTTCTTGCTGACCCCGGCGCACCGGCGCTGTTGTCCCAGCGCCCAGAGTGACTTTCCCCTCGTGTCCAATCGATAGCGACCGACCTGCACACGGCTCAGGGGACTGGCCGAACTCAGTAGCGCTTGTGACTCCGACCATGCAACTGGGAAAATCGGTTCGTTTGGACCCGAACCTGTTCCTACCCCACACCAATTTGCCCCGCAACTACATGAAGTGCCAAACCAACACACTTTTCTGTAATTTATACACTCAACCCTACCGGTTTTTTATTGGCACAGGTTTTGTATCTAAAAAAAACTACGCTCAGCACATAAGTAATTTTTAACAATACGGAACCATTAATTTACAACTATGGTTCAACTTTGATAATACAATATCATAAGTAATTACCAGGTTATAATCCCCCCACCCCCATTTTGTTATGTTGAGATACTCATTTTGGACGATCATCGTTTTTGTTCTCGCCGTCGCCGGTATTGTGACCGCTGCCGAGCCGGCCCTCGGCCAGTCGTACGACGAGACGATCCACGTCGACGGAAATGCCGGCGCAGACGACAATCCCGGCACGGAAGCCGAGCCGCTTCAAAGCATTCAGGAGGCGATGAACCGGGCAACCGACTACAAGAATGACGGGCGCTCGGTACACGTCGTGATTGCCGGCGGGACCTACCGCGAGTCCGTCCAGTTCGCCTACTCCAACTACAACGGCAACGGCACCGGCGCGCCCGTCCTCGTCGAAGGAGCCGGTCCGACGGCCACCGTCATTAGAGGCTCCGACGTGTTTGAATCGGAGGAATGGCAAAACGAGGGCAATGGGGTTTTCAGTCACACCTGGACGAAGGACTGGGGCACTGCCAACGATCCCACCGGGGGGTACATCGAAAACTGCGGCGCGCATCCGAAATACTGCGCACACAGTCCGGAATTGGTGCTCCGGCGAGAGATGGTGTTCGTCAACGGCGAGCGGATGCGACAGGTGCTTTCCGCCGACGCGATGGAGCCGGGCACCTTTCGCGTCGACCAGACCGCCGACCGGCTCTATCTCCAGCCGCCTGCGGGCGACAATTTCTCCGAATCGACCGTGGAGGTGTCCGTACGCTCAAGGGGGTGGTTTACCGACCTGGAGACGAACTTGACGATTCGCAACCTGGGGGTAGAGCACGTGGCGACGCCTTGGAAGAATGGACTGGGAGCAATCGTGCTCGCCGGCTCCAACCACACCATCGAAAATGTTATGTCCGTTCAGAACAACCACATCGGACTGAACCTACGCGGAGAAGACACAAAAGTCCGAAACTGCATCCTGAACCAAAATGGCCATTCCGGTGTCAGTGCCACAGAAGTCAAGAATCTGCTCCTTGAGGGCAGCGTGGTCAACGCCAACAACTGGCGCGGGGCGCTCGGCGGCTACACCGGATGGAGCGTAGGAAACAAGTTCTTCAAAGGACGCGACCTCACCATTCGGGGCACCTCCTTTAACTACAATAAGAGCCGCGGCTTCTGGTTCGACAACGACCTCAAAAACGCGCTCATCGAGGACGTGACGCTGAAAGGCAACCTGCTCGACAACATCTTTCTCGAGCAGCTTCAGGGCCCCGTCACGCTCCGCCGCGTGACAAGCACCGAGAGCGACGCCTACGGCTTGCTTTTGGGCAGCGCGGCGAACGTAACCGTGGAGGACTCGCGGCTGGTGGACAACCAGAAGGGAGGCATTCACGTCAGTGGCCTCGAATCGGGAAGAACGTTCACAAATTTCGTGTCAGGAGAACAGATGACCGTAAATACGCGCCACTTCTCGCTTCAGAACTCGGTCATTAGTGGCGTAAGTGGAGGGGTAAAGGCCGGAAGCAGAAATGAGGGTCGCTTTCTGATCGGAACGACGTTTGGGCCCACCTGGAGCGACTTTCTTTCCACTTATGAGGCCGACTACAACACCTGGTACGCCGAAGAACCGAAGGCGTTCGAATCGCGCGGCAATACGTTGCTTTCCTTCGAAGAGTGGCAGAATGAAACCCAAGAAGATCAGAATTCGGTCTTCAAGAATCCTCAGGCCCCAGATTCGCAAGTCATTCCGCTTCAGAGCGGATGGAACTTGATCTCCAGTACCGTCGAACCGGGGGATTCTCGCGTCGGACGCGTGTTCGAGAATGTGTCTGAACACATTGCGCTCGTCAAAAACGAAGCCGAGGAGCGGTTCGTCCCCGAAAGCGATGAGAATACCCTCAGCACCTGGGACGCGCAAGAGGCGTACGTGGTCTACATGGAAGAACCAGACACGCTTCGGATCCAGGGTGAGAAGACCTCTACCGACACGACCTCTATCACACTTGACAAAGGCTGGAATCTCATTCCTTACGTTGTCGATGCGCCTCTCTCGGTGGAAAACGCCTTCCAGTCCATTACCGACGAGCTCGTTGTAGTGAAAGACAGGAATAGGCAGGTGTATCTCCCATCGTTTAACCTTGATCAGATCAACCGGCTTGAGCCGGGACACGGGTACAAAGTATATGTGTCGGAAAAGGCAACCCTGACGTATCCATCTGCCGATGCTGAATAGTCCCAACGTGGCAAGCTTCGCTGATGACACACTAGTGGGCAGTCAAGCCGCAGATGACGAGTGCCGAATTGTGGACCTGGCCCGTGTTGGGGGACGTTCCTTCACTTTCGAACCAACAGATACCCGTCGTGCCAAGTACCCATCGTGCCAAGAACACGTCCACCATACCCACAAAAATTCAGAGATCGGATCGTCGAGCTTACTCGAAACGGACGAACGCTTTCGGAGCTCTCCGACGAGTTTGAACCAACGGAGACAACAATCCGAAACTGATTGAAGAAAGCCGATCGGGATGAAGGAAAAAGCGCCGAGGGGGCTCTCCACCGATGAACGGGAAGAGCTCCGCCAGCTCCGAAAGAAGTTGTGTAAGCTGAAGCAGGAGCGGGATATTTTAGCAAAAGCGACGGCCAGGTCCCAAAGGGAGAAGGGGGATCTGCCTCTGGTCCCGACGAGCTCTGGGTGGCAGATACCACCTACGTGCCAACCCAGGAAGGCTATCTGTACCTGGCAGTCGTTCTCGACACCTACAGCAGGAAGGTTGTCGGCTGGGAAATGGCTGGCCACCTATGGAGTGAACTGGTGCTGGAGGCTCTGAACATGGCAACCGGGCAACGAGACCCTGAGGAGACGGTCCATCACGCCGACCAAGACGAACGCGTTCTCAGGCCCACAGCATAGAGCAATCGCCTTCGGAGAGCGTGCGAGCGGCCCCACGAGACATCGAACCGGCTTCGATCGGGAGACTTATCTTCGGGGCCTCCACCGACGCAACACGGAGAATCAGTTCTGATTCGGCAGTTGGAAACTGCCGGTCGCCCTGGCGGGTACCGTCTTCGTCCATGATCCCCGGCGTCGAGGGGCTTGCGTGTAATACCAAATCCGGTTACAAAGTTCGGGGGTTCAGA
>CAYOWD010000273.1:0-5627 GCA_964407535.1 uncultured Salinivenus sp. | reverse complement strand
CGCTGTGTCCGAGTTGCATCAGCACGCCTCGAATGAATCGCACGATGGCCTGACATTCCGCACTGAACTCTTCCAACACCGCAAGCGGCCACGCGCCCCCCTGCCGTCGAAGCACGTCCGAATCTTCCCCCCCAGGGACGCCGAACTGAGGCCAATGGACCGCGTGAAGGTATGATCGCAGCTGGGCATCCGTCTCGTACTTCTCTCTCTGAGGTCCCCGTAGATCCTCCGGTCGTAGAACGTATCCCCCAAACCGGGTAAACAGTCTGCGGATGAACTCCACAGACCTGTCGGCCCTTGCCTGTTGGACCCACTCCGTTGCTTTCTGCATGCGAGCGACGGTCGCTCCGTACTCCCATTCGGACGGCTCCGCAGACATGCTCGTGCTATACGATCTCTCAGATTCGTCGTACATCTCATATTCGATGGGAGCACCAAACGTGACGAAGACCGTGTGCGGCCCCGACACCGCGAGCTCAATACAGTCTGAACCATTCGTCTCGAACGTCCACCGGATCCGACGATCGATCCGCTGCGGCCACACCGGCAGCTCCCCTTGCGCCACCACTCGAATCTCGCGCTCCACGCTGGCATTCGACCGGAATCTGCATCCCCCCGACTGAAATTCGAACGCCGGATCGTCGAGGACCCGACCGTGTTCATCCACCGGGACGCCACATACACGTCCGTGAAGGGGAGCTCCCTGGCGCACGTTGACCGTTAGGGTCAACAGAAGGTCCATTATGTCTTCCCCGGTGTGGCTTACAGGGGCATTTTGATCGCCCCGTCGCCATTCGGGCTGGGAATACCGCTCTCCTGAATACCCCCAGTCTATACGGAACGGATCCGGCGTCTCGGGCGGTGCATCGGGCAATACATCGTTCTCGTGCAACACGTTGTGAGAACTCTCAAACGTGATGCTGTCCAGAACAATCTCGCACCGACGCACCTGTACCGTCCTAGCGCCTCCCGTTTTCGACGCGACGCGAGCCTCTTTCGACTGAATGCACCCCATGTCGTTCTCTCCTCAATATGATCGCATAGAAACTGAGCGTGGTGGTTGGATGCTTCTCGTCCCATAGAAATGCCCCTCGCAATCGTGCAATTGGGAGGAGTCGCCCAGCTACCGGACAGTTTTCAAATTCACAGCTGGAGGCACCGAAAAATCTCCGTCGATTCCGCTGATCTTGCCTTCGGAGTCGATATTTTCAGGCAATACTGCCGAAAAATGCCCCGACGATTTCCTGATTTTCATTCGTCGCTCCAAACTTGATTTGGAGCCCATCCTACCCTGCGTCAGATAGACTCCAGATCGGGGTCTGGAGTGACGGTTGGAAAGGATTTTTCGGTGCCCTAAGCAAACTGTCCGGTAAGTAGAGGAGTCGCCCAAGGAGCAGACGGACCTCCCAAAATCCGACTCCCCCATTCCGTGCGGAGACTGTCTGCGCTTCCGAAAAGATCGTCGCCAGCCCCGCCTCAAGGCCTAATACTAACTCCGCGGCCGAACCAGTTCGGCTACCTTACTGGTAAGGCAGCTCCGTTGGGGTGTGTGAGTGCAGTGTCCCGACTGCCGTCGGCGTGGGAGCAATGTCCCGACCACTGTCGGGTGTGTGGGCAGTGTCCCGACTCGGAACGAGTTCCAATTCTTCGGAAAACTGCCGGCCGCACTGCAACAACGTTCCGCGTCCGTCACACCGAGATGCATGCGCACCGAGCGAATCAATCGGGCAATAACCCGGAACTGCCAGACCCTCCTACCGCGGCATCAACCGTCACGATGGAAGCAACCGAGAGAAGGAGTGCAAATCGCGAGCGTGAATGTGATCTCACGCAGTACGCGCCCTGACTCAGGCATTCCGACGGCTGTCGAGAATGCCAAGAAGGACATACTTCCGGGGTGCATTACGCGCCCTGATGCCGACTGCTGTCGGCAAAAGAAGTGTCCCGACGGTCGTCGTGGATGCACTACGAACCGTTTGTTGACCAGCAACGGAGAACAGTTTTTCCCTCCCGTCCGCACAAAGGATGAGCGTTGACACACTGCACTACGCATTCCCCCGCCAAGCCATTGACGACGCCTCGGAGAATGGCTTCCAAACGGTCGCGGGGGCGTCTTGAATAAGGGGACAAGCCGTTTGAGACCCAGCGCTTTCCAGTCCCTCAACGAGGGCACGTCTTTTCGCCAGTCCAGCCCTGCAGTGCAGGTTATTCCTTCCGCTCTCGTCTATCATAAACTGGACAATCGCCCCAATCAATTCTATCTATATCTTTTTCATATCCTCCATTTTCTGTTTGAAAATACACCTCTACAAATATCTTTTTTAAAATTTTTTTTACAACACTTTCCCTCATAAAAATTCTACCATTGCTTCCATCCACCTGCACATCTGACTCCTTCCATACGCCGGCAAGCGGTTCTTCGACCCCTGCCGCGTACCAGGCCTGGTACCAGGTCCCGTTCTCCTGGTACCGGTATCGCAAAAATGCCTCATGGTTGTGATACATTTCCGATCTGTCAACGAACCAACCAGATCTCTGATCGTGTGGAGGCGGCATGATGTTAATAGTCGGAGGTTGATCTGGTACAATATACCAGAGGCTTACCCCCTCCAGTCCAACCTGCCTGAAGATCGCACGGATCAGTCGCGCAATGGCATGGCAATCCGCCCCCGGAATCCCACATTTTTCTATAGATGCAAGCGGCCAAATAATTTTTTTCGTAAAGTGAGACCAGCCTACATCTTCTATATATTCTCTTAGCCCCCTTTTTTTATCTACTATTTTTTCTACTTTTTCGTAATCTTTTTTATCACATATTGTTTCTGGAAACTTTTTTGCCACTTTATTTATGACTCCTACCAAATCTTCGTTCTCTTGGCTTCCTAACTCCTGCCTCGCTATATTTACCCTCTCTATTGCTTCACGCATACGGACGGCGGTGGCGACCTCATCCATCTCTTCATGCATAAGCTCATGAGGCCTGGAGCGCTCGAAGACAGGACCGAACGTGACGAAGACGGTATGCGGCCCGGATTCGCCAAGCTGGACCGAGGTGCCCGAGTCCGTACTGAACCTCCATTTAATTTGTCGGCATCGCTCCTCCGGCCAATCCGGCAGCGGCGCTTCCGCCTCTACATCAACCTCAACCTCGTCTCGGAGCTCAATCTCCTCGGACTGAAAGCGGAACGCGGGATCCGCTACTTCGTGATCCTCTTCGTCCAACGGCGTCCCAACCACACGTCCCCAGTGCGGGCCATTATCCACACTGACACGTATCTCCAGTTTAAGACGAATCTCTTCCCCTCGGGTGTGACTCGCGGGGGCGTTTTGCCGATCCCGTTGCCATTCAGGTTTTTTATACTCGTCTCCGACCCGCCACGCCACCTCTAGAATATCATCAGATCGTCCCCTCTGACTTCGCGATCTATTAGTTCGTCTCCCCTCTCTACTACGAAATAATCTGGCATTACGACGGAATATGGCATTTGAATTTACAAACTCTATACTTCTTACATATGTAGAACAAACGTTAGCAGTCACCCTACTTCCCGTACATGTCGCTCCCACATTATCGCTTTCCTGGATTTCAGGATAGTCCGCAGAATTTTGGTCCGTCTCCCCTGAACTTGTAGTAGTTTTTGATGAACAACAGCCCATAAAAAACTTTCTGATAGATTTTATTTATCGCTTCGTTGATATTTTCACCACCGTTACGGCAAAACGGTTTTCACGACGGACGATCAGCATGTAAGCCGATCACAGATCAGAGACACTCATTCCGGGCTAACGCCCCAAGGAGTGCTCGCAGGACGGGCAGAGAGAATCCCTGAAGAAGGCGACCAGCCGTTCCGGGTGCGGCCCATTCAGCACCTAAAAGGCTCGACGGTCCATCCCTCCCAGATTCCGGGATATACGTTTCTGGGGGATCCGACCGTCTCTGAACATCCTACATCGACGGAAACCGGTGATTCTCATCTTTCCCTCAATGAACACCTCCAACAATTCGCTAAGACAGTCTTGTAGATCATCGCGGCCTCGCCTTTCTTGAGGAGTGTTTTCACGATCGCCCCATTCAGGCGATGGCCTTCTCTCTCCACCTCTGCCTCCGATCACATGCCGACGAGGGACTCTGCTCCTCCTTGCCCCATATCAGGACTGATACCAAATCCGCTTATAACGTTCGGGATTGCAGGCGTGTCGGTATGGGTGCAGGCATATGGGCCTGTCTCTTCAAACCTGTCTCGCAGCACTGCCTCGTAGCTGTGTAGCCCGTTTGATTCATCCAACAACGAATCCGTTGAGTCGTCGCTGGGAAATCATTGGTGGAAATATCCGTCACAGCAGTCGGCCGGCCTTTCGAAGCAATACAGAAGTAGTTCGGCGTGCATGGGAAATGCGCAGGTTAATCGCGCAATGGTCTGTCTTCGGAGACGTTGTATGTCCCCATGACCAGTTCCTCGTATTTCGTCCCACGGATGCCCAATCACGCGTTCCCGAGCCGAAGTTGCCTGTGGACTGCTCCGTGGGTGCAACGCAAGGACGCATCGTTTTCGCACAGGTGTGACTCACGGAAGCACCTTGCGCCCCGTTGCCATTCGGATTTCTGATAGGCGTCTTCTCCCTCAACCCGCCCCTAATACCGAATCCGGTTGAAGGATTCGGGTTTGTAGGTATGTAAGTGTGAAGGTATGTACGTGAGGCCCATTCGTTTGTGCTTGTGCCGCCATTTCTGGAAGCCCGAACTTTGTAGGCTGATTTGGTATAACTAATTTTATATATCATCGTATTTATGAATAAATTTGGCTTTTTGTGAATAATACCAAATCCGCTTATAACGTTCGGGATTGCAGACGTGTCGGTATGGGGGCAAGCATATGGGCCGGACGCGCTAGCGCGTCAACGCACTTGTGCATCGCCCACCTCCCCCGATTCGGAACGAGTTCCGATGCGTCGGGACACTGCACTCACAACCCCCGACGGAGCTGCCTTGCTAGCAAGGCGGCCAAACGAGTTAGGCTGTCCCACTGGACTCGAACTCGTTCGGCGGCGTACCAGTACGGCTGCGGAGATGATATCACATGCATCTCCGCCGGCGGTGGTAGGGACACCGTTCCTGAAAACAGCGTCTCAAGATGTTCAAAGCGGGTCGCGCCCTCCGAGCGCTCGACATCACAGGGCGGATTCTGTATTCGACCGGGTGGGTCGCTTTTCCGGCCCCAATACGCCGAAACGGTGGTGCCCTCAGGCTATGACCGCCGGACGACGTGCAGACACGGCGTCTCGATTGCAGATTTGGGCAGCCCGCTTGCAAACATACGCCCGATCACTGTACATTTCCGAACATGTCTTCGACACGTCTTCCGTGCGCCCCCTGCCCTCGTCAGCCCCCCTACTCGTCTTCAGTCTCAAGAACGATTTCCGGAAAGTCTTCGCATTCAATCTCCACCGGCCCCGGTGGAACCCCGGTCTCGCGTGCAACACCCTCCTCATCCACGGTTCCCCGACGCTGTTCGCCGTCGGGCAGATGAAGACAGTACTCAGCCCCGCCGACGGGCTCCCCGAACTCATCAATCAGTTCGATTTCGATCCAGTCCTGAAACTTGAGCAGCCCCGACTCCTTCTCGATC
>CAYOWD010000272.1:0-5654 GCA_964407535.1 uncultured Salinivenus sp. | reverse complement strand
TGGTCGACCACGAAGATCCATTCGGCCATCGGGTCTTGTTCGACAGTGCCCCGTAGATGGGCCGCAAAGTCCGCCTCGGTTCGCGTTGGCCCGATCGAGGGAGACAAAATCCGGCCCGTCGCCACTTCCAGGCCTGCAAACAAGCAGCGTGTGCCGTGGCGCACGTACTCGAATTCTTGTCGCTCCGGTCGGCCCGGCCTCATCGGCACGCGGCGACGCTCCAGCGCCTGAATGCCGGTCTTCTCATCGAGACACACGACACGAACCCCTTGTGTTGCAAGCAGATCGGCTTTCTGATACAACCGGCAGATCTTCCGAATGTCTTCGGCAAACCGGACCGGATCCTCAACCGATGGATACATCCAGTACCGAACACGATGGGGCTTCAAATCCGGCTTCTTTTAAAAAACGCCCGATCGTGCGAGACGAAATCGAGGCGACAATGCCTTGGCTTTTGGCCTCATCGGCTAGCTCCCTCGGGGTCCAGTGACTGATCGGTCGCCCGACCTCCTGGGGATCCCGGCACGCCAAGGCCAGAATCTGCATCCTCTGCTCCGGAGAAAAGGTCGGCGGAGCCCCGCTTCGAGAACGGTCGGAGAGCGTCGCCTCAATGGCGTCCCCGAGCTGCTCGGCAGGAAGCTCCTCCAGCCGCGGCTGCGCCTTGGCAAAGCGCCTGCGCCAAGTGGCGACCGTATCCCGGTTGACATCAAGACGCCTGGCGATCTCGGCGTTGGACCCTCCCCGGCTCGCTTCCAACACGATGCGGGCGCGGCGAACCAGGTTCTGAAAAGCGTGCTGCCGGCGCAAAATGCACTCAAGCGCCTCGCGCTGAGCAGACGACAGTTCAATGGAAATCGGCTTGGGACCAGGCATCGGTGTATGATTTTGCATCAATGGTCAAAGAGAACTCCTCTCCGACCCCAATCTGCCCAATTAGTTCCGCCTTTCTGCACTAGTACGCCGCCGAACTAGTTCGGCAGCTCCGTTGGGTATGTGAGCAATGTCCCGACTACCGTCGAGGTGCGGAGGTATGTGTGTATGTGTGTGTGTGAGGGCCAAGTGCTTGCACCCATTTTACATCTGCCCCCCGAACTTTGTGACCGGATTTGGTATAATCACGTAGAAGCGGTTTGGGAATGCCAAATCCCATAGAGGAGCTGCCTGCGTCTACGTCAGCGCCCCCGTCCCGAGCACAGACGTGAACGCTGCTCGGTACACAGGGACTCCCATTCCTCCAGGTCCCCCTTGACCCTCTTTTCGCTCGCCTCCAGACGCTCTCTACCTCCTGCCCCCGGACAACCCTGTGGCGAGGCAGGGTCGGGCGGTGCGCTCCCTCCAGTGCATCTCCTCTCTTCGGGCGATTTACCGCACGATGCAAAGCTCCCCGTCGACCTGTCCAACGATTACGCGCATTTGGGAGATCGTGCCGTTCTCTCCTCTCGTTTTGAAAAACTTCCGCCCCGTCGGATTCCAGGGCGGGTCCGGCTCGCCATTCTCCACGTAGATCTCCCACAGCCGCCCGTCCAGGAGGGGGCGCAGCCCAATGTCGTCTCGCTCAAAATCGGTCCGCAGTCCGCTCTCGTAGTAATCGTTTAGGTGGCCGCGCCAAAAGTCGTATCCATTCGACTCGTAGAAGGCCCTATTATAGTCTTCGTTTTTTGCTTTTATTTCCTCATATATTCGCCGCGTGTCTTCCCGTCGCATCAAGTTTCGAAGGTAGACGGCGTAGTCGTTCAGAGCGGCGGTGTCCTCAATCACCGGGGCCTCGGTCAGGCGCTCCGCGAAGCTCGGCGTCTTCGGGCTATCGAACCGGAAGGTCAACTCAAATGGGAATGTTACACTCGTCAGCTCGTCCTCGCGATCGGCCAGGTCGATGCGCTCCTCGGGCGGGGCGTCCTCCAGTCGTCGCAAAAACTCCTTCTTCCGTTCCTCGCGACGCGTCTCGATCGCCTCCTGCAGATTGAAGGTCTTGATCGTCTTTCCATCCTGTGTTCCGAACAAATCCCCGGACCGATACAGCTTAATCGACCCGGTCAACGTCGCATCCTCCAGCGTCGTCAGCGTGGACGATTCCGGCTCGGTCGTCGGGCCCGCCACGATGTTCAGCTCATTGTCTTCGTCGAGGAGATTTACGTTGACGGGCATTGCCTTGAAGGCCCCGCCCGCCGCCGTGGTCTGGAAGAAGGGGACCTCATTCAAGGTCGCTCGAAAGGCGCCGCCGCCGGTCGACAGCTCCACGTAGTAGTACAGCCCCTCTTCAGTCGGGTCTGCGGCGGACGAAGCGGACGCGGAAGATTCCATGGCTGAATCTGAACTGGAGATGGTGAACAAATCGAGACGAACGGACACCGCGAAAGCGGCCGTGGGGCGTTCTAACTCGTATGTTTATCTAGGATATCGTCAAGATCTCCGTGGTAGAGGAATATTATAAATTTAGTTCTCGATACAACTACATCATCACTTTCCTCTTCCGAATACCCTCCAAGGGTTTCGTGAATATCAGATGCCATTTCGCGTACCGTCTCTTCGTCCATCTTACCCATCTGAACATCTTCCCGAATCATAACAATGGTCTCAACTACTCCCTCCGCCACCTCCTCTGGTTCGGCCATCTCCTCCGGCGTCGATATCTCGTCACCGTCCCCCACACGTTCTCGAATCTTTATTTCCCCATGCCCAGACTCAGAATCTTCTCCTCCGCTGAAGACTGTTGCCATTATGTCTTTGATCTCCTCTTCCGACAGCTGATCGGGATCGGATTCTTCGGAAATCTCTTCGGGCTCTGGAGGCCAAGACCAAGACCAGGAGATCAGCTCGACTCCCTCAATCGGAGCGTACTGTGTCTGAAGTCCTACACTTCTACCATTCTTTTTTCCCTTCTCATCGTTCGCTTCCGTTCCACTGCCATCATCTGCACCAATCGCTGCACATTCTTCTATTTCTTCATCACTACCGGCATTTCCCGCTGTGCCCTTAGGTGTGACTACTTTAAAGTTAACACCGGTCCATTCGATCGAGCCGTCCATTTTCAGACCCTCTGCCCCGATACTTCCCCCCAATCCGTCTAGTTTGATGGCCGTATCTCCCTCTACCTTGCACTGAAATGCGTTTGGCACCCTTCCCCGACCTCCAATTGCACCTTTCAGCTCATCGCTTGCCTCAAAACTCAACTGGAGTTTTTTTCCTGGACCCGAGCGTTGAACGGCTGGGATGTTCAAAACCATCTTCCCCTGAATGAACACGTAGGCCTGAAACCGTGCACCCAGGTTGAACCCGACTCCCGCTTCCACTCTGGCCCTGAACAGTGTTATACTCGCAGCTCCTCCCACCTGCACAAAGGCACCTTCGTCTTCGCACTCTTTCCATCCACACCAGAAGGCAAGCGAGCCCTTGACGAGAGTAATATTCATATCGACATACGCTCCCAGTGCCATCTGCAAATTCCCTATAATCTTTAGAAGGCTCCCCCCTAGCCTCCGCCATCTCCTTACAAATTCGAATGGTCTTTTAAACGACAGCCGCCTATTGTTGCGCTTGACGACGACCTTTGGCCCTCCAGGGCTATCTTGCAGCTCCGAAAGAATCGAGGGCGGATTATTTGCAATCGAACTTCCGGACGATTTATAGTCCCCGGTTACTTCCCATCCGGTTACTTCCCATCCCTCGTCTTCAATCTTTTGAGAATCGATCGTCTCAGGATAAGAAGTCACCTTGTAGTTTCGATTTCTGGTTTCCCGTTCTATCGCTTCCCAATCAAACCGAGAATCGTCCATAGACTCGTTAAAGAACTCGCAACTCGCTTCCCTTCGGTTACTCTGTCTAATAACGCCGTCTTCCTCGGAAACCGGGAATCGAGCCGAGTTGGACACGCCGCCTTTCTCGGGAGCCGGAAATTGGAATAAGAATTGCCACTGGTCGGCGTAGTGGACGATGATGTCAAGCTCTTCGTCGCCCCTCTTTACCGTATACGTTCTTGCGACTCCAACCCTCTTCTTAACACCACTTTTTACAGCTCCACCCAACTTATTAGCACTACTTTTTGCAGCTCTACTCACCTTACTAGCGCTACTTTCGACAGCTCCACGCACCCTACTAACACCCTCTTTTACTCTCCCATTATTATCCGAGTTATCACTCTTTTTTTTCTCTTTTGATTCAATATTTTTATCGCCTTTTGACCCACTCTCTTTGTTAGAACTTTCTCTAATTTCTTTCAATATTCCGCCGACTGCCGCCACAACTCGCTTGCTCAGTCCTAACTCGAAACGCCCATTCTTATCATCGGACTCTGGGTCGTTCGTAAGCCATTTCTTAGTACCATCAATTCCTTCTTTGACATAGGACAACCCCTTCTCAACTTTCGAGTTACTCTTTAATTTCTTACTTATTTTTCCCATACCGAGATTAATACGTGCCTTAATCACGCCTATACCCACCAAAACCGTCTTAGCACCAGGGATCTTCGTTACAAGATTTCCGATCGGGTTCGGCGGCTCGACTTCAAAATCGTATCGATACAACCTCCGAGATCGATCAGGAGGAATCTCCAGGGTATGTTTCTCCTCTATATTTTCTTCCCCCTCCGGAGTCTCTACGATCAATCCCCCGTCAAAGGGCTCGCTTACAAAAATCGCGATGGTATCAGTCCCCAGAGGACTTCCTAATCCTTCTTCGGATCCGTCCATGCCCTCCCCGCCATGCGGCACAACGTGAAATTCTGTCGGCTTTTCCTCTCTCGGACCGCCGATTCCTCGACGCTCCCCATCAATTTCGTGCTCACAGTACACGGATGTCTCGACTGTGGAAAATGTATTCGCCTGGCCATCGTCTGGAAAGATAGCGAAGGTGTCCCTAGGAACAGGCAGGGTGGTCTGGTTGGAAGAATCAGACATGGATACGGGTCTGGATGTGATGGTGATGAAGAAGCGGTAGGCAGGCTATCTCTGATCGCCTGTTCTCTGAAGTCCCCTGCGCCTCGGCCATTCGACCTCGTGGGTGCACGGGGGGACGTTTTTCAGTTCGGCCTCGCCATTGCTGTCCAGCGTGCCCTGCCGGACCTCCCCATTGGCAAACGTAACGACGTACGGCTCATCCGCCACTCCCTTGCCGCCCGGCCCGTTCAGGCCAATTGTGACGGTGCTCTTGAGAATCAGTCGCCCCGAGGTGGAGGGCATCGGATGCCCCTCCACCCGCACCTCGGCCATATACGTTGGAAGCTGCTGGGATCGCCCCTGCACGGAGGGGGGCGGCGGCTCCTCTTCGCTCGGGTCGTAGATGTCTTTCTCGCTGTGCTCGGACGTCCACGCGGCCTCGACCTCCTCGCCGCTCACCTCCGTCTCGATCTCCGCCACGACCGTCGCGGACCCGCG
This sequence comes from uncultured Salinivenus sp., assembly GCA_964407535.1. GTDB lineage: Bacteria > Bacteroidota > Rhodothermia > Rhodothermales > Salinibacteraceae > Salinibacter. The sequence continues at coordinate 285 of CAYOWD010000272.1, read as the reverse complement.
TATCCCCATCGGCACCTTCTTGATCTGCACCGTCGCCGGGGTTCCGTCCTCGAATCCGTTCGCCTACGCGGTTGCGGTCACCTCTTCCCCCACCTCGGCCTCGGTCGTCGACCACTCCGCCTCGGCGAGCTTCCGGACGGTGGCCGTGCCCTCGCCCTCGTCCTGCTTCGAACGGCGCACCTCCCCGTCCCCCTGGAGCCAGTACTCCGAGATCGACCCGTCGGGCAGCTCCAGTTCGTAGGGCACCCCGCTCACGCGCCCCCCGGCCTCGTCCTCAAACACGAA
>CAYOWD010000271.1:0-5685 GCA_964407535.1 uncultured Salinivenus sp. | reverse complement strand
GATCGTTTACGTACTTTCTCACGGATCGGTAAGAACCCATTCACGTATCAGTAATACCAAATCCGGTAGCTTTATTCCGGTCTGGGACATGTTTTATAGCGCCGTTGGACTCCAACGGCGCTACTGAACTGTGTTGGGCCGGTTTTTCAGTGCAGAGCGGTGACGTTCTGCAAGAATGTGCTTTCCCTAAACCAGAAGTTTGCCCTCGGACTTGGCATAAAAACCACCACGCACAATCGAGTCGGCAGCGGAAGCGGCCCTACCACTCGGACATCGTCTTCTGCCCGTTCCCCAACTCATCCGAACGCCCCTCTCGGGGGACTGCCCCCGGAATGCTCATTTCGTTTTCGGGGAGCGCTCGGAGGCCGTGAAAGCCTTTACAAGAGCAGGCGTGACCCCCGTCAAGTCCGTCACATTCTTAAAGAAAGGAGCAGCCCATCCGTGTACAATGAGGGGAACGGGATTGCGAGTGTGCTGCGTATGCGACGTGTTCTCTAGATTGCCGTGATCACTCGTGATGAGCAGCGCGTCGTTTGAAGGGTCCAGTTGCTCTAGAAGAGAATCGAGGAAATAGTCAATATTTTCAAGTAGCACCGTCGGTGGCGTGTCGGCTCGAGCATGTCCGACCTTGTCGGTACGGAAGTAGGTCAATGAGTGATTGTGAGTGATTGAGGCTAACACACCGGCCGCCTCCGAAAGAGATTTTTCCGGAGCGTCAAGATGGAGGTCGGTGTTCCAGGAGGCGCTGGTAAGGTCGGCTGAAAGCGCACGTTCTTCCCGTAGCGCCTCGAGGCCACGGAGTTCTACGCCGGCCGATTGGCAGCAGTGTGTTGTGACGGTGGAGCGAGATCGCGTAGATTCGAAGTATTGAGGCGGAAAAGCATTGGCAAACGCGAGTGCCTTCTGGAGCTCTGAGAGAGCGTTGAGTCGCTGAAAGATATTCTTCTCGTCTAGAATTACGTGAGTTTCGGAGTGGGGAAAGGGACCAAAGTGACGTCCGACGATCTCTGCACAGTTGATGCCAGTGAACAGGCTTGCCTGACCGGTGCCGCTCTGAGGAAGTCCTTCGACGCCGAGGGTGGCATCAATTGGCCGAACGAGATGAGTTTCTGACTCTATGCTATGAAATGGCTGCTGCCATTCTTGACCTCCGAGTTGATGAAAGGTGGGTATTGTAGAACGGACGAACGGATTGGACGGGCGGTTCGAGCCAAGTCCGACGCCGTCTACGAAAAAGAATAAGACGTGCTTCATTGCAGGCAGGAGAAAGTAGCAGCAATACTGTTGAAACCTCTTTGGACTTTATCGACAGTAGTGATAGGTGATCTAGATGTCTCTCCGGGGATCCGAACGGACTTTTTAGAAGGTTGCCGCGACCTTCCTCCGAAGGTACGCTGCGCTGCGGGCCTTGCCCTCGATGAGTCACCAGAAGAACTCCTCCTACGCCCTCTCGAAACTGAAAAGCAGGGCCTCAAACTCCCCGCAGAAAGGCCGGTCAGGGAGCAAAAGGCCTAAGGATCGGGATCCTGATTCACGTTTCCGAGACCAGGATCGCTTATCTCCAACGCCGCGCTTAAAAATCTCAACTGCTTCGAGATCATTTCGTATTGTCAGAACATTACCCATTGACGCATTGTCAACGATCAAGTTCGTTGATAAACTGCCGACCATGATTTTCAGATAACAGCCTCTTTCTCTGTTCGGCACACAGCGTCACGCCTCCAGGCATTCACGCTCCCGCTCACCCCGGACAGATGGATCGATCGAAAGCGCCTCCGGGATCTGGATCAGCACACAGTGTCTGCCTTTCTTCTCCTCGAATACGCAAATCGGTGTTCGTCGACGGAGCAATTGGAGCGGTATCTAGCTTTCTGCGTTCGTCGTTTCCGAATTTTCCCCCGTTGCATCTGGCGCCCCCTCCAGCGGATGTCCAACGAGGGCCACGCCGAGAAAGCCCAGTCCGTCGTCGAAAAGGGTGTCCGGCGACAGTCCGTACTGTTGCTCTAAGCTCTCTCCCTTGTTGGCGGCGAGTTGAATGAGGCCATGCGTGCATCCCCACAGCGTGATGGCGGTCTGCGTGGGGTCGAGGTCCGATCGGATCGACCCATCGTCAATGCCTTGTTGAATCGCCTTTGTCATCGCATCCATCACTCGATCCGACTCCGCAAGACACTGTTGTACCCGCTGCGGGGCGTCGTCGGCGTCGGCGGAGCGCGATTCGAACTGGGCCACAAGGTCGAAGTACGTCGGCTCCTCCTGCGCAAATTGGACGTAGGCATCCCCCACTGCCCGGATCTTCGTCCGTCCGCCTTCATGCTCACGAACGGCCCTCTCAAACCGCTCGCGCATGGACGCAAACCCACGCAGCGTCACGGCCAGGACGATGTCGTCCATGTCCTCGAAGTACACGTAAAGCAGACTCCGGCTCAGTCGCGCCTCGTCCGCGATGTCGGCCATCGTCATGTCGTCTCGGCCTTTCTCCCGAAGGACCGTCTCGGCGGCGTCGACAATCGTACGGCGACGCTGTTCTTTTTCCTCCTGTTGGCGCTCTTCGATGGACATGAGAACGGTATAGGTCTACGTTGGAGAATCGTGGCTGACACGCTGTCAGGCGCAAAATGTTTTTCGCTGGGCGCGTCCTCTCCGCTCGGGCACCCAGAATCTCGACGTGGGAACGCTCCTGTACGTTCAAACGCCGCACAGGGCATTTCTGAACGCAACTCTCGGGCCAATTCCAGCCACGGGCACGAACGCACTGTCCGCCCCCGAGGAGCAACATGTTCGCACATGCCGATCCCCCCACTTCCAAACGCCCGATCAGTTCGTCTCCGTGTTCGGGACAACGTCTCCGTCCCGAACCGGCCAGCGCGTGACGAATCCGGGAGCCGACGGAGCCGTGTCCCCACGGTTGCCATCGGATATCCAGCGTCATCGCGGCTTCGAGTCCACGAGTTACCCCGCTTTTGAGGAGCCTCCCTCCGGCATTGGATCCAACACGGAATCCATATCCCACAGCCTCTCCGCACTCAGCCGTGATGCGCAGGGAGCGCGCGGGAGTCAACCGTGAAGACCGCCTCTTCGAAATCGGGCGCGCTCATGTTGCCCCGCGCATTGCTCGAAAAGCCAAAGGCCTCCTGGAGCGCGCCACGGCGCATCGGCAACGATGCCGACCAGCGTGGCGATACACGCGACGGCGTTTCCGTACCACGGCGGCGTAGCGGGCGTCCCGTTCATTACGGCAATCGTGGCGAGGAGGGTCGGAATATAGAACACCAGGAACAGCCCCGGAATGAGGAGTCGGCCCCACCGCTCGCCCCGCCGCATCGGAATGGCGATCAGGACCAGGGTAGCCACGCCGATTCCGATCCAGCCGGCCCCGGCCACGTCCATGAGGGCGCCGAGCAGGGTCTGGAGCGCGGGATCCACCTCGGCCCACGACTGTCCCAGCGCGTCGGCGTGGTAGGGCATAAACGATCCGCGGAGTAGATACACGCCGCCGAGAACAACGCTCACCAGTGCATTGACGGCGTAGCAGGTTGTGGCAACGATTCTGCGAAGAGACATGGCGAAGAAGTTGTTTGGAGAAACGAATGCGAACGAGAGGAGCAGGTGCTAAGCGACCGTTGCCGGATCGAGGGTGGTCGTCCCGATGGAATCGTCGCTATTATCGGCGTCCAGTCGGGCATCTTCAATCGGGTCGGCGGCAGCCTCTTCGATGCCGGCGGCGGCCATGCGGTCCAGCGTGTGCTCCAGGTGCTGCGTGTCGAGGGTGGCCTCCAGCTCCACGAGGCGTCCCCATTTGAGGCGGAGGAAGTGAACGCCCTCATTCTCATAGTCGACGCCGTCGGCGGCCACGCCCCGATCTCTCCAAACCAGCGACAGGCGTGTATTCCACGGCGGACCGGTGGCCATCACGTCGCGGATCGTGAACGTCAGCTCCGGAAAGAGCCGGTAGAGACGCTCCATCCACGCCCGAAAGGCGTCCCGAGAATGGCGCGTCCCGCCGAGTGCATGGTTCCCGGCGAACGTGTGCCGGAGATCCGGGGCGGGCCGCTCGATCAGCGGATCAATATTCCGATTCGAAAGGTCCTTGAAGGCGTTTCAGGCGATGCGCTTAACGATTGCGTGGTACATAGCGAGCAGGGAAGGTAGGTGAACGCAGTGTGCGCGAACATCGTCGGGAATCGCCGACGGATCATCTCCGGAATGTCCCGGGGACCGTCCGTTTTGTTCACTCGTTGACACTCTGTCAAAACGAATGTGTTTGACAAACTGTCAACTATAAACGAATTGTCATAAAATGTTCAAAAGTCGGCCATCCAGTGGGCCATCTCTTCTCAACTTGTGGACAGTCCCGGTCTCCTGTCCACCTCTCCTTCATCACCGGATACGCACCTGAGGATCGTGCAGCGTCGTCTGTACTGACGCCCCCGCCATCGCAATCGCCTCTTGCCCTGCGGAGCGTAGAAGATATTTCAAGCCACAGCGCTGTGGCTTTCCCACTCTGTTCGGATCAATCGGTCCATCAGCAGCACAAGTCCCTCGTGCGTTTACGGTAGCATTCCGATCCGCAATTTCTCTGTACCCCCTCCCCCACCGTGCGGCCCGGAGGCATTTCGGCACGAGTGGATAAAATCGGCAGCGGACACTGTCTCATCCGATATAGACAACGCAAGTTGCGAGTCAGGGAGGGTGGAAGGCGAACACGTACGCAATTGGACGCCGAAACGGATCGAACAGAGATGTTCGTGACCCCGATTAGTACACGCAAAGCGCACAACCCAGAACACTCAACCCAAAACGCAAAACCCCCAACGCACAACTCCCAACCCGTACCCCACGACCCAGAGTAGATATCGCCTCGCTCATTCCCTTCGTCTTTGAGCGAGAGCACTCTTCCGAAAGACTCCTATTTTCACAATATCTCCGTGCAGACCTGTACAATATTTTTTCTCCAATGTCGTTTTCTAACGGTGGAGCGATGGAAACGGGAGGCGGTGTTGTCCCACCGGCAGTCTCCGTCGCTCGCGTTGCACGAGACTGTTGTTCTAGGAGCGACTTACCGTCTCATGGGCATTACTGCGTCGAATCTCACGAAGGTCTACGGCACGCAGACGGCCGTGGACGACATCAGCTTTGAGATGAACACGGGCGAAGTGCTCGGCTTCCTGGGCCCCAACGGGGCCGGCAAGAGCACCACGATGCGTATGCTCACGTGCTACCTGGAGCCCACGGCCGGCACTGCCGCCCTCGATGGGTACGACATCCGCACCCATCCGGAGGAGGTGCGACGACGCATCGGTTACCTGCCGGAAAGCACGCCGCTCTACACCGACATGCCGGTCATCGAGTACCTCCGTCTTTCGGCGGATCTCCAGTCGGTGCCGGACGACAGAGTAACCGAGCGCATTCAGGAGATGATGGATGTGTGCGGCCTCGGGCCGGAGCGGCACAAGCGCATCGGCGAACTCTCGAAGGGATTTCAGCAGCGGGTCGGTCTCGCGCAGGCCCTCCTGCACGACCCGCCCGTTCTCATCCTCGACGAGCCGACCACCGGGCTCGACCCCAACCAGATTGCCGAGATCCGGGAGCTCATCAAGGAGATTGGGAAGGAAAAAACGGTGATGCTGAGCTCCCACATCCTGAAGGAGGTGGAGATGACGTGCGACCGCATCCTCATCATCG
>CAYOWD010000270.1:0-5694 GCA_964407535.1 uncultured Salinivenus sp. | reverse complement strand
TCCGCTCGACGGCACCGACTACGAGCTCACGGTGAAGACCGAGGACGGCACGACCGCTACCTTCGAGGGCACGATTGGGGACGAGGGGCGGCTGCGGCAGGCCGTGCCACTCGGGGCAATCGCGGCTGTGCTTCTTCTCGAATCCGAAGCGGGAACGGTCGAACTTCCAATTGAACTGACCCGCCTCGCCGAGTCGGAAAATGCAACCGGCCTCCAGCAGCGCCTTGCTCAATTCGGCCTCTACGACGGGAAGATCGACGGAGAGAAGGGGCCTGTGACCCGCGCGGAAATTCAGTCTCTGCAGGACCGGATGGGCAGTTCGGTGACCGGAACGATTCCCGAAGACGAGCGACCGATGCTCGACGGAATCCGGTTTCGGAACGCGTAGAGGCAGTCTCCTTCATTCCTTTCATTTCACTTCCAACGAACTCCATTCCTCTTATGTCTACATCCGACGCCTCCGAACTGACAATCGAGGCACTGATCCGAGAGCGGTTCTCGGACAAAGCGGCCCAGGCAGTGCTCGACATGATGTCGGGAAGCGACAGAAGGTACCAGCGGTACGGCGGAATTGACTTGCGCCGGGGACATTACGACGACTCGTTGCCCTACGAGCCGGAGGAAGGAACGCGAGGGGTCAGTGTGACCGAAGGCAACTTCACTCTTCCGGGGTTCCTGATTGATCTGGCCGAGGAGCAGCCGCCGACGATTTCGGTGGGAGGATACGTCGCCCGGCTTCAGTTCGACCTTCGCGTCCTTGGGTTCAAAATCATCCGGGAGGTCGATGGGGTATTCGGCCCTCACACCGAGCAGGCGGTACGGGAATTTCAGATCTACGCGGGGATGGAGACGGTCGCGCAGGAGGATCTAGAGGCGGAGGGCGAGTACGTTGAGCGGTTGACGACCGCAGAGAATCCACGGGGCTCGAAGACTCACTACGGCGGTTCCTTCAGCGAAAGTCCCATCAGCGGAGTAGTCAACGAGGAAACCCGGGCATGTCTAATCCACTGGCTGAATGAGGGCTACCGATGCCCGGTGGTCGTAACCGCTCGGACTGGCGACAACCACGAGTCGGTGTACAACGGCAGCGACGTAGCCGACGGCGCCGACCCCGAGAATCTGTGGCGGTACGACGACGTGCAGAGCGCCGATCCAAACGTGTTTGCCGTCGACTTTACCGGCTACTACGACGTTCCAACTGGGGGAGGATCGGGATCATTAGACTTCACGCAGAACGGGAACGGATATATCACCCTGGGTGAGTACAATTCGCTCGGTGGGTATGAAGGCCCTGCATTGAAGGAAAGTCATGCCTGGGACGAAGCGGAAATCACGCCCCAGCGACTGACGGGAACGGCCGAGGGAAACCTCACTGAGGCCGAGGAATCAACGTACGAGGTAATTCGTGCCGTTGCAGATATCGAGTGTAACGGCTACCTCGACAGTCTGAATGCCTACGACAACGCAGTGATCTCGGCAGGTCCGTTCCACTGGACGCTGACCGGATTCTATGATCGGGAGGGCGATGCAAACGACCAAATTGCAAAAGGAGAGCTCTGCGCGTTCCTTGCATACCTTCGTAGCGAGTACGGAGATGTCTACGAGCGGTACTTCAATATGAATACCTTTGGCATACGTCCCAGTGGGGAGTGGGGGGACAACGGTGAAGACCCCTTCGATTCCACTCAACGAACGTACACCACTACGCTTGAACGACGGGTTCACGTCTCGGACGGAACTGTCGAAACGAAACCGATGCCATTGCTGCTGGATGACATGACCATCGAAGAGGGAGAAGTCGAGTGGTTGTATTTCCGGAATTGGCACTGGTTTTACCGCTTCGTGATGGCCTCCCGTCTGAGCGAAGGATTTTGGGACGCTTGTTGGGATTTTGCCCGGCTTCGGTTTCCGTCGATCTTGGAGGGCGACTGGCCGGAGGCCCCCACCGGTGCCGACTGGTCGGGGCTCGACTGGACCGCCGACGCGACGGTCGGGGACGTGTTCACGTCCGAGAGGGCGGTAGCGATGCTTCTGCGATGGCACGTGTATAGGCCATTCCATATTTCCTCAGGAGGCCCGGCAAGTCACAGACGACTCGAGGATATTTTCGAACAAGCTCGGCTTAACCAGGCACCACATCTAGACTGGGAGCAGGACCCAAGTAACTGGGGAGACGAATACGAAGCTGCGTTGATTACGGCAATCGAAGATCAAGCTGTTGAGGCAGAAATATTCGATGGTTCGCAGCTTCAGAACATAATAGATAATGAAAACCTTCTTGATGGCAGTAACTCGTTCGATTTTGAAGAATTAGAATTTAACATCGACTATCTAAGGTAGCTACCTCTTTTCAGGCATAGCGTATCTATATCAGTATTTTCCGAGTCCTTTTTTTCTATACAATTCCACAGAGTATTACTTGAGCGAGTTTTTTTTATCTATTTTTTTAATACTACTAACTACATCTCTGTATACCTCTACATAAAATTCTCTTTTACATTTTGCGTAAATGTACTTCAATTTTGATGATCCTTTTTTATATCCCAGCACCAAATCTTTTTCTTTGTCTGAATTTATCATTCCAGTCCAGTAGACATAAAGTGTGTCCTCTTGTGGGTATCTTCTGACAATATCTCCTTCAGAAATCGCTTTTCCTTCCCTTTCTGGTCTCAGTTTTACTGGCGGATGCCTTTCTCCAGCTGGACAGGAGGGGCGGTCTTTATAGTCGAAACCCAGCCTTTCTTCGGACTTTTCCGTATACCATACCGATCCAGGAATAATAAGGTACTCTTCCTGCTCGTGGTAGAATCGGTGCTTCTTCGTATAGGTCAGAGGAGGATCCCGTCCCCCGACCTCATGCCTGGTGTAAATGGTTTTCCACTTTTCCTCGCCGTCGTCCCAGGTGCCGAACCGATCGAATAAAAGCCGTTCCCCAACCACGGCGTAGCGATTACTCCCGCATCCGACAAAGATGTCGGTGTACGTCTTTACGTTCTTGCTGAGAAGGGTCGTGCCCACGTCTATGATCAGGTCCGGATGCTCATCTGCATTGACGCGTGCTTTCCTGCCACCGAAGTAGTCCCAGTGGCTTCCCCATCGCTCCTCAAGCGCAGCGGTAAGGGAAGAGTCCGGCTTGACCTGTACTGACCCATCGGTGGAGTCAAGCTCAATCGTGGCATCTCCATGCTCCGGTCCGACTGGACACTCAACTGCTGCCGTGTCAAGGGGCGGGGATTCGGCTGCATCCGTCAAGTTGGACGCCGATGAGCTGTCCTGCCCCGATTTCGAGGTCGTAGCAGTCGAATCGCCCGGCGCGGTTTGATGTGCGGAGGATGCTGTTTCCGAAGAGTCGATGGGCGTTGCGGAAGTGCTGTCGGCCGACGACGTGGCGGCTACCGATCGGCGGTCCGGCTCGGGCTCACATCCGACCGCAGCGAGCACAACGGCGACGCAAAGACAGAGAAGACGCGAGTGACGGATAAGGAATCGCATTTGCCTGCGCAACCTGTCAGAAAGAGATGACAATCTTCAGTATTAAATAAACTTATTTTTGTTCATATTAATGCTTATTGGTGGGCTGGTCTTTGGCATTTTGGGACCGCGCGTACGGGGATCAGTCACTCACCACGCGCAGCACCTGTCCCGCGGGGCTCTTCCGACTTCCCATCGAACTCCTCCTTCGAGTCTCAACATACGGCAGATTCTTCTCAACTCTCCATAATCCAGGATGGAGTCAAGGAAAGCTTCTCGGACTCGGCCCAGTCGGTGACCGACGTTCTGTCGAATCCGTCCCAAAAGATTGCGCGCTACGGCCGCTACGACTCCAGAAAGGCGACTACGACGCCCATCTTCCCAGTTCGATCTTCGAGGGAGGACGCGAGATTGGACTCGCTGCGGCCGACGGCGAGGAATTGATCCGTCCGGGCGTCGTTCTCGATCCGACGGAGGAACAGGTCCCCACCTTGAGCCTGCCGGGATACGTCACGTTCCTGCAACAGGACCTGATGGAATTGGGGGTCAACGCCGTCCGGGACGCCGACGGCTACTTCGGCCCCTACACCGAGCGGGCGTTTTAGATCTACGCGAGCATGGGCTGAGCGGCCCGGGAAGTTGAGCGGGGAAGCACGCCCCTTCCATCACAAGGGGGGCGAACCGATTTGGGACGGGAGCGTATGAGGTGTGCTACTGCGACAGTTGAGTCCCGACCGGTCGGCAGGCCGTTGCGGTCGGCAACTGTGTTCATCTACGATGCCGCTGATCTGTGAGGGCGACCCGGCAAGTCCGGTTACCGATCCGTGTACAGAAATCAATGGCACAGCGGCGTCGGTCTCTGTATCCTCGATCTCGATATGTGCTTTCCTCTACGTCGCCCGGCTCTGCTCGTCGTCGTTTTCTGTTGTCTTCGCCCCAGCGTTGCTATGCCGGATGAATTTCCGCCTGCGTCCCCCGATACCGTGCGCACGCCCGAGGGCTTCGACCTGCAGGGACACCGCGGCGCGCGCGGCCTGGCGCCCGAAAATACCCTTCCCGCCTTTCGTCGGGCGCTGGAGATCGGCGTGACCACCCTGGAAATGGACGTGGTGATCAGCAGCGACGGCGTGGTGGTCGTATCCCACGAACCCTGGATGGCCCACGACAAGTGCCTCCCCCCCGACGGGCAGCCGGTGTCGAAGGAGGAGGAACGAGAATACAACCTGTACGAGATGACCTACGAGGAGATTGCGGCCTTTGATTGTGGCAGTCTTGCACTTCCGGACTTTCCCGAGCAGGAGCCGACGGCCGCCCCGAAGCCGCGCCTGCGAGACGTGATCCAGATGGCAGAGACGTACGTGCAGGAGCACGACCGGCCCCCGGTGTTCTACAATATCGAAACGAAGAGCCGTCCCGATTGGGAGGGGACGTTTCATCCCGATCCGGCAACTTTTGCCTCGACGGTGCTCTCTGTGATTGACGAGGAAGGCGTGGCGACGCGCACGACGCTGCAGTCGTTTGATCCGCGGACCCTCGCGGCAGCGCATCAGTCCGACGTACCCGTGCGGCTCGCCCTCCTCGTGGGCTGGAACGGCGATGGCTTCGACGAACAGCTGTCGGAGCATGCCTTTACGCCCGATATCTACAGTCCCTCGGCGGCCCTCGTGGACAAGGCGCTGGTCCAGGCAGTGCACGACCGCGGCCTGCAACTCATTCCCTGGACTGTAAACGAGCCCGACGCGATGAGGCGACTGGTTCGTCTCGGGGTCGACGGCCTCATTACGGATTATCCCGATCGAGGGCGCACCGTCCTGAACGCGCTGGGACTGTGAGCCCTGCCGGATCAGCGCCGGTCGGACGGGTCGGGCGACGGTCCCACTCGCCCACGGTCGAACCGGACGATCCGCCCGAAATGGGCGAACGTTAAACGGATAGGGATTGGGGATTTGCAGAAAAGGCAAGTGTGCAGTTCGGGGCATACACTGGAAATTGCGCGTCGGATGGAAGCGGCGTGTGCATTGTGTCGTAACGTCGTCTCCGCGGGGCGGGGGACGATAACGGGACGAAGCCGACTCATAACGTTGGGAAGCGATCTTTCTCAAAATTGCAAAAAAAGCGCTTTTTGCGAGGGGAATTCCTTGTCATCGTTCCGCGCCAATGATATGATGAGTGTGCAGAACGTATGCGGTCTGAGCCCACCAGAGGCTTCTTTGAAGAAGAAAG
>CAYOWD010000269.1:0-5718 GCA_964407535.1 uncultured Salinivenus sp. | reverse complement strand
AGGGCGCGATCGACCATTCCGCCACCGAGCGCGGCCACCGGCACGAGCGGACGGGCAGCATTCTGCTTCCCCTCCTGCAAGAAAACGGCTCGACGGACGACGAGGCCCCGGAGCACGCCCTGATGACGGCGGCGGACGTCCGCCCCCCGGAGCAAGACGATCTGCAGATCGAGGAGCTCGTGCTCCAGTTCGACGCCCCCGAAGACCGGAAGCGCGTGCGCGGCTATAGGGACGTCTCCAACGATTCGGACGCTCAGGCGCCGGTGCTCGGAGAGGCATTGAACGAGACGGCGGTGCCGTTGCCGATTGCCCCGGACGGCACGCGCTTCCAGCTGCACGCCACCACACTGGCCGGAGATCCTCGCTCCCCCGATCCCGCGGGTCAGACGCCTCCGATCCCTTCGCCCGAGGATCGAACCGGGGGAGAGGTCTGGATGCGCCTCCGACACCGGGAGGGCGGGGTCGACCAGCCGGAAAAGGACGACTACGCCCTGTTTCAGATTGCCCCGCTGCTGTTGCAAAGCAACCTGGCCCCCGCCCGTCGCCTCCACGTCGTCTCCAGGAAACCAAACCACAACTTCGTGTACGATGTCATGGAGGCCTGCTGGGACGCCTTCGGGGCGCCCGGGACGTTTACCCGCGCCTTCGGTCGTCCCTTTCCCGTGAGCACACCTGCAGAGCGCAGCGAGGTCGTCGCCGGAAACGACGTCGTCACTGGGAACGTCGACGACGACGGAGGAAATCTCGATCCCCTACTGAGTGCAAACAGGATGTATCTGATCGACGGGGACGAATACCCGGACCCTTGGATCCAGGACCAGATGGCAATCGGCTACTGCAGCGCTCCCAGCGGGCGGACCGTCAGCGTCGTCCTGCACTGCAAACGGGACAGCCCCCTCGCTGAGTTCGTACGAACCGACATGGCGCACCCGGAAGACAAGGTCTTTGTTTTTAACGGCATTGCGAGACCGCCCGGCACGGTTGACTCCGGCGGCGTCACCAATGTTAGAGAGGCATCCGACTCGAGTAAACAGACCGACTTCGGCGGCAACCTCGTGGTGTCCCCGCCGGTGCGCGAGCCCACGGACGCCGAGAATACCCACTGGGCCGGCCCCCCCGTGCCGGGACACCCCCCCGCCCCCCACGGCAAACTCATCCTCGGCGACTGCCACAACACGAGCCGATCCAACCAATTGCAGGAGCAAGAAACCGGTACTGTCCACGAGGAGACCCGCACCCTCCTCCAATCGCAGGAAAGTCAACCGATCGTCCCCATCGACACGTCGTGGTTGTCCGTGGGGCACGTGGACGAAATCATGACGTTCGTGCCGAGCCCCGACGGTCCGAACCTGGCCATGGCTCGGCCCGACGTTATGGACACGCTTCTGACGGAAACGGCAGAGATTGGTGTGGAGGAGGGACGTAGCCATTTTCACCGCGGGCGACACAAAGCACACATTCACAACCTTGAGCTTTTCGTTGACTACAAGCGCGCAGAGCGGACCACTCCTGATTCACCGGAACTTGCCGCCATACGAAATGCAGTTGGCGATCCCGGGCATCTTCTCGCCACCGGCTACGACGAGGTGAGCATCGAGACCCTTCGCCAGGAGGATGGCCCAACCAATCAGACGATTCGCACCCGGTTTCTGGGTCCTATCCAACATCGAATCTGCCACTGTACAGGGCTGAGTCGTGAGACCGACGTTCTCCCACTTCCGGTGTACTTTCACCACCACTCCAACACCCAGCTTGCCGATGTCCGCACGCCGAACGTCGTCAACATGCAGGCCCTCAATACCGACCAGGGCACGCACCTGATCGTGCCCGACCCCTGCGGCCCGCGTCTTCCCCGCGACGACGCAGAGAACGTCGTCCGTCGTGTGCTAAACATGCAGGGACAGAGGAACACCCCCGTGCAACTGCCGCAGGAGGAGAAGAACGGGGACCGTGGATTTCAGTTTTGGACGTGGCCGTTCCTGGATACCGAGACGCTGGCCCTGTTTTTCACCCGCGACAAACTGGATGAGCAGGGAACCCGGGAATTCCTCACGAGCACCGAGCGCGCCCAGTTGATCGATGTCATCCGACAAGAGCAGCACTTCCGGACGCTTCCACAAACGCTCCAGGACGCTGTGCACGACACCGAGAACGCTATTGTCGAAGCCAATCCGGAGGTGGCCGACCTCATCGACGACAGGGGCCGGTTCGCCGACCAGTGGCACCGTCTCCTCATTCCGGAAGACACCGTCGACGTGGTCAAGGCCTACACCCAGTCGGTGCTCGAACGCGTTGGGTGCACGGTGCACTTCGTTGATGCCTGGTTCTACCATTCCGGCGGCGGAGGCGTCCACTGCGGCACCAACGTGCTCCACGAGCCGGATCGGACCGACGACGCTCTGCCGTGGTGGGAGACCTATCCCGACCTGGCCGCCGCCGACACCACCTACGATCCGCACGACACGGCCTACTGACAAGGCACTTCCTACGGGCGTCGGCGCTGTGCCCTCCGTCCTCCGTGACAGACGCCGAACCGCCCTCCCTCTCTCCTCCGGCAACGGCGCTCCCCATGTCAAAAATTGCGGTCATCTTATATCCAGAACATTTTTAGAGTATCGTCCATACGTATATGTGTGTATATCACTGTTCAAATGAGTCTCCCTGAAGAGACGAAAAGCAGCGATTGGGCGTACGTACGCACTCGTGCCGCATCGCCGGTTCCCCGTTGAGATTGCCGATCCGTGCATACGTTTCTACCGATCTAGATTGAGCAAATCTGAGATTGGCAAGTTCGGCTTCGCTCATCACTGGGCACGGTTCAGGAGATGTAGGATCTCCACCAGGCCGAAGAAGATCGTTTACGTACGTTCTCGCGGATTGGGAGCACCGGTGAACGTCCCATTGGGCCGGAGTCCCTTCTCAAATCAGTGGCTTCTCGGCCAATGAGAACACAGAGCCGCAGAGAACGAAGATCGCGAAAACCGGACTCCCGAATCGGTACGCTCGGCAACATCGGCGGAGGTCGGGAGAACGCCAATCGCTCCGCGACCGAAGCGGTCCTCACGTCGTCTCGTCCCAACTCGCCGCTGCTTCTGGTCCCCAATTCCGCACCTCTCCAATTCGGCACACAAGATCAACACGTCCCAGACATGCCCAACGAAGACGAATCGTCCAGCGTGACTACGGACTCGAACGACTTTTCCGGTTTGGAAACGGGAGAACACCTACAGTTCACGCTCGCCGAGCCCGGAACCACGATCTACAGCGACTTCAACCATACGGGAAAGATCGAACATTCCGACGAGCGCAGCCACCGGCACGAGCGGACGGGCTGCATCCTGCTTCCGCTCCTGCCGGAACGCGACGGGCCGCAAAGCGACTCCGATGCAAGTGATTCGGAAGCAGAGGAGCCACAGGCGGACGGGTCCCCGGACCGTCTCCAGATCTCCGATCCTGCCCTGATGACGGCGGTGGAGGTCCGCTCCCCGGAGCAGGGGACTCTGCGGGACGACGAGCGCGCCGTGCTCCAGTTCGACCATCCCGAGGAACAGAGGCGCGTGCGCGGTTACAGGGAGACCCCCGACAGCCCGGACCATTTGGCGCCGGTGCTCGGGGACGAAGCGGGGGAGGCGGACCTCCCGTCGCCGCTCGGCCCGGACGGAACGCGCTTTCAGTTGCATGCCACTACGCTGGCCGGCGATCCTCGCGCGCCCGGCCCCATGAATCAGCCCCCTCCGACCCACCCCCCCGAGGATCGAACGCCGGGGGAGGTCTGGGTGCGCCTCCGGCACCGGCAGGGCGGGGCCGACCAGCCGGAGAAGGACGACCTCGCGCTGTTTCAGATTGCCCCGCTGCTGCTGCCAAGCAACCTGGCGCCCGCCCGTCGCCTCTACGTCGTCGCCAAGGAGACCAACCACAACTTCGTGTACGACGTCATGGAGGCCTGCTGGAATGCGTTCGGAGCGGACGGAAAATTCAAACGCGACTTCGCCGCTCCCTTCCCCGCGAGCACGCCCGAGAAATGCAGAACGGCCGCCAACGCCGGCGACGTGGCCACTGTGGAGCTCGACGACGACGGGGATCCTGAGCCCTTGTTGACGCCGAACAAGATGTATCTGATCGACGGGAGCCGTTATTCGTCGTGGCGAGGGAACGAAGGCGGTTTTGCCCAATACCCGGACGTCTGGATTCAGGACCAGATGGCACTCGGCTACTGCAGCGCCCCCGGCGATCGGGCCATCAGCATTGCCCTGCATTGCAAACGGGCGTCCTCCCTCGGCACGTTCGTAGAACAGGAAATGCCGGACATGGACGACGACCTTTCCGTCTTCAACGGCCTCTCGGAACGGGCCTCCGGCGCGATGCAGGATGCGACCGACTACGGGGGCAACATCGCGGTCTCCCCGCCGGTGGACTCGGAAACGACGGCCGTGCCCACCAAGAAAGCCGGCCCGCCCGTCAAGGCACATCCCCCCGCCCCCCACGGCAAGATCATCCTCGGCGACTGTCACAACGGAAGACGGCCCAGAAACGGCGTCGTCCACGAGGCGACTCGCGACTTTCTGCAGTCGCAGGAGAGCCAGCCGATCGTCCCCATCGACACGTCGTGGCTGTCCGTGGGGCACGTGGACGAGATCATGACGTTCGTGCCGAGCGAGGACGGCCCGAAGCTGGCCATGGCCCGTCCCGACATCATGGACACGATCCTGAAAGCGACGGCACAGATCGCCGTGGAGGACGGGCGCACCCATGTTCACCGCGGGCGGTACACCGGGCATTTTAATCAAATCAAGAACATCATCCAGGGAGCGTTCGAGGAGGAGAACTTTGCCCCCTCCTACGATGAAATGGACATTGAAACGTTCTACCACGATCACATCAGAGCAAACAATAAGACTCGCACCCGATTTCTGCGCCCCATCGAACGCCGGCTCTGCCACTGCACCGGGCTGGATCGCCCCGACGACGTGCTTCCGCTTCCGGTCTTCTTCCGCTGCACAAATCAAGGAAAGGGCAAATGGGGGAAAAAATGTGCCGAGGCCTGCACCCCCAACGTCGTCAACATGCAGGTCCTCAATACCAACCAGGGGACCCACCTGCTGGTGCCCCGCCCCTGCGGCCCGCGTCTTCCCCGCGACAAGGCCCGCGAGGCCGTTGAGACTGTACGAGATACCCACAATCTGGAGTACACCGTGCAGTTGCCCCAGGAGACCAAGAAGGACGGGGAGAAGGGATTCCGGTTTTGGGCATGGCCGAACTTGACGGCCGACACGCTGGCCCTGTTTTTCACCCGCGAGAAGATGGAGCAGGGGGAGTCGGTGTTCCTTACGAGCGACGATCGCAAAGAGCTGATTGCTACCATCTCGGACCGGAACAGAGCAACCCCCCTTTCAAGAACCCTCCGGAACGCCGTCGACGACACCAAGGAGAAGATCCTCGAGAAGAACGGCGGCGCAGAGGCCCTTCTCGAAGACGGGAAATTCACCGACTGGCACCGGCTCTTTATTCCGGAAGACACCGTCGATGTCGTCGAAGCCTACACCAAATCGGTCCTCAAGGAGGCCGACTGCCAGGTCCACTTTGTGGATGCCTGGTTCTACCACACGGGAGGCGGGAACGTGCATTGCGGAACCAACGTGCTGCGTGAGCCGGAGCGTGCCGACGGCACTCGTCCGTGGTGGAACACCTATCCCGACCTGGCCGCCGCCAACACCGACT
>CAYOWD010000268.1:0-5735 GCA_964407535.1 uncultured Salinivenus sp. | reverse complement strand
AATGTGAACTCATCGAGCGGGAGTCGTTCTCCGATAAGTCGGAGGCTCGTCTCGCAGTCTTCGAGTTTGTCGAGGGCTGGTACAATCCCGATCGGCTCCATTCCAGCCTCGACTACCAGTCGCCGAACCGCTACGAAAAAGAGTACCATTCACGAGACCACTCACAATCTGAGGAACCTCATTCACCCATCGCGGCGTGAAAGCCGTCGCCTGTCCACTAAAGCGGGTCAACTCCACTTTCTAACGCGCGGTGCCCGTGGGAATCCCTACCTCTGGAAAGAAAATCTACTGGCTAAAAGGACGACACCGGCGACCAGGGTGACAATCAACAGCCGTCACCTCCCTCGAAACCGGTAGTCGATCGAACGGCTTCGAAGATCCTCCCATTCAAGTGGCTGAATGCCGCCCTTCAAACCCACTCGTGATCGAAGCGGGCTAGTGCGTCGCTCACATACCCACCCACTCCCATACTCACAAACCCCAACGGAGCTGCCGAACGAGTTCGGCGGCGTACGAGTACGGCTGCGGAGTTGGTATTAGATCGCCTCGCTCAGGGTGCGAAGGAGGCGGTCATGGAGGCCGTCGAAGCTGCCGTTGCTCATGATCAGCGCCAGGTCGCCGGGGCGAAGGGTGTCGGCAAGGGGAGGGAGCAGGGCGTCGACCGTTTCGAAGGTGCGAGCGGGAAGCCCGCGTTCCCGAATGGTGCGCACGACGGCCGACGGGTCGAGCATGGCGTCCGCGTCGTCGTTGTGGCGAACAGGAGGGGCCTTCAGGAAGACCTCGTCGGCCTCGTCGAACGCTTCGCCGTAGGCAGTTTCGAAGATCTTGCGTCGGCTGGAGTTGGAGCGCGGCTCGAAGATGGCCACGAGGCGACGGTCCGGATGGGCGGCCCGAACGGCCTGAAGCGTGGCCTCGACGGCCGTGGGGTGGTGGGCAAAATCGTCGATCACCAGGATGTCGTTGGGGCAGCCGCGTACTTCCTGGCGGCGCTTCATGCCCTCGAACGTGGCGAGGCCCTCGGCAATGTGCGCGTGGGAGAGGCCTTCCCGGTGGGCGATGAGGGACGCCGCGAGGGCGTTCTGCACGTTGTGGCGGCCGTAGATGGGCAACTGCACGTCGAGTGAACGGCCGCCGAACTGGAGGGTGGCCTTCTGCCCTTCGGGGGTTGTCTGCAGATTGACAGCGCGGGCGTCGTTGTCGACGTCCAGGCCGTAGGTGCGTACGTCGGCGTCTGTAGGCTCGGCCAGGGCACGAACGGCCGGGTGATCGCCGCAGAGCGCAAGCAGGCCGTCGGGGCCGAGCAGGTTGGCAAACCGCTCGAAGGCCCGCCGGTAGTCGGCCTCGTCCACGAAGAGGTCGGCGTGGTCGAATTCGAGGGAGGTGACGATGGCATGGCGCGGCCGGTAGTGCATAAACTTTGGCCGCTTGTCGAAGTAGGCGCTGTCGTATTCGTCGCCCTCAATCACGAAGGGAGAATCGGTTCCCAGAGCGTAGCTCCCGCCGCCGTTTTGCTGGACGCCGCCGACGAGGTACCCGGGGTCGAGGCCGGCGTGCTGAAGCAGATGAATGATCAAGCCGGTTGTGGTGGTCTTTCCGTGCGTTCCGGTGACGACGAGGGGGCGTCGCTCATCGGTGAGGAAGCAGTGGGCGAGAGCTTCGGGGAAGGATTGCTGGACAAGCCGGTGCTCGCGGGCGTAGGTCGCCTCGGGATGGGTCGGCGTGCAGGCGTTGCCGACCACCGTAAGATCGGGCGGCGGATCGAGGTGAGCGGGATCGTAGCCCTCCAGGACCGGAATATTTTGGTCGGCAAGGTGGGTGCTCATGGGGGGATATACGCCGTCGTCGGCCCCTCGAACGTCGTACCCAGCCTGCTTGAAGAGGCCCGCGAGTGCCCCCATGCCGGTGCCGCAGATGCCAATCAGGTATACGTCGTCAATGTCGTCCGGAGCGGGCACCGGCGGACGGTCGAACTGCCGGAGATTGGCGTCGGGAAGTTCGTCGATGGAAACGGGCATGGCGGGCGAGCGGGAGAAGCAAAAAGAGGAAAGTGGAGCCAGTTACAGTTCCCCGGTTTGTCCCGAAAGGATCATCCGGGTGGGGACGAAAGCATCAATCGTTCATCTTCACGTGCAGAGCGGGGGACGCGTCCGAAGACGAACGGCGGGCGTGGTGGCGGCACGGTAGGGGGGCACCACGCTACACGGGACTTCGCGGTGGGAAAGCAGGACCCGCGGTGCGCAGCCCCAACACGGACCCTGCAGCCACGCCTGCCCGGGCAGGCGCCGACAGTTTGGGGGACGACGGAAGGCTCACGTGGTGAACTCGTGAGCAGCGGACGCCTGCGACCGGCTACTGATCGTTGGAGTGCGATTCCCGGGGCGGCTCGGACGACGTTCGCGGAGAGAGGGGGCGTTCGGACTCTCGATCCGTCAGTTTTGCCTCTTCTGTCGGCGCCGGAAACGAGTCGTCGCCCTCCTCTTCATCTTTGTTTCTAGAAACGCGGTTGAGTGCCTCCTCGGAGACCATGCCGAGCTCGCGAGCACGTTTGAACCACTGCTTGCGAGCCAGGGCTTGCATATCTTCGACCGAATCGGCCTCGTCGACGATTTCGAGGCCGAGCAGCGTTTCGACCACATCCTCCATGGTGACGACGCCGGCGACCCCGCCGTACTCGTCGACGACGAGAGCAATGTGCTCCAGGCTGTCGAGCAGGCGCTCCAGGAGGTCGGGAAGCGGGAGCGACTCCCGAACGACCAGAATCTCCCGAGAAATATCGCCGAGAGACACGTCGAGTTCCTCCTGGGCCGCCCGAAGCAGCATCTCATCCTTGAGGACGTATCCGCTTACATCGTCGGGGTCGCCGTCGTAGACTGGGATGCGGGAGAACCGAAACTCGTCGTGCTCCTCGACCACCTCCCCAATCGTCTGGTCTTCGTCGAGATCGAAGACCACAGTGCGGGGCGTCATCACATCCTTTACGCGGAGCGAGTTGAAGCGGAACAGATTGCGCAGAATGCGCGATTCCTTCTCTTCAAACACACCCTCTTCTTCGCCGAGCTCGGCCATCGCGGTAAACTCTTCGCGACTGAAGGCCGCCTCGTCGTCGTCCTGCGAGAGCAGGTACGTAATGCCCTGCGATAGCTTCACGAGGGGCCACATGCACCAGATGGTAGGCACAAGGATGCGCACCACGAACGGAGCGATGGTGCGCCAGTAGATGGCACCCAGCGTCTTCGGAATAATCTCCGAGACCACCAGAATCAGCAGGGTGAGCACGCCTGCGATGATGCCCGTATAGGCCTCCCCGAAGACGACGGCGGCTTGGGCGCCGGCTCCCGCTGCGCCTACCGTATGGGCAATCGTGTTCAGGCTGAGGATTGCCGAGAGTGGCCGGTCGACGTCCTCTTTCATCTCGTGGAGCCGCTTGCCGATGTCGCTGCCTTCACGCTCAAGGGCAGCCACGTACGACGGGGTCACGCTCAAGAGCACGGCCTCCATGATCGAACACAGGAAGGACACGCCAAGCGCAAGCGCAACGTAAAGGAGAAGTAGGCCCATTCGAGGAACGGATAAACTGGGCAACAGTCAGTAATCGCGACAGACGGTACGGAGAACAGCATTCCGTCTCCGGCGAAAAAGCGCTTCCCCGCCGAAGAGCAGAAAAGGAATGCGTGCCGGACCGTTTCAGTTTCTTAACGCACGGATTTCATTCTGCTGATCGGGGGGCCGTATGTTGGAAAGCCGTAACGCTGTATGTACGGGGCGTTGCGGGTTGAGTTTTGCGGATTTCTCTCGTGAAGAAGTGGCCAAATGATGCAGATGTGGGCGAAGATGCGGGCGAGGAGACGAACTGTGTATGATCATTTTGTGTAAAGTAGCCAGAAAATTGACATCGATATTGGCGATTCCTACCGTCAGGGCACCCATGAATTCACACCAACCTACGTTCTCCGGTTCAACTGCGTCCGGCACGGCCGTCGGCGCGGCGAGGGGCGTGTACGCGTTTGCAGGGAGCTATCCGAGCTACGCGTATTTTGACGTTCCGCCTCCGGCCGGCCCTTCGTAGTGGTTTGAATCCGTTACCGTTGCTTCTACGACCCGCCGGTCCGCGCCTTCGGCCCCGGCGGGTTTTCGCATGTGGGGCCTGCGGGAGCATTCCGGTGGGGGCTCCATCTTCATCCCGACCACGAACTGGCCATACCGCTCATGCCTACGACCACGACCACACCGCTGCAGGAAGCCCGCGACCGCATTGACGAGATCGACCGCCGTCTTGTTGAGCTCCTTGCCGAGCGCTACGCAGTGGTCGACGACATCTGTGAAATGAAGGAGCAGGATGGCAGCTCGGTGAAGGACCCGGACCGAGAGGCCGAACTTCTCGACCACGTGGCGGCGATTGCCGAAGAGAACGGGGTGTCTCCCGAGCTCGTGCGTCGGCTCTACGAGGAAATTCTGTCCCACTCCGTGGAGCGACAACGAGAGCGACGCCAGGAGACGCCGGAGGCAGAGTCACCGGTTCCGTCCCGGAATGGAAACGGCACCTCGGCGGTGTAGAAGAGGCCGAGGGGCGATCGGGCGGAAGCAGATCTTTTGGATTGAGACGATCGGTGGGCAGATCCCGCTCGCCGTTGCCGGGTGCCCGTCCCGTACCGAGAAGGGATGCCGGAGGTCGTTTGTCATCGAGAACGGCGGGATCTCTCGCGTCGGTTGTGCATTCAGGCGCTGTCGTGCCTTTGAGCCGCGCAGGCGGAAAATCGGTCTTCAGTCTCCCGTTCTCGGGGGCTGCCACGATCTCTACCAGACCGGAGCGCATGTTCCGCGTATTTTCTCACGGATCGGTATCGTCCCATGAGTCCGTCGAATGAGGATCCGCCGGAGTTTATTCCGGAGTACAACAAGCCGGATGCCCCGGGCATCCACATGAACTTTGACAACACCGTTTCGCTCTACCACATCGTCAAAGAGGACGAGGAGTTCGAAACGGCGGCCCACGAGATCTTTGATCTGCTTTCGGAGGCGCAGGAAGAGTTTCCGGATTGGCCCCGTGTGCTTTATCTCGACATCGAGGGGCACGTTCGAGACGACGGACGGCTGGAGGAGGACATGATTGAGCTCCAGCAGGAATTCCTGATTGCGGCGATGGGCAAGTTTTTCACAGCGTTGGCCTTGCCGCTCGTGGCCGTGGTCAATCCCGAGGACCAGGTCAACGACCTGCCTGACGAGCTCGTTCTGCAACCCCCCGACGAAGAGCTGCCACAGGAAAACGCCTGGCCGAAAGAATAGTACCAACTCCGCAGCCGAACCAGTTCGAGTCCCACTAGTGGGACAGCCTAACTAGTTAGACAGCTCCGTTGGGGTATGTGAGCAATGTCCCGACGAATCGGAACGCGTTCCGAATCGGGGTATGGGAGTGGCGCACGAGTGCGTTGACGCGCTAGCGCGTCTGGCCCATGTGCTTGCCTCCATATCGACACGCCCGCAATCCCGAACGTTATAAGCGGATTTGGTATGACTCAGGCATCCCGACAGTAGTCAAGGACACTGTCTCGACGGCTGGTATGTTGATTTTCCCTCGCAAGAGGGGCACCTTCCCGGACCAGTCGGGAAAGATTCCGAGGACGCTCGGAGCGGGAGGCCCTACTGAGCTGGCTTGATGAGCGGGGAATGGTTCCCGAGAACACCAGGGCAATCGCATGAAGAGTCCGCGTTGTATTTGTAGGTTGTAAAGTCCATGC
>CAYOWD010000267.1:0-5739 GCA_964407535.1 uncultured Salinivenus sp. | reverse complement strand
CGCTGAAGTTGCCGTTGTTGTCTGTGCGCATTGTCTTCCACGTCCCAGGGACTAGCCCAGCCCGCGCGCCCTGGACGCGAACCTGCACTCCCTCAAGATCTGAGCGATTGGTGCCCAGAACGTTCTTGTATTTCGTTTTGTGCTTCACGGTAAGCGTCCCGTCGATATCGTAGGTGCAGTTTACCTGAGCCGTCGCGTCCGGCGGCCCGAAGGCAAGGAAGACTCCGGCGAGGAAGAGAAGGACGCGCGTGTGTGCGGACGGAGAGGAAAAAAGCGAGAACATGGCCGATTGGGAAAATTTCGTGCTGAGGGGTGGCGAACGTGAAGATTCTTGGTCTTAGGGGACGGAGCGGCGGCCGCACGACCGTCCGCCGGGGACGGTCGGTCGTGCGCCTGGAGCCGCAGGATGTACCTCCCGCCGACCAGATGATCGGTCCGGAAACGAAATGCGTGTACAGAATGCGAATCGAACATGGAATCGCTGGGGCCCGGAGCAAGACGTCTTCCGGCACATTCCCCAAGGAAAAGTAATATTTGAATTCCTCTTCATTTAACAATACACGAGTTCGGCGTCGATCCGGACACGAGAAGCGGGGGGCGAGCCGGGGAATCGCCCCCCTAATTCCGTAAATTGATATTTATTCATGTATAGTTCACAATTAGGGGTAGCCATAAATACTCCACATGGGTCAACGTGTACGAGCCCGGCCCGACAGTCCAAGGAGGGGATCCCTAGAGGGCGGCGGCCCCGCTGCGGCGGCGTTGTCGGGAGTTCGGGGGAACTATCGTACTTGAGCATGAGGGCCTCTCTCTTGTTCTCGGGTGTTTGCGCCTCTTTGCTCCCACAGGTTCCTGTGCGACATGCCGGACTCAACGACCGTGACTGCCCTCCTCCAGGCCCATCAGGCCGGGGAGGAGGACATCGATGCGCTCTTCGACCACCTGTACGACGAGCTCTACGACTTGGCCCATCGCCAACTGCGTCGGCTGCGGCCCGGGGACACGATGAGCACGACGGCGCTCGTGCACGAGGCGTACCTCAAGCTCGTGGACCAGTCGGAAGCCGACTGGGACGATCGGGCCCACTTTTTTGCCGTTGCCGCAACGTGCATGCGGCACATTCTCCTCAATTACGCGCGGGCACAGTCGACGGAGAAACGAGGCGGAGACCGGGTCCGTCTTTCGTTTGAGGACGGGACGATGGCCCCCCAGGACAGTGCGGAGACGCTCGTGATGCTGGATCGGGCGCTCGGTCGACTGGCCGAGCAGGACGAACGAATGGCGAGGGTGGTCGAGTTGCGATTTTTCGGAGGGATGACCCAGAAGGAGACGGCCACCGTGCTCGACGTGTCCGTCCGGACGGTGCGGCGCGACTGGAAGGCCGCGCGGGCCTGGCTGTCGAAGGCGCTGTCCGATGCGGGGCAGGACCCCGAGGCCGAGGGCAACGGCCCGTCGACCAACGGCCAGACGACGGACTGCTAACGCGTGTTCTGTTCTTTGTCACGGATCGATGGTTATGGAATTGCCCCCACACGAGCGCTGGACGACGATCAATGAGATTCTTGTTGAGGCGCAGGAGCGCCCGCCCGAGGAACGCGACCGGTTTCTCGAACGGGCCTGTGGAGGGGATGACGATCTCCGCGAACAGGTCCGGGCGCTTCTGGAGGCGGACGCGAGCCATGGGCACCTCTTCGATCGGGGCGCTGCCGCGCTGGCCGGCCCCCTCATTGACGAACACTCGGATCCGTCCGGCCTGGACGAGGCATCGCTGGAGCCCGGACGGCGGGTGGGGCCCTACCGCCTTCAGGCCGAGGTGGGGCGGGGCGGCACCAGCACGGTCTATCGCGCCGTGCGAGCGGACGAGCAGTTCGAGCGGACGGTGGCCGTCAAGGTGCTGCGCCGCGTTGTGGATCCGGAGGCGGAGACGGCGGCCCGGTTTCGGGCCGAGCGCCAGATTCTCGCGTCCCTCTCGCATCCCCACCTCGCGGAGGTGTACGACGGCGGCGTGACCGAGGAGGGGCGGCCCTACCTCGTGATGGAGTACGTCGACGGCCGTCCGATCACTGAGCACTGCCGGGCCGAGGCCTGCTCGCGGGCGGAGCGGCTGGCCCTCTTCCGGCAGGCGGCCGCGGCGGTGCAGGCGGCCCACGAGCAGCTGGTGGTGCACCGCGACCTCAAGCCCGTCAACGTGCTGGTCGAACGGGGCAGCGGGCAGGTGAAGCTGCTGGACTTTGGCATTGCCAAGATTCTGGGGGACCTCCCGGGGACGGCCGCCCGCACGCAGACGGGCCGCCACCCGATGACCCCTGCGTACGCGGCCCCCGAGCAGGTGAAGGGGGACCCCATCAGCGTCGCCACCGACACCTACGCCCTCGGGGTCCTGCTCTACGAGTTGCTGACCGGCACGCGGCCCTACGGAACCGAGGAGCAGTCGCCCTACGCCGTCGCGCGGGCGGTGTGTGAGGAGGAGCCGACGCCCCCTAGCGCCATTGTCGAGCCGGGGGAGGGCGGACTGCCGGCAGCTATCGGCCCGGACCTGGACGCCATCGTGATGATGGCCCTGCGCAAAGCCCCCGATGAGCGGTACGGTACCGTCGACGCTCTCCTTGACGATCTGGATCGGTATCAGGCCGACCGTCCGGTGACGGCCCAGCGCGGCGGGTGGGGCTACCGGGCGCGCAAGTTTGTGCGGCGGCATCGGCGGGGCCTGGTGGGGGCCCTCGCGACGGTGCTGCTGCTGGCCGGGTTTGCCGTGTACCATGTGTGGACCCTCTCCGCCGAGCGGGACCGCGCCCAACGGGAGGCCCAGAAGGCCGAACGGGTGTCGGCGTTTCTGGTCGACCTCATGGAGCGGGGAAATCCCTACGGCGGCGAGCAGGGGGGCGACGCGGTGACCGTCCGGGAGGTCATGGACCAGGG
Source organism: uncultured Salinivenus sp. (assembly GCA_964407535.1). GTDB lineage: Bacteria > Bacteroidota > Rhodothermia > Rhodothermales > Salinibacteraceae > Salinibacter. The sequence continues at coordinate 2,820 of CAYOWD010000267.1, read as the reverse complement.
CGCCGAGCGGCTCCGGGAGCTGCGGACCCAGCCGGAGGTCCAGGCGGAGATGCAGGAAGTGATCGGACGCGTCTACCGTGAACTCGGCCACTACGAGGAGGCCTATCCGCTGCTGCGCCGCTCCCTCGAACAGCGGCGTCGACAGGCCGGCGACGAGAGCGCCGCCGTGGGGAGCAGTCTGCATCAGCTGGGCTTGTATTACCAGCAAAAAGGCGAGTACGAAACGGCCGATTCGACGCTACGGGCCGCGCTGACCGTCCGCCGGACGGCGCTTCCGCCGGGGCACCCGGCCGTCGCGGAGACGATGGCCGAGCTCGGCAATCTGCAGTGGTACAACTTCGGCAACTATGCGGTCGCGGACTCGCTGCTCCACAAGGCACTTCGCCTTCGGCGCGTGGCGTACGACACGAGCCACGTAGACCTCGCCGCCAGTCTAAACGACCTCGCGAACCTGTATCATCGGCGGGGCCAGCACGAGGAGGCGGCGCGGTACTACCGGGAGGCCCTGAGCATGTACAAGAAGTTGCTCGGGTCGCACCCGAACGTCGCCATTGTCGAAGGCAACTTTGCGACGCTGCTGCGCGACATGGGGCGGTACGACGCGGCGGAGACGCGGCAGCGCGCGTCCCTGCGGATGCATCGGAAGCACCTTGGGCCGGACAATATCGACGTGGCCCTCGGGCAGGGAAATCTTGCTCGCATCTACCTGCGTCGGGGAGAGCCGAGCGAGGCCCGTCCGCTGTTCGAAGAGGCCCTGGAGACCCTGCGCTCGATTCACGAGGGGCCGCACCCGTACCTGGTCCGGATGCTTTCCTACTACGGGCAGGCCCACCTTCAGCACGACAGTCTGAACGCGGCCGAGCAGGCTTTTCGGAAGGCCCAGTCTCAGGCTCAGGCCGTTCTTCCGCCCAAGCATCCCGTGCGGGCGGGGCCGTTGCTGGGGCTTGGGCGGGTGCATCTCGCGTCGGGGCGGCCTGGGCGTGCCGAACCGCTTCTGCGGAAGGGCCTGTCCTTGCAAAGGGACGCCCTCGGGAACGACCACTGGCGCGTGGGGCGGGCACAGAGCCTGTTGGGCGCCTGCCTGGCGGAGCAGGACCGGTTCAAGGAGGCGGAGTCGCTTCTGTTGAATGGATTCAACACGCTCCGGACCGAGCGTCCGAGCGGCGACCCGCCCGTGCAATCCGCCCGGCAGGCCCTCATCGAGCTCTATACGGCCTGGGGGAAGCCGGGCCGCGCGGAGACGTATCGGGCTCAAACTGCCCCTTCGCCGACCGACCCCTAACCCGTCGTGCTGTTGCCACTCTGACTGGTACGGCGAAAACGAACGATCAGCGCACCCCGTCTGTATGCAGAAGCGTTTGTCCATAGATGTCTCCCTCCCCACATGCCCCTCGTCGAGCGCGCGCCGGCTAAGATCAACCTGGGCCTCCACGTCCTCCGCCGGCGCCCCGACGGCTACCACGACGTGGAAACCATTCTGCATCGCATCGACTGGGCAGACACCGTGACGGCCGAACCGGCCGATGCCCTCTCCATGACGTGCTCGGACCCGGCCCTCCCGACGGACGAGGAGAACCTGTGCCTGCAGGCGGCCCACCGACTCGCCGAGGCGTTTGAGGTGAAGCAAGGGGCGAGGCTCCATCTCAAAAAGCAGGTGCCGTATGGGGCGGGCCTGGGCGGCGGCTCCAGTGATGCGGCCGCCACCCTGCGGGCACTGACCCGCCTATGGGACCTGGACGCGGCGCCGCAGCAGCTCCATCAGGTGGCGCGCGGCATTGGGGCGGACGTGCCCTTTTTTCTGGCTGAGGTGCCGGCGGCCTACGCGACGGGACGGGGCGACGACCTCACACCCCTGAGGAGTGAAGATACGCCGTACCGTGTGCCCTTCCCCGTCGTGGTGGTCGTTCCGCCGGTGGAAATTGCGACGCCGGACGCCTACGAACAGGTCACGCCCAACGACGAACACCGGCCGCATCTGCCCGATCTCATCCAGACAAACGATCTCGATCGCTGGCGAGCGGCGCTCGTCAACGACTTCGAGCCGCCTATTGCCGAGCGTGACTCCGAGGTGGCTGCAGCCCGGACGTGGCTGGGGGAGCAAGGGGCTGCGTACGTGTCGCTTTCCGGGTCCGGGGGGGCCGTGTACGGGGTCTTCGAGCAGACGGACCGTGCCGAGGCGGTCTGCACGCAGGGACGAGACCGAGAGGGACAGATCCACCTCCACCGGCCTCCCACAGGCGCGAACGCGAAATCGTGACCCGAAATTCAACGGCGGCTTCCGTCGCTTCGGGCTCTGCTTGAAACCGCCTTGTACGCCTGCGGGTATCGTTCTTGAACTGGCGTCTGTCCAAGGTTTGTACACCCCGTATGCTCGACGTTGTTATTATCGGCGCAGGACCGGTCGGCCTGGCCGCCGGCATTGAAGCGCAGCGTCGCGACCTCGACGCGCTCATTGTGGAAAAGGGGGCGCTCTGCAATTCCTTCATCGGCTATCCGACGCGGATGGAGTTTTTCTCCACCCCGGAGCTTTTGGAGATTGGGGGCTATCCGTTTGCGACTCGGGACTACAAGCCGCGTCGCGAGGAGGCGCTCGACTACTACCGGCGCGTGGCGGTGGCCGAGGATCTCAACATCAACCTGTACGAGGCGGTCACCGGCCTGCGGGGGCATGACGGCAACTTTACGGTGGAGACGGAGAAGGGCACCTATCAGACCCGAAAAGTGGTGGCGGCGACCGGCTTCTACGACATCCCCAACTACATGGACGTGCCGGGCGAGGACCTCGACAAAGTGGTGCACTACTTCAAGGAGCCGTTCCCG
>CAYOWD010000266.1:0-5745 GCA_964407535.1 uncultured Salinivenus sp. | reverse complement strand
AAAACCGATTCATGTCGGCCTTAAACCCTACTTCTGAAAACTGTCCGGTAGCTAGCGAAGCGACTTGACATGCAGCGGTCGTCTTCTCGCCGGATTACACAAGCAGGGCTTGTGGGCAGTGCCATGATGCCAGCTACTCGGGAAGATTCCACCCGAGATACCTCCTGTTTTCTGCCTGGAGGCTCTGGTACGACCTCTCCTTCGAGAGATCCTGCTTTTCGGGGCGCGGCTGGGAGGGGTTGCCTCCGCGTTACCGCTTGCCTCACAAGACATCACGTACACTCATCAAAGTCGAGGGGGGTTCGCTATACTCAACGAGACAGGAAATCTGAGATTTCCAAGTCCGTGTATGTCCCACCTAAAGGAGGGACCTTTACTGCAGACAATCTGAGATTGTCACTCTCGCGCTCTACTCAATAGTGTAACACTATATTATCGACACGGACTTTAATACCAACTCCGCTTACAAAGTTCGGGGTTGCAGATGTATTGGTAGGGCCGCAAGCATATGGGCCTCACTCACATACCCACATACTCCCATACTCACAAACCCCAACGAAGCCGCACAGCTTCGCTGGACTTGCGGAGTTGGTATAACGGAGAGCTTACGCTTCCTCGTGAGCAGATCGACACACTGGGCCTGCCGCAGGCCACCGTCACTGAGGTGACCCTCGCAGACGCTTCGTGCTACGCATCGTCTCCATTTCCGTGTTCTTCCTCAGACTCATCGCCCCCGTCCTCTAAAACGCTGCGCGCTGCCTGCATCGGAGACACCGGAGGAAGCAGAAGTTTGCCGTACGGAGTCTGGCTCGTCAGCGAGGCCAGTTCGCTTCGAGCGGCTCCGTAGAGCATCGAGATGCAGGACGACAGCGTGTGGGCCAGGTAGTCGTCGTCCGCGTCTTCGTCATCAAACAGCCGATCGGGGGCCGTACGCTGGAAAAATCCAGAGAGACGGAGTCGGATCCGGTAGGTGCCCTTTGCGTCCTCGTCGTCGTTGACGAACACCGTGAGGTTGAAGATGAACGCTTCGTCGGGGTGGTCAATTCCGTCCACGTCTGCATCTGGGGGCCCCTCTGGATCCGACCAGTCCACGTCGATACTCACGCTCGGGTCTACCTCCACAATTTCCTCCGCCCGCTCGGCGTCGAGGCGATACGCAGGATCAACCTCGAAGTGGAGGTCTTCGGGCACGTAGTCGATGAGTTGAATCGGAGGCGTCATAGAGCGTGGGGGATGCGTCTACGCGGCGGGATCGTCATCGACATCGCCTGATGGAACGGGCCGACCGTTCACGTGAACGGTGGTGTCCGGGTTGGGGCCCGTTCTTGTCCGATGAGACCAGGCATCTAGGCGATCCGTGCGTTTCTGCGTCGTTCCTCCGTCGATGTCCAGCCGTTTCGTCTTCGTCGGAACGGCTTCGACCTCAGGGGGGTCATGATCAACGAGGTCAACCTCGACGTTCTTGCTGAGGGTGAGGGCAACGGCGACGAGTCGCTTGAGGGAAATATTCTGGTCGCCGCTCAGGAGCTGAGACACGACATTCTTCGACACATCGAGCTCGTTCGCGATCTCCTCAGCAACGAAGGATGGCCTGGTAGCCCATCGCCCGCAACACAGTCGCGACCAGCTCTTCGAACTCAAATGGATCGGGCTGATGTATGTGTTCGGCGATGAGCTTGTCGGCCTGCGCCTTCACCTCCTCGTAGAACGGTGGCGTCTATTCTTTCTTTTCCTCGACCTCGTTCTCGGCAGTCTCGTCGCCAGTCAGGCGGGCGTGGATTTCTCCAACGTATTCGTCGAGCGAGAAGACGGTGAGCGTGCTCCCCATGGACTTCTTTGCGGGCGCTGAAAAGGCGCCCCTGGAGCCCCGATCAATCTAATCGACCGATCAAATGTGGGGATAGGCTTCAAAACGATCTGGACGGTAGTCGTATGCTTCTTTGATCTGACCGATGAGGTATTCCGATGTGCCTTCACGTAGCTGAACACATAGTCGCCCTCACTGATTTCGTGAGCGAAGCGGTAGAGCTGGCCCGCGTTGATGCTCCAGCGGTGTTTTGGTGTGATCCGGATAGGTGGAAGCATACTCCCCCTTGATCTCGGACCGCGTTGCTTACTCGGATAGATTTCCAATTCTGTCCCCCCGATGGCGACCATCCGCTGCTCGCCGATTTCCTGAGCGAGCTCATTGTCATTGTTGGCCCGGACCATCCAAGCAGCTCTTCGAGAATTCGAAGTTGTTGCTATTGGGTGAGGCTCCCAAACAAACCTGACGAGAAGTACAGATTATGCTTCTTCCTCAGTCTCCTCCTCTTCGAGACTGTCATCATTGTTATCTTCAATCACGCTCTCTGCTGCTTGCATTGGAGAAATGGAAGGAAGCAAAAATTTCCCGTAGGGAGTCTGACTCGTCATTGAGGCAATTTCACTTCGAGCAGTACTATACAACATAGAAATGCATGAGGATAATGTGTGGAGAAGATAATTCTCACCTTCCTGCTCAGCCTCGAAGAGATTCTCCGGAGCCGTGCGCTGGAAGAGGCCAGCGAGTCTAAGGTTCACATAATAGGCATCAGTTTCTTCAAGATTCTCGTCATTAATATGAACTGTCAGAGTACAGAAAAGCATCTCATCAGGCTCTTCTTCCTCTTTGGCCCCATCAGGTATTTCCGGATCTGACCAGTCCACATCGATGCTCACAGTCGGATGACCTTCCTCTGTCACCTGCTCCGCCTGTTCAGGATCAGACCGATAAGCCGGATTTACCTCATACTCGATCGCCTCCGGGACGTAATCAAGAAGTCTTATAGGAGGAGGCATGTCTGCCTATTAGTAATTCTGAATCAAACAATAGAAAGTAGAATACCGGTCAATCTATGCGCTTTCCGGAAACGCAAACCAGGACATCGCCCTGACTCTTAGCACGATCAAACCAGTTGGCTCCAGATTCAGACACTCCAGCCTTCCATGCTCCTCCTGCGGTCTCAGCTGGAGTCGAAGCTTCCTCACTCACGTCGATACGGTTCGTCTTCGTCGGAGCAGCAGTTACCTCAGGCGGATCATGCTCGACAAGTTCCACGTCAATCGTCCGTCCCAGTGAAAGGGCAATACGCACGAGGCGCTCAATCGACATGTTTTGCTCCCCGCTCATAATCTGTGACACAGCACTGGGCGACATATCAAGCCGGTCTGCCAGTGCTTTCTGGTTCTCAATGTCCTCATCTTCCATAATCTCCCCCAGCTGTACAGCAAGGTCTATGAGAACACCGCTCGTAACATAATCGGGGTCCTTCTGAAGCTCGCCGTAGTCGTCGGCAAGCCATTCAGCAACTTCAATCTCGCTATCGGGAGCCATGGCAAGCAGATGATTTAATTAGAGAAAGAGGTATCGAATACCAGTGTCACTACCTAATGCTACTCTTGTGCTTCAAACTTCCATTCGAAATAGTCCTCACGGAGATTCTTGTAGTGTTTTATCTCTTCATCAGGAGTTTCGTCTCCTTTTTTTAAAAAACCGTGAGTGAGAATGATCTCTTGATTGTCCCCCTCTGGCTTGTCTGGAAAGAATAGAATACGGACTTGGCCTTTCCGAATCTCATTCACCGGCGTATCATCATCTTCCTTCCACCTGTCCACCATGTCTGTGGTTATCATTTTCCGAAAGCCGTGCTCAGCGACTTTCTTGATGGTCTGAATCAGATGGCGCCATTCTTCAGGAGAAAGCGGACGATCCGCAAGAGCCTCATCATCACGGATCTTTGCAGCAAACACTCCAGTCGCTTCGAGTTCATCGACAAAATCCTGGAAGGTACGTGAACCATTCCGGATGTACCAGACCTCATGTGTCCAAGAAGGATGCCGGAAGAGTAGATCGACCATGGGTGACATGCTTTCGTAATTAAGTTATCCCTTCATAACCCATCAAGTTTCCTCCCCCGGATTCACAGAGTCACGTTCAGGCGGCTATGAGTAGGGGGGAAAGGTTGAGAAATAGAAAGATTCCGTTCGGTCAGGCAGTTTTTTTGGTAGGAACGATGTGTCTTCGGTCCACACTCGCATCCCTCAATGCCGCCTCTAGCAACTGTTCACCATGCTCGACTGAGTCTGAAAGAAGGTCCTCAAGGTCGTTGCAAACCGAACGGAGGGGAGCTGCCTTCTCGAGGATGCATTTCTGCTCATTCAATGGAGGAATTGGAATAGCTATCGACCTTATCTTGCCGACGCTAAGATTGTAGAGACCACTGGTTGTTACTGCTCTATTCTTCATCTCCTCAATTCCGTAGGAGGAGTTGAGGTAAAGCATGATGTATCGGGCCATGTCCGTGTTGATAGGACGGCACCGGATAAGGTGGTTCTGATGCACACAATCCGAAATCTCTTCTCGCCACATCGCACACCGCCCGATTTCGCTCTCACTGCCATTCCCCTCTACGACAAGGATGTCCCCGTACTGGAGGCGCCACTTCTCGAGATCGCCTTCGTAGAGTTCAAAGTGCTTGATCTCGTCGAGCACGAGTCTATTTCTCTGCACGTTTGCGACCCGGAGGTAGGGGTAGGGGTTATCCTGCGGTTCGCGATCTGGGGTTTTCTGTATTCCACCCCGTATTTCGCAGATGTCGTTGACTCTACTCCATTGCCATCCTGGGGGTAGCTTGAACGGTTCATTCTCGACCGGGGAAGAGTCCTTCGGCTTCCGAATCTCCCCCGCGTCGTACAGCCGCTGCTTCTCCTGCTGAATTTCCTCCAGCAATTCGTTAGCGGGCGTGTCGTCCGGATGGCGCTCCGTGAGTAGGCCCTGCACGGCGAGCTGCAGGATTGTCTGCCGCAGGGCGTCGACGCCTTCAGGCGTGGCGGTGACGGTGGCGAAGTGCTCGCGGACGCGTTCCCACGCCGGGCGTAGCGCCTCCGCATCGTCGGCGGTCTGGAGCGCCTCGGTCGCGGCGGTGCCCACCTGCACCTGAAGAGTCCGCTCGCGCTCCTGCTGCTGCTCCAGCGCGTCGCACTCGTCCATTAGGCCGTCGACCGTCTCGACGATGCGCTGCTGTTCTTCAAGTGGTGGGAGGGGAAGTAATGTTTTGCGAACGGTCGAAGTGTTGAGCTCCGTTTGTTTCGTAGTCCCGCTTGTCATCCCCGTCTCAACCTTGCTCTGGATGTGCGTGCTCGCAATCCAGCAGTAGATGTATTCCGGGAGCACCATCTCCTTGATGGGACGAACAATCGTGACATGAGAATCTGCCACGACACGTGGGTATTCGCTAAGCTCACCCCGATACACGTTCACACGCCCGACAGTGCCAACTCCTGTCGAGTTCCAAAGGAGATCTCCCTTCCGAAGGAATCGGTACGACTGATATTTGTCGAGAGTGTCTGGATCAATGAAGCGAACACGGTCAGACTTGAAGCCCTCCCATTGAACACACTTTTGAGAAACGACGGGAATCTCTTCCACATCCACGTAATCTGGACGTTTGCCACGCTGAATGTAGGGACAAACGTCATCCAAACGTGTCCACGTCCAATTTTCGGGCACTTCGAAAGGAAAATCCTTCGGCAAGTCACCCAGGCTCTTTCTACGTGGTGAGTCATTCTCCGCAAGGATTTTCTGCTTCTTCTTCTGAATTCGCTCCAGTAATTCATCTGCGGGTTCACCTTTGGCTTTTTGCTCAGTTAGCTCTCCTTCCACGGCCAACTGCAGAATGAACCGCCGCAGCTTGGGCACGCTCTCGGGCGTGTCCAGAAGCAGGT
>CAYOWD010000265.1:0-5762 GCA_964407535.1 uncultured Salinivenus sp. | reverse complement strand
TCTCCAGGACGCGCCGGTGAAAACACTTAAACCCGGCCGTCACGTCATAGATGGGCATGCGGGTGACGGCACGGGTGTAGATGCCGGCGGCGTAGGACAGGACGAGGCGCGGGAGGGGCCAGTTAATGACGCGAACGCCGCCGACGTACCGCGACCCCACCGCTAGGTCGGCGTCGGCGTCTCGCACGGCTTCGATGAGACGGGGGAGATCGTCGGGGTCGTGGGAGAGGTCGGCGTCCATTTCACAGATGTACGTAAAGTCTCGGGCCAGGGCGTACCGGAAGCCCCGCAGGTACGCCGTCCCGAGTCCCAGCTTGTCCGCTCGCTCGATCAGGTCGATGCGGGCCGGGTGCGCCTCCATGACGGACCGGACGAGGTCGGCGGTGCCGTCGGTGGAGTTGTCGTCCACGACCACAACGGAGATGGGCGTCGGCTGGGCGAGGACGAGGTTCAGCACGCGGCCGATGTTGTCGGCCTCGTTGTAGGTGGGGATGATGACCAGGGCGTCGGTCGGGGGCGCAGGATCGGAGGGCACCGGCAGGAGTGTTGTTGGAAAGGAGAGAAGGAAACCCGAAGTCATATTGCCATCGGGCAAACCTAATCGGTGCAGCACCGAATGGCAACGCTGAGGCGGATCGGGAGAAATACCGGGAAAGTTGTCGCGGGGCGGGGGCTCCACACTCGAAACGCCCGGCAAATCGCCGAATCTCCGCGAAGATTTCTGGGACTCGAAACCGAGGCGCAGGACTCAGATACAAAGGCGTGGCAAAATTGCTTCTTTCGTCTAGATAGACGAAGTTATAGTCCCGGTTCCTCTCACCCCGGGCACGATACGGCGCTGGAGCCTGGGACCCCGCTCCAGTGCGTGGGTTGCTGGTTTCTTTTCAACGATCTTGACGCGAGATATGGCAGATCAGAACGAGCAGACGACCACCGACGGCGCGTCGGCCGAGGCCGCCACGACCGAAAAGCAGCCAAGTCCCCTTTCGGGAAACGGCGAGTCCGAGGCGTCCCGGCAAAAGCCGTGGACGCAGCAGTCGATCGACATTCCGGAGGGCCCGATCGAGGAGACGATCACCTTCGAGACGTATCCAGCCGATACGTACGATCATGAGGAGCTGGACATTGAGGACGACGAGGTGATCGAGCTTCTCGAAAGCATGCTGTTGCAGCGGCGCTTCGAAAATCGCTGTCGGCAGATGTACCAGCAGCAGAAGATCTCCGGGTTTCTCCACCTGTACATCGGACAGGAGGCGGTGTCGACCGGGAGTGTCAACGCCATCAACCTCGGCGAAGACTCCATTATAACGGCCTACCGCGACCACGGCATGGGGCTGGCGATGGGCATAGACCCGGAAGACGGCATGAGCGAGCTGTTCGGGAAGAAAACGGGGTGCTCGAAGGGGAAGGGCGGCTCGATGCACTTCTTCGACGCCGACAACAAGATGATGGGTGGGCACGGCATTGTGGGGGCGCACATCCCGCTGGCCACCGGCATTGCCTTTGCCGAGAAGTATCGGGGCACCGACAACGTCTGTCTCTGCTTCTTCGGCGACGGCGCCATGCACCAGGGCGCCTTCCGGGAGGCCTGCAACCTCGCCGGCATCTACGATCTGCCGCTCGTGTTTATCTGCGAGAACAACCAGTACGCCATGGGGACGGCGGTGGACCGGGCCTTTGCGAAGCCCGACCTCTTCAAGCACGGCTACAACTTCGACTTCCCGTGCTCGCTGGCCAGCGGGATGGACGTCTTCAGCGTCAACAAGGCCGTGGAGGATCACATCGAGAACTATGCCCGCGAGGGGCAGCCGTCGATGCTGGAGGTCCGCACGTACCGGTACCAGGGCCACTCCATTACGGACCCCGCCGACTACCGGGCCGAAAATGAGCTCGACGAGCGCAAGAGCGAGGACGCCATCGTGCGGCTGCAGCAGTACATCCTCGACGAGGGCCTGGCGACGGAGGACGAGATCGACGACCTCGACGAGGCGGCCAAGCAACAGGTGACCGACGCCATCAGCGCCGCCGAGGCCGCCGACCTGCCCGACGAGGAGGCCATCTACGACGACGTGTACGCGCAGGACGATTATCCCTTCATCGCCTAGCAGCGGCGAGTTGCGAGTGTCGAGTGACGAATTGCTTTCTCGGCACAGGGGACCCCTTATTCGACAATTGCACTTCGAAACTCGACAGTGACGATCCATGGCTACGTTGCAATTTCGTGAGGCGCTTCGCGCGGCGATGACCGAGGAGATGGAGCGCGACGACGACATTTTTCTGATTGGGGAAGAGGTGGCCGAGTACGACGGGGCCTACAAGGTGAGCAAGGGCATGCTCGACCAGTTCGGCCCGCAGCGCGTCATCGACACGCCGATCAGTGAGCTCGGCTTTGCGGGGCTCGCCATTGGGGCGGCGATGAACGGCCTGCGGCCCATCGTGGAGTTTATGACGTTCAACTTCTCGTTCGTGGGCTTCGACCAGGTGGTCAACAACGCGCCGAACATTCGCTATATGTCCGGCGGACAGTTCGACATGCCCATCGTCTTTCGGGGCCCGAACGGCGCCGCCGGCCAGCTCGCTGCCACGCACTCCAACTCCACGGAGGCGCTCTATTCCAACTTCCCGGGTCTGAAGGTGGTCTCGCCCTCCATCCCGGACGACGGCAAGGGCCTGCTCAAGACCGCGATCCGGGAGGACGATCCCGTCGTCTTTCTGGAAAGTGAGCTCATGTACGGGCTCAAGGATGAGGTAAGCGAGGAATCCGACTATACGATTCCGATCGGCTCGGCGCGCGTGGCCCGCGAGGGGAGCGACGTGACGATTGTGGCGCACAGCAAGAGCTACCACGTCGCCCTGAAGGCCGCCGACCAGCTCGAACAGAAGGGCTACGAGGCGGAGGTCATCGATCCGCGCACCTTGAAGCCGCTCGACATCGACACGATCGTCGAGTCGGTGGTTAAGACCAACCGCTGCGTCGTGATCGACGAGAGCAACCCGTTTGCCAGTGTGGCGTCGGAGGTCACGCATCAGCTGCAGGAGCGCGCCTTCGACTACCTCGACGCGCCCATCTACCGCGTGACGGCGCCGGACACGCCCGCCCCCTACGCCCCCAACCTGATGGAGGACGAGTACATGCCGGGCGCCGACGAGACGGTGGACGCCTGCCTCAAGGTCCTCTATGCGGAATGATTTTGGAGTGCGGAATGGACGGCTGCACCATCCGTTTGCCGTGCGCCGGCGACCCTGGACATCCCTCTTAATTCGACATTCGCGACTCGAAATTTCGAAACTGTACTATGGCGATTCCGATCGAAATGCCGAAGCTGAGCGACACCATGGAGGAGGGGGTGCTCTCCGCGTGGCTCGTTGATGAAGGAGAGGAGGTGTCGGCCGGCGACGTGCTGGCGCAGGTGGAGACCGACAAGGCCACCATGGACCTGGAGGCCTTCGACGAGGGCGTTCTGCTCAAGAAGATGATCGACGAGGGCGATGCGGTGCCCATCGGGCAGCTCATTGCCGTCATCGGGGAGGAGGACGAAGACATTTCGGATCTGCTCGACGAGCACGGGGGCGGCGACGGGGCCGCCGGGGTGTCGTCTGACACCGATGAGCAGGATGCTGCCCCGGCGGATACGGACGAGTCGCCGGAGCCGGAGCCGGACGCCGTGGAGGAGCCGTCCGGCGACGGCCAGCTCGGCGATCGCACGCCGGAGCCGGTGCCCGCGGGGACCGACGAGGAGGGACGCCGCATCAAGGCCTCGCCGCTGGCGCGCCGCATTGCGCAGGAGCACGACGTGGATCTGAGTACCATTGAAGGGTCGGGCCCGGAAGGACGCATCATCCGAAACGACGTGGAAACCCGGATCGAGGAGGGCGCGCCCGCCGAGGAGGCTGCGCCGGAGCCGAGCGTGGACACGCCGTCCTACGACCTGCCGGAGGACGAGGCGCCGTACGAGTCGCACGACATCTCCCAGATGCGGAAAACCATTGCGCGTCGACTGGCGGAGAGCAAGTACACGGCGCCCCACTTCTACGAGACCGTCGACATCGACATGGAGAAGGCGATCGCGCTCCGCGCGGAGCTCAACGAGCTTGCCGAGGAGCAGGATCGCACGAAGATCTCCTTCAACGACCTCGTGACGAAGGCCTGTGCGCTCTCGCTCAAGGAGCATCCCTTCGTCAACGCGTCGTACCTGCCCGACGAAGGCGAAATCCGCACCTACAATCAGGTGCACATCGGCATCGCGGTGGCCATTGACGAGGGCCTTATTACGCCGGTCGTGCGCAACGCGGACCGGAAGGGGCTCACGGAGATTGCGCGGGAAACGCGCGACTTGGCCACGCGGGCGCAGGACAACGATCTGGACCCCGAGGAATTCGAAGGCGCGACCTTCACCACCAGCAACCTGGGGATGTTCGGAATCGAAGAGTTTACCGCGATTGTCAATCCGCCGAACTCGTCGATCCTGGCCATCGGCGCGATCCGCGACACGCCCGTCGTGGAGGACGGCGAGGTGGTACCGGGCAAGCGCATGAAGGTCACGCTCTCCTGCGACCACCGGGTCGTGGACGGTGCGATCGGGGCCCAGTTCCTCAATACGCTGCGGTCGTACCTCGAGGAGCCGATGAACCTGTTGCTCTAAGTCCTGCAGCGAGGGCACGGTGACCGGCTGAGAAGCCACGCGGACGCCTGTTCGGGCGTTCTCGGCGAGGACAAACGGGCACCTGTCGTTCCTCGACCGTGGATGGGGGGGAGCCGACGAGCATACTGCTTCCGCATGGGGGGCTGCATTCATGACCATCGCCCACATTTCGGATCTGCACTTTGGGCGCCTGGCGGGCGGGGGGATTGTGGAGGCGCTCGTGCATGAGGTGAATCGGGACGCGATCGATCGGGTTGTGATTAGCGGCGACCTCACCCAGCGGGCCCGGCATCGGGAGTTTGGGGCCGCGCAGGAGTTTCTGTCCGACATTGAGGCACCCACCCTCGTGGTGCCCGGCAATCACGACGTGTATCCGTGGTGGCGGCCGGTGCGCCGCCTGTGGACGCCGCTCCGGCGCTACAAAGAGTACATCACCGACGACCTCGCCCCTTCGTTCGAAGCCGACGGCGTCGCCGCGTTCGGGCTCACGTCGCCCTACGGCGCCAGCATCAAGGGCGGCCGCGTGACGGTCGACGACCGGGCGGCGATGCAGTCGTATTTTGCCGACGTGGATCCGGCGGCCTTCAAGGTGCTTGTCCTACACCACCACCTCACCCGCATCCCGTCGCTCCGTCCGCACGACGTCGTGGGACAGGCCCAGCGCACCCTCGACGCCGCGGCGGAGGCCGGCGTGGACCTCATTCTGTGCGGCCACCTCCACGTCTCCCACATCGAACCGATCCAGATTATCCCCGGCACGCCGCGCGTCGTGGTGGCCAGTGCGGGGACCGCGACGAGCAATCGCTGGCGTGCCCCGCAGTACGCCACCAACTTCTACAACGTCATCACGGTGGGGGCCGACGCGTTTCAGATCGAAGAGCGTCGCTACGTGCGCGCCGACGACCATTTCGTTGCGGACGGCACCACCCACTTCGACCGCACGCCCGTTGCGCCTTCGGCAGACGACGACTTCCAGGTGTGAGCGTTTGGAAAGATACAAGTGTGTAGGTTTGTCGGTGTGGATGTGTGAAGGGGTCTACTGCAGTGTCAACGTTCATTTTGCATACGGACGGGAGGAGGAAGAACCGTTCTCCGTTGCCGGCAACAAACGGTTCGTAT
>CAYOWD010000264.1:0-5833 GCA_964407535.1 uncultured Salinivenus sp. | reverse complement strand
TCTATATAAACTAACGTACTTTTACTGTCCTACTTAGCTACCGGACAGTTTTCAAATTCACAGCTGGAGGCACCGAAAAATCTCCGTCGATTCCGCTGATCTTGCCTTCGGAGTCGATATTTTCAGGCAATACTGCCGAAAAATGCCCCGACGATTTCCTGATTTTCATTCGTCGCTCCAAACTTGATTTGGAGCCCATCCTACCCTGCGTCAGATAGACTCCAGATCGGGGTCTGGAGTGACGGTTGGAAAGGATTTTTCGGTGCCCTAAGCAAACTGTCCGGTAAGTAGTGCGTTGAATTCGTTCGCGGATGTGCTCCAGATACAAGTCGTCGTTCGAATCGGTCATTGCAGGGCCACCGCCTCCTGAAGCACACGCTCACGCAGGTGGGAATGCAAGGCGCGCTCCGTGACGACATCCACGTCTCGGCCGAGCAGCTCTTCGAGGTCTTGCTTCAGGGCCACGTGATCCACGAGACTCCGTCCGTCCTCCATGTCGACGAGGAAATCGAGGTCGCTCTCCGGCGTCTCCTCCCCACGAGCCGCAGAGCCGAAGAGCCGAAGGTTCTCGGCCCCGTGCTTGCGGGCCAAGCGGAGGATCTCGTCCCGGTGATGACGGACGGCTGGATGCATAGCAGGGAGTTGGGTCGGAGGAGATTGCAATGTCTATACGACCGCCGCTTCCTTTCGATTCCCTTCGTTTCCGAGCTATTGCCGCATCGACCCCGACGCGAAACAACCATTCACATGGGGACAACGGTCAGGGTTCTCGGTCCTCCGCGTTGAGCCGCTCGAAGGCTTCTTCCAGCACCGCCCGGTGTCCGTCGGACAGCGAGTCCTCCCCAGTTACGTGCGTCGCAAACTCCTCAAAGACCTCTTCCTCGCTCTGGGCTTCCAGGTCGCTTGCGAGGCTGTCGAGACTGCTCACCTCGGCCCGCGCCGGGTGTTCAACGTGCAGGGCGTTCGGGTACGTCTCCCGGATGCGGCTCATAGCATCGACGACCGGCCCCTCGTCCCGAAGCGTCACCCAGACGTAGTCTTGCTCATTCTCTTCGGGAGCAGGACCCGCTTGAATCTCCGAGAGCGTGCCCGTCACCCGACGCAGGTCGCGCTCCGGGGTGAGCGGAAACCGCTCAATGTCGCAGTTCCCCTCCCCGTCCATCTCCACGAGATTCACGGACTTGTCGTGATGGACCTCGTCGAAAGAGTACGTCATGAGGGAGCCCGCATACTGGATGTGGGTGCTCTCCACTTTTTGGCGCCGATGGAGGTGCCCGAGGGCCACGTAGTCGAACCCCTCGAAGCGGCTGGTGTGAACTGTCTCTGCGCCGCCGACGGCGAGGGGGCGCTCGGAGTCGGCCAACTCGCCGCCCTGGGCAAAGACGTGGGCGACCGCGATGGTGCGTTCCCCCTCGGGCAGTGCGGCCCGAGCGTTGTCCACCTGCGCGGCCACCACATCGTCATGGGTTTGGATCTCGGAATCGCCGAACACGTGGCGGGCCTGCGGGGGCTCGGTGTACGGAAGCCCCACGATGTGGACGGGGCCGTGTTCGTCCTCGATCGTCACGACGCCGGGATCGGGCCGGGGCTTGCTGACGACGTGTAGGCCCTGTTCCCGCAGGATGCGCGCGCCGAAGTCCAGGCGGTCGGGACTGTCGTGGTTGCCGGCAATGAGAAGTACCGGCGTGTCCAGGTCGTTCACCAGCGTCGACAGCGCGTCGTCCAGCAGCTCCACCGCGTCGGAAGGGGGAACCGACCGATCGTACACGTCGCCCGCCATCAGGACGATGTCCGGGGCGTTTGCCTCAACGATCTCACAGAGCTGTTGGAGCAGGCCCCGCTGTTCCGTGGTGAGATGCTCGCCGTGAAGGAGCTTGCCGAGGTGCCAGTCGGCGGTGTGGAGAACACGCATGATAGAGGCCTTTTCTTGATGAGTGATAAGTTTTTACGCGCCCCCCGCCCATCTACTGTGCAACCTCATTGGGCCTCTGCGAGAATGCCTTGGTGCTGCCAGCAGACGGAAAAATTCGGAATGCCTCCGGGGACGCGAGGCGCTTCGGTCGTTGACTGGTAGCGGGCTTGGATCTCTTGATTCGTTTTCCTGAAGGCGCTCCGGATGGGAGAAAGATGGCCCCCACCATTTGTTTCTGTTATTGCAAGACAAAAACATACCAGCGAGACCACATAGAAACACGCTGGTCGACCGTCTCCGTAGCGATGGCCTTTTTTGGCTGAGAGGGTCAAATAGCATATTCTGCAATAACAGAGATTGGTTCACTGGTAATACACTCAGAGACCCGCTCTCGCTGAAAGCACCTTCCGAGGACCCATCCTCTCCCCTCTCCACTCAATCGGGACGTATCCTGCGGACAACTACCTAAATCGATCGGAAGTCTCGGATCGCTCGTTCGCGTATTTCCACGTTCGGGATCAACGATCGAATCCCGACAGAGATCACGACGCCGAGCTTCATGAATATGGGTCCATGGGTAATGACTCATGGTTCATGAACCATGAATAATGATGTTTCTCGCAATCGCATTTGCGGCCGCCCGGGTGGGCTGTGCCTGTATCCAGTCTGTTGATTCCTAACGATCAATTGGGGACAGCAAACATTGGCAGATCATACCGAGTCCGGGATCTAGCAGTATTCCCCTCCTGGAAATGACTTTCAAACCGGATAAAACCGCCTAAAAGAACCGCGAGCTGTTCAGAGTTGGCTTCAAACCGCCGAAATTTCTGCGAGAAGCATCTCGACAAGGACATGTACGGGAAGTCATCATCTCGCCAGCCGATCGTCTAAGAGCTGAATCTCATGGGTCAGGCAGACTGGCGTCTACAACTTCCCTCCTCCAACACCTCAGTGCGGAAGCGCGAGCCCACCATTCGGTCCTTCCGACCAAACCGCTTTCGTCCAACCCCCCAGGAAGCAACTCGTGTTGAAATCGAAAGTCGGACCCGTTATCATGGTTCATGAACAATGGTCCAGGAATCAGTATTCATGGATAATGAAGGTTTGCTCGCTACTCAATCAGAAGGGGGGGACCGGTAAGACGACCTCCGCTGTGAGCCTCGCTGCGGTTTGGGCCGCAGAGGATCTCGACGTTCTCCTTATCGACCTCGATCCACAGGCGAGCCTGTCGCGCTGGATCTCATCTCCAGGGACGCAGGGAGCGCAGTTTTTGAAGGAAGAAATCGGCATCGGCGAGGCAGCCATCGGGACCGACTTCGAGGGCATTGATCTCGTACCTGCCGACCGATCGCTCGCAAGCCTCGAAGAATTTCGAGCGGGAAAGCTCGTTCGCCGCATCGAATCGCTGGTCAACGCGGCGGAAGACGTGTACGACGTCTGCCTCATCGATCCGCCTCCGTCAACCGGCTCTCTGGTGCTTACCGCCATGATGAGTGCCGACAGTATCGTCGCCCCCGTCCAGGCGGCCCAGGGGGCCCTGGACGGGCTGACCGATACCATGGGGCTCATTCGAAAAATCGGGGGCAACTTCGGCGGTGCCTTTGCCTGCATGGTGGACATTCGGACCGTAAACGACAAGCGCGTTCCGGGACTCCTCCGCGATCAGCTCGGGGAGCGAGCGTTCGACACCTTCATCCGGGAGACGGTGCAGGTGAAAGAGGCCGAAGCCGAAAACACCCCGCCGCCGCTGTATGCCCCCGGGGCCACGGCGACTGAGGACTACGAGAATCTCGCTGAGGAGATTGCAACAATCACAATGAACGCAACACCATGAGTAAAGAGTCGAAGCTGAGCCTAAGCATCGAGGAGGAAGAGCCGGAAGCCTCGTACGACGAGTCCCAGATTGAAGAGGAGACGAGCAGCTATGCGGAACGGAAGCGCGTGCCGTTCTCAACGACCTTGAATGCGGGGCTCTATGAGAAGCTGAAGGCCATCCATTTCTACGAAGACATCCGGATCTCAGACATCATCAACCAGGCTGTGGAGCGAGCCGTGGACGAGCTGGAGGATCGACGGGGAGAAAACTACAGCGTGCCGGATCCGCTCAAAATTGACGAGGAATGAGGAGACTGTATTCGTCCGTGGGAGGGGCCAATGGAGCCGCCTCGGAGACATAGTCGACGTGTCGGCACGGGGTGCTGTGTGCAATCGTCCCATCAGTTCGCCTGCTCCCGATACACCGCTTCGATGCAGGCCCCAAGCGACAGGGCCCAGTCAAACTGGAAGGCCTCAAACCCCTCCATCGTCTTTTTCTGCTTCATTTCGGCCAGCGACGCGCCTGCCTGTCGCTGCTGCTGCACGTACTCGTTGAGCGCCGATAGAAAGTCGCGCATCACAAGCAGGTCGCCCCGGTCTCCGGTCGGACCGAATTCAGGATTGGCGTGGCCATGGATAAAGATCGTGTCGTCGTTGAACCCGTCGTGGATCGCCTCCAGTTCCGCCATCCAGTTCTGGGAGTCCGCCCCGCCCTGCACATCGATGTACGGGTACGCGCGGTTGAAGACGAGGTCGCCCACATGCACCACGTTGGCCTCCTCGAAGTGGATGATGGCATCCCCACCGGTGTGGGCGGGGCCGTGGTAGCGGATCGAAACGGTTTCGTCCCCGACGGTCTCGGACCACTGCTCCTCAAACGTGTCCGTGTGGGCAGTGTCTTCAACCCCCGTAGACTGTTGCATGAGGGACGGGACGTTTTCGTGGGCAACAATCCGGTCGGTATGCTCCGCAAACACCCCGTTCCCCCCCGTGTGGTCGCCGTGATGATGGGTGTTGATCACGAGATCCAGCCCCTCGTCCGTTCGCTCCCGCAACCCGGCCCAGCAGTCGGGAGCCGTCTTCGGGGACTGCGTGTCCACGACGACCAGCGCACCGTCTCGGATGAGCCAGCCGATGGTACCGCCCTGCTTACGAAAGGTCCCCACCCCGCGGCGCAGGGCCGTAAACCCTTCCGGAAGGGAGTCGGAAAAGGCGGTCCTGGAAAACAAGGTCGAAGCAGCCGGAGCGGCGGCCAGGGCCGTGCCGAGCGTTTTGAGAAAGCGACGTCGAGAGCGCATACGATGCGTCCGGACTGATGATAAAAAAGCAAGCCTCGGATTTTCGGAGGGAAAGCAATCCGGAGCGGCGCGAGCGTTGGCCTGGGGACTCCGTCCTCCAGCGGATCTACTACACCGCCCCATGACTCTTGATGGATGCACTGTCGAGGTGTTTTGTCGTCCCCAAAGTGTTACGCACTGCGCTCCGGTGTCCCTGACCCAGATCCCAATCGGCGAGGTCGGAATCCCGCAGAAGTCCATTTCGGTCAAACCGGATGGCCGTCTACCTGAACGGGCAAACGTTATGGAGAATATAGTTTGGGGACTCCCGTTGCTCTCGGTTGGCGATCATCAGCCCTCATGATCTGGGAACGGTATGAGAGGGGTAGAGCCGCGGATTGCGTTTGTCCGTCCCCGGTCGTTCGGTTCGAGCCGAACATGCGACCGCCTCAATCAAGGGCCTGGATTCCGACGTTCCACCTGGACGTGCCAGACGTAGGGGCCGTTGCGGAGCACGGTACACCGGCTCTGGTCGGGCCGCTCGGCATCAAGACACGTGCAGAGGTCGGTGGGATCCTGGTCGTCGATCAGGATGAAGGAGCCGCCGACCTCCAGGCGGTCGAAGGTCGTGAGGACCGTGGCCCGTTTTCGGGCGCGACGGAGCGGGCGAACGTCGAGGGCGTTGGGGGCGGAGGTAGACATCGGCGATCAGAAGCAGGTCCGGGCACAGGCGAGGACGTTGTGGAGGGAGGGAGAATTTTATACCCTTGAGAGCCTGGTATGTTGATTTTCCCTCGCAAGAGGGGCACCTTCCCGGAAAGATCGGGAG
>CAYOWD010000263.1:4689-5846 GCA_964407535.1 uncultured Salinivenus sp. | reverse complement strand
AAGCCCGACCAGAACAGCGCCGCCAGGATGAACAGCCAGAAGATCACGCCGAGGCGCTTTTGCTCCTCCGTCGTGTGCCCGCCGAAGAAGATGATGTAGCCGAAAAAAGAAATCGTAATGGCGACCGTCACGACCCCGAGACTGCCGGCCAGCTGCTCAAGGGACAGGCCGAGAGTGCCAGCATTCATCAGCCCCCCGATGAGGAGCACCAGGCCCACGGCCGCCGCCGCGGCCATGTAGAAGGTTCGCGTCTGCCGCTCGACGACCGCCTTATCGTCCACGTCGAGCGTCCCGACGCCCTCAAGATAGTCCCGCCCCACCTGATACGACACGAGGCCCGCCACCATCCCGAAGCCCGCCAGCGAAAAGCCCCAGTGCCAGTCGTAGCCTTCGCCGAGGATGCTGCAAAGCGTGGGGCCGAGAATCGCGCCGAAGTTGATTCCCATGTAGAAGATGGAGAACCCGGCATCGCTCCGCGCGCCGCCCTCCGGATAGAGATCCCCGACCATCGTGCTCACATTGGGCTTCAGGAGGCCCGTCCCGACCACGATGAGGGCGAGTCCGAGGTAGAAGAACGGTGCCTCCGGCAGGCCGAACATCGGCAGGGCCATGCTGAAATGCCCGGCGGCAATGATGCACCCGCCCCGGAAGACGGCGCGCCGCTGGCCCCAGATGTTGTCGGCCACCCAGCCGCCCGGCAGGGCCAGCACGTACACAAAAAAGGTGTAGAGCCCGTAGACGGCCGACGCCGTCCCCTTGTCCAGCCCGAGCCCCGGATTCGCCACGCCGGTGGCCGCGGCGGTCATGTAGAGCACCAACAGCGCCCGCATGCCGTAGTAGCTGAATCGCTCCCACAGCTCCGTAAAGAAGAGTGTGGACAACCCGCGTGGGTGACCAAAAAAATCTTCGTGTCGCGAGGAAGCCGTACCGGTCGACGAGTCGCTTGGGGGCATGGCAGTCGGATCAATCCGCGAGAGACGAGCGCCCAGAAGATAGCAGCGAATCCCCGCTCTGTCTAGCCCCCCTCCGCTACGCATCGCCGTCAACGGAATCGAGCAGCTGGCACATCGCCACCGCGGGGGCACCGTGCTGAATCCAGTGGGAAACCTCGTCGAGGACGACGGTCTGTCCCTCGGCGTAGAACGCCGCGGCCCGTC
>CAYOWD010000263.1:0-4589 GCA_964407535.1 uncultured Salinivenus sp. | reverse complement strand
GAAACCTCGTCGAGGACGACGGTCTGTCCCTCGGCGTAGAACGCCGCGGCCCGTCTCCAAAAGCGGATGTCCCTAGAATCCCGACACAGAGTCGGGTCTCCTCCGCCCAAATGCAACAATTGTGTAACTCAGATGGAATCCCAAAACAGCGCGCGTGGATTTTGTACGTTGCAACATAAAATAATTGCACGACGCGCGGTCGCTCCGCCTCACCTCCTCGGAGTTTGGGAACTGAGCCGTACTGTACGGCCTTGACGCCTCTCTAGCCGATCTCAGCGATACATCTGAAGCGATATGCCCAAATCGCAAGCCAGGAATATCTTCTTTTCTTCCTCGATTATGTGTTTTACCATACAATGTCTCCACATATCAAGCAAACAGCCAGCGCGAATGCATCTCGGTCCGCCGGGGTCTCCTCGAAGGGGGGCACGCCACCGACACCATGGTCCAAGGCGTGGACGCGGATAACGTGGAACAACGACGGCCCAATTCGCTGCGCGACGCTCCGCAAGATGCAATAGCCGCACGCCTTGCCCCCGAACCGACGAGGTGAGGAAAAAGACCGCCGCCCCCGCTCCCAGGCGGTTCCTCTTCTCCTTGGAGTTCTCCCCTCAAGGCCTGTGCGATCCTATTTGCCGATTCCGGCCTGCGTGCTCCTCGGGACGATTTTCGTCCTATCCGCCGTGAGGAACGCAACCGGCCCTGACGGCACCCAGCAGGCCCGACCGCGCAGACCGCATCGTCTCCTCACGCCTACGCTCCTCTCTCCGACTCCTAATTTGATCTCCCAGCTATGAACACTCGCACTGCACTCACCACCCTGAATGGCCAGACGGTGCTCGTGACCGGAGCGACCGGAAATCTGGGCCCGTACGTGACGGACCGACTCGTCCACACCGGGGCACAGCCCGTGGGCACCTACCTGGTCGACGCCAGTCTCCAGGACATTGAAGACCGAGCCGAGGAGGCGGAAAGCGTCTCGTACTATCCGGCCGATTTGACCGATCAAGACGAGGTCGAGACCCTTGTCGACGAGGTTGAAGCCGCCCACGGAACAGTCGACCACATCGTTGCACTCGCCGGGGGCTTCTCGGCGAGCCCCCCTCCGGCGACGGACGACGAGGCCCTCCGCCCCGCCCTCGGCCGCCACGTGATGACCGCGTATTTGACGGTATGGGCGTTCCGAAAGCACCTCGGGGCCGGGAGCTCAGTCGTTCTCTTTAGGTCTTCCCATTCCTTCCCTCTCACGGGGGGAACGTCCACGCATAATGTCGGGAAGAGCGACATTCGGATCCTGACCGAGACGCTCGATGCCGAGCTTGAGGACGTCCGCGTCAATGCCCTAGCCCCCCTCGTCATCGACACGCCCGCCAACCGGGATGCGATGCCGGACGCCGATTTTTCGACGTGGACCGCCGCAGCGTCCATCGCCGACGCGGTTGTACACCTGCTGTCGAGCACAGGGGTGAGCGGTGAAATCCTCCAGATGCCGGGGGAACAGCCCGCTCTGTAACAACCCGTCCTCGACTTTCACATTCACTACGAGGATCGTCGGTCTGCCCTGATCAAGTGCGTGGCCTCTGCGGTCGGCGAGGGATCCATGGCCATCAAGCTGGTCCCCCAATTCCTCGACGGTACGCGATGAGGCCCCCAAACGCCGAGGGCCCCATCGCTTTCGACAATGAACACGGCACCTCCCCCCAAACGGCCTATCCCCGAGGCGACAGCTCCCGAAGCGCGTCGATCGTTTCGATGGACGCGCCGTTCTGCAGCTCTTCCCAGGTCGGGTAGTCGACGTATCCCGTCTCGCCGCCCTGGTAGAAGGTGTCCTCGTCCGGCACGTTGACGGGCAACCCATCGCGCAGGCGCCGCGGCAGATCGGGATTGGCGAGGAAGGCGCGTCCGAACGCGATGAGGTCGGCGTAGCCGCGCTCCAGCGCGTCGGTCGCGGTGTCGACGTCGTAGTTGCCGTTGACCACGACGGCGCCGTCGAACGCCTCCCGCATGCCCCCGAAGACCGTCGCGGTCTCTCCGTCCTCCGCCACCGGCGGCTTCGGCGCCTCGGGCTCCACGTGGTGGGTATATGCCAGGCCAAAGTCGTTCGCCACGCCGGCGGCCGCTTCGAACGTCTCCGCGGGCGTGTCGTCGTGCATGTCGTTGAACGGACTCAGCGGCGAGAACCGCACGCCCACACGGTCGGCGTCCCATTCGCCGGTCACCGCCTCGGTCACCTCCCGCAGAAAGCGCAGCCGGCTCTCCAGCGACCCGCCGTAGCGGTCGGTGCGCTCGTTGGTCCCCGACCGCAAAAACTGGTCGATGAGATACCCGTTGGCGGCGTGAATCTCGACGCCGTCGAATCCGGCGCGGTGGGCGTTTTCGGCCCCCTGCCGGTACTGCTCGACAACGGCTCGGACCTCTTCCGTCTCCAGTGCCCGCGGCGTCTCAAACGGCACCATCTCCATGGTCGGCGTCAGCACCTCGCCCGCCGGCGCAATCGCGGACGGAGCCACCGGAAGCTCGCCGTCGTGGTACGACGAGTGCGAGATGCGGCCCACGTGCCAGAGCTGCAGAAAGATGCGGCCCCCGGCCTCGTGCACGGCGTCGGTCACCTCGGACCAGCCCTTCACCTGTGCCTCGGAGTGAATGCCGGGCGTGCGGGGATAGCCCTGCCCCTTCGGCGCCACCTGCGTGGCCTCGGTGATGATGAGGGCGGCGGAGGCGCGCTGCCGGTAGTACTCGACGTTCAGAGCGTGCGGCACGTTGCCCTCCGCGGCGCGGTTGCGGGTGAGCGGCGCCATCGCCACCCGATGCGGGAGCGTAAGGGCGCCGAGATCAACGTCGGAAAACAAAATGTCAGACACAGTGGGTAGGAGTTGCATGAGTAATCAAGTGCACACGTCCGAATATGCTCTTTCTAAACCGAACGTTTCAAAACAAGTGTTACGAAGTCGCCTGTCGTCGTGTCGGGCGGACCTGCGGATCGGACGCAGACGCGGTCGGCAAAAAAACGCCGACGGTCGGATGTCCCCGACCATCGGCATCCGGCGGGTTCCTGATCGTTCAACGGCAACGCCTACGCGGTCCCGTTTTCAGCCGGAGACGCCGTCTCCAAATTCGACGAGATGGGCACGCCGTTCAGGATGTTGTCGTACATCGGCGATCCCGTCTCCGCCGCGTCCAGAATTTCCTGCAGCGTGTCGGGGTCGGCGTCGCTGTCGATGCGCACGGTGTACTCAATCTCCGTGAAGCCGGGACGCACCTCCTCGTCGACGTCCAGGTACCCGCGCAGGTCCATCGTGCCGGTCACGTCAATCTCGAAGTCGTTGAAGTCGACGTCCCGTTTGGCGGCCTGCGTGACCAGTCCAATCGAAAGGCAGCTCCCGAGGGAGGCCAGAAGCAGCTCCACCGGATCGATGGCGGAGTCTTGCCCGCCGAGGGCTTCCGGCTCGTCGGTGGCAATCGTTCGCCCACGCGCCTCCGTCTCGGCGATTGCCCCGCCCTGCCATCGGGTGGTGGCACTGAATTCAAAATGCGCCTCGCTCGGGTCGTTATTTACCCGCTCCGCAAAGTCGTTAAAGTTGTCGATGTTGAGGCAGCTCTTGGCCATGGTCCACAGGAAAGTGAAAAATCGGACCTCGGGCGGTCCCGAGCGATCCGGATCCCAGGGTCTCAGGATCAGAATCCGCGGGACCGCAGCGTCGGGTTCGTGGTCTAGACGCACCCGTCGTTACGCCGTAGAATGCCCGACCGCGACTGAAGATCGTCGTTGTCAAAAACGTTGCAGGAAAAGCCCCCGCCGTCCCCCTCCTTTCGCCCCACAGCAGAGGCGGGTTGTATATTCTATGTCTAAAATGCCCGTACGGACGAACCGGGCATTGATTTGACCGTTGCGCTTCGTAGCTTTCTGGATGCCGCGGCCCCGCGCCCGGCAACTCCGGTGTTCATTCCACTGTTTTTCGCAACCGTCTTCGCACCATGGCCGAGCATCCCCGCGCCGATCTCATTTCGCCCGACACCCACGGTTCTCGCTCGCACACCTGCGGCGACCTTCGCCTCGACCACGAGGGGGAGGAGGTCATCCTGAAAGGATGGGTCGACACCCGACGCGACCACGGCGGACTCGTGTTCGTCGACGTACGCGACCGCTACGGCCTCACGCAGGTCGTCTTTTCCCCGCAGGACAACGAAGATGCCTACGAGGCCGCGGGACGCCTGCGTCGCGAAGACGTGGTGAGCGTCAAGGGCACCGTTCGGCCCCGGGGTGAGGAGATGATCAATCCGGACCTGGAGACGGGGCAGATTGAGGTGAAGGCCCAGGAACTGAACGTGCTCAATACGGCCGAGACGCCGCCCTTCCTGGTAAGTGCCCACGAAGAACGGCAGATGGACACCGGCGAGGACGTGCGCCTCCAGCACCGCTATCTGGACCTCCGCCGCCCGGCGCTCCAGGACAACCTCGTCCTGCGCCACGACCTCTATCAGTCGGCCCGCCGGTACTTCGACCAGAACGACTTCGTGGAGGTCGAAACGCCGATGCTGATGAAGTCGACGCCGGAGGGCGCGCGCGACTTCCTCGTCCCCAGCCGCCT
>CAYOWD010000262.1:0-5846 GCA_964407535.1 uncultured Salinivenus sp. | reverse complement strand
CGACGCGTGCGGCCTCCTCACGGCCTTCGCCTACCCGGACCGCATCGCCCAGCGGATAGACGGCCAAAGCGGTCGGTTTCGTCTTCGAAACGGCCAGGTGGCCGAGCTTCCGAACCCGCAGCTGCTCTCGGAGGCCGACCATCTGGTGGCGGCACACGTCGACGGGCGGCGCCAGACGAACCGCATCTTCCTGGCCGCCCCCATCTCCGAACAGGAGATTCTCGACTACTTCGGCGACCAGATCGAACCAACGACGACCGTAACCTGGGACGCCGACGCGCAGCTCGTCCGCGCCCGCCAACGCGATGAACTCGGGGCCCTCGTCCTGAAGGACGGTCCCATCGAAAACCCCGACCCGACGGCGATGGCGAAAGCGATGATCGAAGGCGTGCGGCAGGAGGGCCTCGCCCTGCTTCCGTGGACCGACCACGCGCGCCAGCTCCAGAACCGCATTCGGTTCCTACATCATCACCTCGGCGCCGACTGGCCGGACGTGAACGACGAGGCCCTCCTGGACGATCTGGACGACTGGCTCCTCCCCCACGTCTACGACATGAAGCGCGCCGACGACCTGCAACAACTCAACCTGCCTCAGATTCTGCGCGACCGCCTCACCTACGACCATAGAGACAAGCTGGACGCGTGGGCCCCCACGCACATCGAGGTCCCCAGCGGCTTCGACCGCCCCATCGACTACTCCGACCCGGAGACGCCCGTCCTCGCTGTGCGCCTACAGGAACTGTTTGGGCAAACCGAAACGCCGCGCATCGCCGGGGGCCGGGTGCCGCTCACCCTGCACCTCCTCTCCCCCGCCCAGCGCCCCGTTCAGATCACGCAGGACCTGGAGGGCTTCTGGGAGGACACCTACTACGAAGTCCGCAAGGACATGCGCGGCCGCTACTCGAAGCACTACTGGCCCGAGGACCCGCTCACGGCGACCCCCACCCACACGACGAAGGCGCAGATGGACGCAGACGTGTGAGTTGAACGCCGAAAGTTTCCTCACGTTGACAGGAAACAGTCCTCTCAATCCTAATCTTCCCCCGGTCGATGGATTGGACATCTCTCCTCTGCCAAAAACGCCTCCGAGACATACTTGATGGAAAGCCGTCTACTTCAGGTAAAGATCACCGAACGGAATTTGAGAAGGACTACGATCGGGTCATCTACTCAACACCCTTCCGTCGACTCCAGGACAAGGCGCAGGTTTTTCCTCTGGAAAGCCATGATGCCGTCCATACCCGACTCGCTCATTCCATGGAGGTGGCTCGGGTAGCAAAAGGGCTGGCCCAGAAGGTCTTTGAGGACGCTATCAAGGACAATGAGGATTTCGAGGATGAGAAGGAGAAAGCGAAGAAAAAGCGTGACATTGCGACGATCGCTGAGGTGTGCGGCCTCGTCCACGACTTCGGCAATCCGCCGTTCGGCCACGCGGGTGAGGAAGCGATGCGGGACTGGTTTCGGAAAAAGCTTCTGGCGAATCCAGATGGTGAAAAGGTTGAGAACGGTGAATTTATAGGGGCGGGTGACCTCACGGCACTTGGGAGACGACTTTGGAATAACGGCCCACAGTATCTTTACGATTTTCTACGTTTCGACGGAAATGCCCACACGATTCGGCTGCTATCACGTCTCCAAGTAGTTGCCCATTACCGAGGTCTCAACTTGACGGCCGGTACAATGGCTGCTGCCCTCAAATATCTTCCTCCGTCCCACGAGGTTATTCCTTCCGATGATGACAAAGATCACCCGTACGGGAAGCCTGGCTATCTTGCTTCAGAGCAACGAGTTGTCGAAAAGGTGCGAGACATAACTGGGACAGGCGAAAATCGGAATCCGATCACGGTACTGGTGGAGGCTGCAGACGACATTGTCAATTCGCTTATCGATCTTGAGGATGCTCTGCGAAAAGGAGTGCTTACTTGGGAGGATATCAAAGACGGGCTCCGGTCTCGACTCAAAAGCGCGGGGAAATACAATCAGTTCGACGAGATTAAGAAAGGAGCGGAAGAGGTCGTCAAAGGCGGCGAAGCCGAACTGAACGGTGACAAAGGTGAAGCTCAACTCCGTATGTTTCGAACTTTTTTGATTGGAAAACACGTAGAGGCCGTGTCCAGCCGGTTCGAAGAGAGGTATAACGAGATCATGGAAGGGGGTTACCCTTTCGAGATTCTCGGAGACGAGGAGACTGAAACTTCAGAGTTGGCTGAGGCCTGTGACGACCTAAAGTTTGATCGTGTCATTCCTTCTCGGGATGTCATTAAGCTCGAATACATGGGCCGGAACGTGATGCAGGATCTGATGGACATGTTCTGGGAGGGGGCAAAGGATGCCCCGAATCCCAACCGAGACTTCAATCAGAAAATCCACAACCTCTCTTCCCAAAACTATCGATCCGTTTTCGAGCACACAGGAAAGAGAGGATTTGAGAAACACGAAAACGGTTCATTGCAACCAGAGCTTAGAGACGTAGAGTCCATCCATCCTTTAGGTCGATCCCAGTACTGTCCTGAAGAAACGGGGTACCCGCTTCCCAGCGAATATCAACGTCTTCAACTGGTCGCCGATCAAGTTTGCGGCATGACGGATTCGTACGCCTGCCAGCTCCACCGGGAGCTCACCAATCGATAGGATACACATGAGGGACTTGGACGCGCAGACGCTCCGCGCCCGACTACAATCCATTCGCACCGCAAAGGAGAAACTTGGCCTCGTACTGGATACGTTTGCCGCATATCCAGAATGGGAGGCGCACGTCTTCGGGGGATTTCCTCGGGACCTCATGGTTGCCGGAATTGATGCGGCTCCTCGCGACGTAGACATTGTTCTCGCACAGGACCGCATTATCGAAGTCAAGTCCGAGTTGGCTGAGTACGTTGAGCGCGTGACTCGCTTCGGTGGACTACATCTTTCGCTATATGGGTGGGATGTGGATGTGTGGTCGCTGGAGCAGACATGGGCGTTTCGAAAAGACGACCAGTTTGACGATACGTTTGCAGACCTCCCCAAAACCACCTTTCTCGATGTGGACGCAGTGGCAGTGCCGATTAGCGAGAGTTCGTCACATGTCCACGAACACGGCTTTTTCGATGCCATCTGCGCCAGAACGGTCGGACTGAATTACCGCCCGAACCCCTATCCGGCTCTCTGCGTCGTCCGGGCACTCGACATCGCTCGTCGCCTCGACTTTTCTCTCAACGCGGAGCTCGTGTCCTACATCCTGGAGACGGTGCAAGAGCAGTCCACCTCAGCCCTCGTTGAAGCACAGGAATCACATTTCGGGACGATTCGGCTCTCCCCCTCGACACTGAACCAGATGATCCGCACTCTTCAAAAGCGCCAGAGTACGGGATTCGGGAGTATCCGACTCTCCTCTACGTAGTTGAAGAGTTTATCTCCTCCAATCGAGCCCGAATCGCGAGGAAGTGAGGAAAGGTCCAATCGCTCGGGTATTTTTCCTCGACTGCAGTGGGCGGCGTCGGCTCCTCGACGGCCTCCACAGTGAACCCGGCGTCTCTAAGTCTGCGCAGATATGTCGATAGCGGACGATGGACGTGCGTCGCGGGACAGGCCCGTTCTCCGAGTGAAATTTCGAACGGAGCTTCGATGACGATTTCCTCCATGTACTCGAACCAGTCGGCGTCCTCGTACCCCTTGTACTTCGGCCAAAAGCAGGGATGCGTGATTGTGAATACGAACGTTCCGCCCGGCTTGAGAAGCCGTGCCACCGACGTAATGGCCCCCTTCAAATCGAGGACATCCATCAGGGTCATGTTCGCGAGGGCAAGCGTAAATGCATCGTGTCGCTCGTCCTTCTTCCCGTATTCCTGAATCGATTGGTTGAGGAGAGACGCGACGGGGGCCTTCCCCTTCAGCGTTCCGCTTTGCCCTCTAATTGGAGGATGTTCGGGCCGACGGATCAGTTCGTATGCTTCCAGCTGAGACCGGGCCACGTCAAGGCTTACCGAACTGATGTCCACCCCGACGAGATATTCCCCGACCCGGTTGTACACCTCTTTTGCCACAGCCCCCGTTCCACACCCTACATCCAGCACAGTCGTCCAGTCGGCCGACTCGGCAAGCTTTTTGATGCACGGGACTAGTACATGCTTGAAGCTCACATCTTTACCTGACTGAATCTGGTCACGGCGTACCGGAGCCAGTTCGTCCCACTCCGCCGCGATGTCAGCCTGTGTCTTGTCCGGCGCGGGACGGGGAGCCATCAGGGATGCTGTCGGGGACCGACGTGTCATGGCTGATCCGGGACATATTAAAGAGGACGGCGAATGGGATTACCTACTGTTGAACGTAGGGTATTCGGTTCTACAAGAGACCGTTGCCAACGTTCGCCTCAATGATCCTACAGCCCCCAGGTGCCATGGATGAGCTAATCGGTATTGAGCGTCTCTTATCCACCCCAGGACCTCCCACTTCTGGGAAAGCACCTAACGAGGTCCGAAAGGACATGCACGGCCGTTACTCCAAGCACTACTGGCCGGAAGACTTACTCACGGCCACGCCGACGCACACCACGAAGGCCCAGATGGACGCCGACCACTGAGCCCAGAGCAAGCGTAGAGAGGCGCGCACGATGACGCTTCTCCCCGAACGGATGCCTTTCCGAATCTCGGCTACCGTTCCCGGAGAAGGTCACTCATCCGTTCGACAAACTGCTCGGCATCCCGAAGCGTCGCCCGGGCATCGTCCTCCGTCAGCACAAAGTCCTCGGCATAGTCCGCCATCGTGCGCATGTCTTCCTCGTTGATGAGAATAGACGCCGTCTTGAGGTAGCGCTCGGCCCGTAGCGTCGGCACTCATGCGGACCGTCCCTCCCGCCGGGCGTTCGCCCCCCACCCTGACGATTGCTGCTCATACGCGTCGCTCGATACCGGTAGTAGAGACAGCGCTTCCCCGTACTGCAAGCCTAGACGCGTCCGTACGTCGCTCATCCGCCGGATCTCCCGTCCCGGCTGCACGTCGCCGGCCAGCACCACGAGCACATCTACGTCCGATTCGGCGTGGGTGTCGCCGCGGGCCTGCGACCCGTACAGCACCAGCCGCACCAGCCGATCCCCGTACAGGTCCCCCAGCGCCGCCCGCAAATCAGCCAGCAACTCGTCTAGATCGATCGAGTCGTCCGCCATCGTCCTCAACTCATGAATCATGCCCCAGTACACGCTCACCCACTCCACTCAACGTCTCTCCCCCAGAACGCCCGGTCTTTCACGCATAGCCCAAAACGCGCAAACGCACAACGCAAAAAGCCCCAATCCCCCCAACGCATAACGCTCAACGCACCAACGCATAACGCTTAACGCAAAAACGCACAACGCACCAACGCTCAACCCTCAACTCCCAACGCAACACCCAAAACGTCCAACCCTCAACGCAAAAACGCTCAACCCCCCAACGCATAACGCTCAACGCAAAAACGCCCAACCCTCAACGCGCTAACGCTCACCCCACCCGCGCAAACCCCAGTCCCTCCTCCGCATACGCCGCCTCGTACCGCCGCCGGAGCCGGGCATGCTCATCGGCCCGCAGGTGCGGATCGGACGCCACCACTGAAAACGCCGCGTCCCGCGCTTCCTCGAGAATATCGGTGTCCTCCGTGATGTCGGCAATCTTGAGGTCCGGCATCCCGCTCTGCCGCGTGCCGAAGAAGTCGCCCGCCCCCCGAATGCGGAGGTCCGTCTCGCTGATCTCAAAGCCGTCGTTCGTCGACACCATCGCCTCCAGCCGCTGCTTTGCCTCCTGACTGCGCTTTTGCCCCGCCATGAGGATGCAGTAGCTCTGCTGCTCGCTCCGCCCCACACGGCCCCGCAACTGGTGCAGCTGACTGAGCC
>CAYOWD010000261.1:0-5857 GCA_964407535.1 uncultured Salinivenus sp. | reverse complement strand
ATGCACCTGGACGCCGGCGCCGATAAGGTCGTCATCAGCGCCCCGGCGAAGAGTGACGTCGACGCGACGGTCGTCCTCGGTGTGAACGACGACATCCTGACCGGTGACGAAGAGGTGGTGTCCAACGCGAGCTGCACCACCAACTGCCTCGCCCCGCTCGTCAAGGTACTCGACGACGCATTCGGTGTGGAGCGCGGCCTCATGACGACGGTCCACGCCTACACCTCGTCCCAGAACATTGTGGACGGCCCGCACGGCGACCTGCGGCGTGCCCGCACGGCCGCCGAGTCGATCATCCCGACCACCACCGGAGGCGCAGTTGCCGTCGGCAAGGTGCTTCCCCATCTTGACGGCCAGCTCGACGGCATGGCCATGCGCGTGCCGACGCCGGACGGCTCGATTACGGACCTCACGGCGACCCTCGAAGAAGAGGTCGACATCGACACGGTCAACGAGGCCTTCCGCGAAGCCGCCGACGGCGACCTCGACGGCATCCTGGAGTACAGCGACGAGCCGATCGTGTCGCGCGACATTATCCACAACTCCCACTCCTGCATCTACGACGCTCCCTGGTCGAAGACCATCGGCCCGATGGTGAAGGTCGTCGGCTGGTACGACAATGAGTGGGGCTACGCCAACCGCACGGTCGACCTCGTGGAGAAGCTTGATTCGCTCTCCGGATAACGGTCCCGTCTGCTGTGATATCATGCCGCGCCGGCCGGTCCCGACCTTCGTCGAGACCGAGTCGGCGCGGCATCTTTTCGTTTCTGTCGACTAGCGTCTCTTGCCCCATGCCAAAACTTACCCTCGATGATATCGATGTTCGCGGAAAACGCGTGCTCATCCGTGTGGACTTCAACGTCCCGCTCGACACGCCCGAAGACGGGAGTCCGTCTGTGGCCGATGATACGCGCATTCGGGCCGCCCTGCCAACCATCCGGCACGTTCTCGACAATGACGGCAAGGTGATCTTGATTAGCCACCTTGGGCGCCCGGGCGGACAGCCCAACCCCGACCTGAGCCTCGCGGCGGTGGCCGATCACCTCGACACGCTGCTCGACGAGCGGGTTCGGTTTTCGAGCAATACGGTGGGCGAGACCGTCGAAGAAATTATTGCCGGCATGAACGACGGCAGCGTGATTCTGCTCGAAAATACTCGGTTCGACTCCGGCGAAAAGGCCAACGACGAGGACTTCTCGAAGGCCCTCGCCGCCCTGGCCGACATTTACGTCAACGATGCCTTTGGCGCGGCGCACCGGGCACACGCCTCAACCGCCGGCGTGGCCACGTTCGTGGAGAAGGCGGCCATGGGGCGGCTGATGGAGTCCGAAATTGAGGCGCTCACGAAGGTCCGGGACAACCCCGACCACCCGATGGTGGGCATCCTGGGCGGCGCCAAAGTGTCCGACAAGCTTGGCACCATCCGCGCCCTCAGCGAAACCGCCGACCACCTACTGATTGGCGGGGCCATGAGCTATACCTTCCTAAAGGCCCTCGGCCACGATGTGGGCACCTCTCTCATTGAGGAGGACCGCCTGGACACCGCCGAGTCCCTCCACGAAAACAGTGACGGCAAGCTGGTCCTGCCGGAAGATCACGTCGTCGCCGAGGAGATGGACGAGGACGCCGATGCCTCGGTGGTCGAAGGCGATATCCCCGGCGGCCTCATGGGCATGGACATCGGCCCGCAAACGGTGGACACGTATCGCGACATTCTCTCTGGCGCCGCGACCATTGTGTGGAACGGCCCGATGGGGGTCTTTGAAATCGAGAAGTTTGCCCAGGGAACGATGGACATTGCCGAAGCGGTGGCCGACGCCACCGACGAGGGCGCATTCTCCGTCGTCGGCGGCGGAGACTCCGTCTCGGCGTTGGGACGCTCCGGCTTTACCGATCGCATTAGTCACGTCTCGACTGGCGGCGGCGCGATGCTCACCTTCCTCGAAGGGGAGCCGCTTCCCGGCATCGAGGCTCTTTCCGAAGCTTAACGCTACCCTTTGATGGCTCTATTGCCTCCCACCTTGCTTGACGCATTCGGCCTTCTTCCGCAATCCGCCTCCAGTCTGGAATTCTGGGAGCCCTACGCAATGGGCGGGGTGCGCATTTTGGTCATCCTGATCGTGGCGGTCATCGTGCTTCGCCTGATCAAACAGGCCACAACCCGATGGGCCGAAAGCGTCGGGGACCTCGAGGCCCGCGATCCGCGGCGCCAACGGGCCACAACGCTGAGCAACCTGCTCCAGTCCACGGCCGAGTACATCGTTTGGCCGGTGGTAACCATCATGGTGCTCAGCGAGGTGGGCCTCGACGTCGGGGCCCTCATCGCAACGGCCGGTGTGGCGGGGCTCGCCATCGGTTTTGGGGCACAGACATTGGTCAAGGACGTCATCGGTGGCATCTTCCTCCTCTTCGACGACATCATCCACATCGGCGATCTCGTTAGTATCGGAAATACCGTCGGGACCGTCGAAGAAATTGGGGTCCGTCTCATCAAGGTGCGCAAATTCGACGGTGAGCTTGTGATGATTCCCGCGGGCGAAATCCGAACGTTCGGCAACAAGAGCGTCAACTGGGCGCGTGTGATAGTTCCCGTAGGACTGAGCTACGGACAGGATGTAGACGCCATTCTTCCCATCATAGAGGACGTGGCAAACGACTGGGCTGCGGAAAAGGAGGACATTCTACTCGAAGACGCCCCGACGGTCCAGGGCCTCATGGACTTTGGCGACTCCTCGGTCACGGCCCGGGTAGTAGTGCAAGTCAAACCGGGCGAGCAGTACGCTGCCGAGCGTGATCTCCGGATGCGACTGAAGCGCGCCTTCGACGAGCATGGCGTGGAGATTCCGTTCCCACAGCGTACGGTCCACGTCTTCGACAACGACTCCGCCCCGGATTACACGCCTACTCCTTCTCCATCTTCAGAGATGTCGGACAATACGGAGGAGTAGAACGGTCGCATTCGATCCGTTCGCACTTACTGATACGTGAATGGGTTCCTAAAGACGACTCCGACTATTAGCCTACCACGGTCTCCCTCGAACGAAAGAGAAAGTTTACCTACCTGTGCACGGATCAGTAAGATGCCCTCGTCCCTCTCACCCAGGGGGGCGCTTCAAGAACTGCCCAAACACTCATTTCATGGATCGGCATGCCCACCCCTGCCATCTCCGTATCCGACCTGTCGAAAACCTACCGCACCGGCCTGTTTGGGAGCCGGTCGGTACACGCCTTGGATGAGGTCTCCTTCGAAGTGGCTGACGGCGCAATCTTTGGCCTACTGGGTCCGAACGGCGCCGGAAAAACGACCCTCGTCAAGATTCTCCTCGGCCTCGTCCACCCCACAACGGGCTCTGCTCGCCTCTTCGACACGCCTGCCGGCCAGCCGGCGGCCCGGTCCCAGGTAGGCTTTCTACCGGAAAAACACCGGTTCCCCGGCTTTCTCACCGCCGAGCAGACCCTGCAGGTGTACGGCCGCATTGCTGATGTGCCCACCCCCCCGCGCACCGCACGCACCGACACGCTTCTCGAACGCGTGGGCCTCGGCAACCGACGGGATACGAAGGTCAAGACCTTTTCGAAGGGGATGCTGCAGCGATTGGGCATTGCACAAGCCCTGCTCAATGACCCTGACCTCCTGTTCCTGGACGAACCTACCTCGGGCGTCGACCCCGTTGGACGGCGCGCCATCCGGGATCTCGTCCTGGAACTGCGGGACGACGGCACCACCATCTTTCTCAACTCCCACCTGCTCTCCGAAGTCGAGAAGGTCTGCTCCACGGTTGCGATTCTCCGAGACGGAGAAATCGTGCGGCAGGGCACCATTGAGGAGCTCACGGCCGTCGAGCGAGTGTACGACCTTTTATCTACCCCTATTCCGGAGGACCTCGCCGCTTCGGCGCCTCTCGAATCCGCGCCCGCCGATGCCGCCGCCCCTGACCTCCGCCAGTACCGCATTCACGCTGAGGACCGTCGTTCCCTCAATACCCTGGTGGACCGTCTCCGTTCAGCCGGCGTGGAGATCGAATCCATCACCCCCCTCCGCCGCTCCCTGGAGGACTACTTCATCGACGTACTGGATAACGACGATCGTTCCGCCGCCGAATCGACGACGTAAAATTCCTGCCCCCCATGCGCCCGCTCTACGGACTGCTCCTTCTCACTTTCCGCGAACTGTGGGCCAAACGCATCGTTCTCGGCCTCTTCCTCATCAGCTCGCTGGTGCTGCTGGTGATTTCCTTTGCCTTGAACCTGGAGGTCGTTGAAGGATCGCTGGAAGGGCTCCGCCTGTTCGGCGAAGAACCCGCCTCTCCGAATCCAGACGGTCCACAGCCGCCCCCAATGACCCTTACCCGAGTGGTCGTCGGTGTGGAAGGAATCGTGGCCGGGGCCGCCTACTGGATCGGTATTCTTCTCGCACTGTTTGCGGCCTCAGGCCTCTTTACCGATCTCCAAATGCCCGGCCGCGTAGAGCTCTTGCTGTCGAAGCCGGTCAGTCGCCTCCAAATTCTCTTCGGACACGTCCTGGGCGTCTGGACCGCCGTGGCGTCGCTGGCCCTGTACCTTCTCGGCGGGACGTGGCTCATCATGTCCCTCAAGTCGGGCGTCTGGAACGGCCGCTTCCTACTGTCCATCCTCATCGTGATTGTCATGTTCGGGGTGATGTACGGCGCCGTCGTCCTTATGAGCATCTGGACCCAGAGCACGGCGCTCACTCTCATCGTGGCCTACGGGCTTATCTTTGCCTCCCTCGTGCTCGCCGGGCACGGCGAAATTGCTCCACTACTCGGATCCGTAAGCACACCCCTCTTCTGGGGCCTCTACCATCTCCTCCCCAACTTTGCCGAAGTTACTGGCCTCGTGACGGCCCTCGCCAAAAACGACCCGGTGTCGTCCTGGTATCCGCTTACGTCGTCCCTCCTCTTCGGCGGCGCTACGTATGGCCTCACCGGCTACCTCTTCGCGAAACGAGACTTCTAGCCTCTTCTATCGCCCGGGGACATCCATTCCCTATGGAATTTCGTCCCCTGTATTCCTACATTCTTTTTCGCGCAAATGGCATCGCTCCCCTGTAACCGATGCCCCTCCGAAGACGACACATTCAGTGTCTGCCTCCCGTTCCCATAGTCGGTCATGGTCTATTCCACCCCCGACGAGCTCGGCGCCCCGCCCGATGAGGCTCCGCCCCTGCCTCGTCCCGATCACGTCCTGCTCACTACGCCCACCTACTTCGACGTTGAGTACGTCATCAACCCGCATATGTCGGCCAATGTGGGTACGGTCCAGAAAGAGGTGGCCCTCCAACAGTGGAAGGCCCTCCGGGCCGTCTATCGGGCCCTGGACGTGACGCCTGTGGTTCTCAACGGGCAGCCCAACCTTCCCGACATGGTGTTCTGCGCCAATCAGACGCTTCCGTTCTACCAGCCGGACGCCAATCGGCGCGGCGTGGTCCTTAGCCGAATGCACGCCGACGAGCGGAAAGACGAGGTCCCGCACTACGACCCCTTCTTTTCGGATCGCGGATACGTCGTCGAGACGCTCCCCAGCGACGTGACGTTTGAAGGGATGGGCGACGCAATCTGGCATCCTGACCGCTTCCGCCTGTGGGGCGGCCACGGCTTTCGCACCAGTCCTGCCGCCTACGAGGCCCTTAGCACACTGTTGGACGTGGACATCCTGCTCCTCGAACTGCAAGATCCGCACTACTATCACCTGGACACGTCCTTCTCCCCCCTCGATGCCGCCCACGCCCTCATGGATCAGGGGGTGTTCCGGCATCCGCGCCCGCGCCACGAGCGCCCCGGCGACGAGCGCGAGCGCCTGCCCCTGCGCCGGCTCAACGCCGAGGCCCAGGACGACG
>CAYOWD010000260.1:0-5865 GCA_964407535.1 uncultured Salinivenus sp. | reverse complement strand
GTCCCGCGAGCGCATTGAGGTACAGCGGCATCACGGCGGCCAGCGTCTTTCCTTCCCCGGTCTTCATCTCGGCGATACGGCCCTGATGCAGGACGATGGCCCCCAAAAGCTGCACGTCGTACGGCACCATCTCCCACTCTACCTTCGACCCGCCGGCGGTCCACGTCTTGCCAAGCATGCGACGGCACGTTTCCTTGATGACGGCGAAGGCCTCGGGAAGCAGCTCCCAGAGAATGTCCTCGACGGTCTCCTGCCACTCCTCCTCCAGCTCGTCGTACTCGTCGTAGAGGGCGTCGCGCTCGTCGAGGGACAGCGGCTCAAACTCGGCGTCGGCCACCTGCCCATCGCCGCCGACGGGGGCCTGCGGGGCCGGGGCCTTGCTTAGGCGCTCCTCGATTTCCGCCTGCCGGGCCTCAATGTCGGCCACGGCCTCCTGAATCTCCTCCCGAAACGCGTCGGTCTTGGCCCGCAGCTCGTCGTCGGTCAGGTCCTGCAGCTCCTCGTAGTGTTCGTTGATCTCTTCGACGACGGGCCAGAGCTTGTTGAGCTCCCGTTCGTTCTGGTCCCCAAAGAGATTTTTCAGCCACTCAAACATAGATCGCTGTAGTCGTGCGTACGAAGGACGACGAAAGTCGCGACGCGCAGATTCGCCTGAAGACGAGCGTCCTCAAGTCCCTCCCCGACCACCCGGAGACGGCCGCATAAAGCATGATGAGTGGCACGCAAACCCCAAGCGCACGTTCCGGGCGTTTGCGTGTGTCCCGGCCCGCTTCGGGCTCTACGCGGAAGACTCATCTGCTTTTGTTCGGGGGACGGGAGCGTTGTTCGAGAACGGGGGCATGGGAGAGGGGAGCCTGGGAGAGGGGGCGTGGAGGAG
Source organism: uncultured Salinivenus sp. (assembly GCA_964407535.1). Lineage (GTDB taxonomy): Bacteria > Bacteroidota > Rhodothermia > Rhodothermales > Salinibacteraceae > Salinibacter. Next base: position 4,988 of record CAYOWD010000260.1, on the reverse strand, counting down.
AAAGAAGGAAGGGCGGAACCGCCCCCGTCCCCGCTCATTGGCGCACTGGTTCGATGTGTCTGAAAGTGCCTGCTGACTGCGATGCAATACCTCCGCCTCGGGGCCGTGTTGGTTGTGTGGATGCTGGTGGGAATCCCGTCGGTGGCTCAACCCGGCGCGGACCTGACGAGCTTTCCGGTGCTGCGGCTGGAGCCCTCGGCCCGATCCGCCGCGCTCGGGGGGGCCTTTGCGGCCATCGACGGCGGCGACGTGAATACGCTTTTCTTTAATCCGGCCGGGCCCGGTCCGGCCACGACCCGGCGGGCCTCCTTCTCCTATCTTAACCACCTTTCCGACCTGAACGTGGGGTCGGTGGCGTACAGTCACACACTCGCGGATTCCAGTACGACGGTCAGCGGAGGTGTTCGGTTTGCCCACTGGGGGACGTTCGAAGGCCGAGATCAGTTCGGCAATAAGACCGGCGACTTTGGGGCCGGAGACCTTGCTGTGACGACGGGCGTGTCGCGGACGTTCGGGCCTCGCCTCCGATACGGTGCCAGCCTCCATCTTTTGCATGCCCGCATTGACGACGCGAGTGCAACGGCCCTTGCCATGGACCTGGGGAGCCACTACCGCATTCCCGCTCAGCAGATGACGGTGAGCGTGGCCCTTCGCCACCTCGGTACGGCACTTGACGGCTTCCGGGATCGCCCCGAGGAGCTGCCGCTCGATCTGCAGGTGGGGCTTTCAAAGCGGCTCGACCATTTGCCGCTCCTGCTCACGGCGACGGCGTACAACCTCAACAATCTTTCGGACGGCATTCGCGGAGGGGGGACCTTCGACCACATGCTGTCCCACCTCACGTTCGGGGCGGAACTGCAACCGGTCGAGGTGCTGCGGGTCCGGGCGGGGTACAACCATCGCCGCGGCCGCGAACTGGCGTTGTCGGAGCAGTTCGACCTTGCGGGGCTGGGGGTCGGATTCGGGGTGACTGTGCGTGCCCTGACGGTCGATTATGCCTATAACTCCTGGTCGTCGCTCGGGGGGCTGCACCAGTTCACCCTGCGGACCGATTGGGCGGCGTGGAGCGACTGAGGACCGGCTACTGCGGCTCCTTCTCGGAGGAGGCGTCCGACGCACGGGGGACGGTCAGCCGAAATCGGGTGCCGGACTCGCCGTCTTCCATGTTCAGGGAGAGGCCCATCTGGTTGGCCTTCTGGTGAATACTGTGAAGCGTGGGCGCGGAGGACGACGTTGGGGTGTAGACCTCCATGAATCGGTCTTCGGCGCTGGTGCCCGTGTCTTCAATCTCAATTTCGGCCGTTTCTGCGCTGGTGGTCAGGCGAAGCGTGATCGATCCCTCCTCCGTGTTGGTGAGGGCATTGTCGAGCAGGGCGTCCACGAGCCCGGCCACTTCATCCGGATCGAACGAGATGGGCACAACGACGTCGGGCAGGGAGCGCTGGAGTGTAATGTCGGGGCGGTCGTGATTGGCGGCACGCCGGTCCAGAAGGTGATGGAGCTGGCTGGTGAGGTCGACGGCGTCGGAGGGAGCGGAGGCCGGCGCATTCTCGATGGAGGACGAGGCCTCTTCGGACGCGTCCGACGGTTCGGAGGACGGCGGATCGAAGGACGGGATACTCGTCGAGAACATGCTGTAGTCCGTCTCCGGAGAGAGGTCCATGCGATCCGGGATGGAGAAGTCCGGCTCGGGGTCCATCGGGAGAGACTGCGCCGGGCCGAGCGGCGTAAGCGTCCCCACCACGCCAACGGGCGTCTCGTCGGCGTTGCGGATGACACGGGCCCGCACCGAAAAGGGCCGTTCGCCCTCTGCGGTTTGGAGGTGCGTCTCGTGCCGGCACGACTCCTCGGTGCCCTCGCTGAGGGGGGAAAGTACCTCCAGGGCGGCCGGCCGGTCGGCGGGCACAATGAGGTCGGTGAGTCGGGTGCCCACGGCTTCCGATACGGATAGGCCGGTCGCCGCCTCCCAGTTGGCACTCAGGGACTGAAGGGTGCCGTCCGGTTGGGCCTGGAACGCAATCTCCGGCACGTCGTCGGCGTCGTCGGAGAGCAGTTGCGGCACGGCGACTCGGGCCGCGCGGCCGTCAAACAGCACGTCTTGCTCTCGGAGCCGTATGGCAAACCGGGAGCCGTCCGCTCGTTCGTGCATCATGCGCGACTTGACGGCCGGCTGGATCGTCAGCGGCGCTTCCAGGTCGTCAACGGTAAGCGACAGAAAGGTGGCCTCATCGTACCCATACTGGGCGCGGGCCGCGGCATTGGCGTTGAGGATGGCGCCGCCGTCCGTGGCATACACGTACATCGGCTGAGGATTGTCCTCCACCAGTTGGCGGACCTGCGCCTCGGCGCTGCGGCGCTCGAACTGGTCGATGACGGTGTCGGCGAGGGAAGTGAGAATCTCCCGATCCGACGCGTCGAAGGTGCGGGGTTCGTAGTCGAGGATGCAGAGCGTACCGATGTCGACGCCCGCAGGGGTCGTCAACGGGGCGCCGGCGTAGAAGCGCACGTGCGGCGGCTCCGTGACGAACGGATTGTCCTTAAACCGCGGGTCGGTTGTTGCGTCTTCGACCACCATCATATCGCCCGCATCCACAGTATGCACGCAGAACGACACCCCAATGTCGGTCTCGCGGGTATCGAAGCCGAAGCAGGACTTGAACCATTGCCGCTCGTCGTCGATGAGCGTGATGAGGGCGGTCGGCACGTCGCACACCTTGGCGGCGAGGCTCGTGATGCGGTCGAATTCCTCCTCCGGGGCGGTGTCGAGCACGTGGTAGCGCCGCAGGGCGGCCTGCCGCTCGGAGGGGTCGTCGAGGTTGGGGGCGTCGGGAGACGGAGACGATGCCATAGCGGACAGGAGGGGTCGGGCAAAAGGGAACGGGGACTGTTCATCGAGTCCCATATAGTCGGGAGGGGAGCCGAAGCAGGATCGCAGCTCGGATCAGTATGTCGACCCTACCCGGGGGCGTGTACGAGCACGTGTTCGAGATGATACACCCGTCAGTGAGAAAAACGTGCTGTGGACACAGCGCGCCTCCCATGATGTCGGCTGGGGGCGCGGGCTTGCGTCGCCTAATCCCGGACCGAGCGATCCCGGTCCGACGCGACTGCAGGGAGGCACGGCGGATGCCCGAAAATCGTGCACGGAGAAGTCACGGCACAATCCCGCACCGGCAAGGGTACAGGCGAACGGTCGTTTTAACATTCTCCGAGAACGCTGGTGTCGCATGTCGTCCCCCACGCTTTCGCTCTACAACACGCTGACGCACGAGACCGAACCGGTCGAGCCGATTGAGGAGGGGCACCTCCGCTTCTACAGTTGCGGGCCCACGGTGTACACCTACGCCCACATCGGCAATTTTCGCTCCTTCCTGACCGCGGATTTGCTTCGCCGGACGGCCGAGGCCATCGGGTGGGACGTGACCAACGTGAGCAACATTACCGACGTGGGGCACCTCACACAGGACGACCTTGTGGATCCCGGCGGGGCGGACAAGATGGAGCAGGCCCTGGAGCGGGAAGGAGAGCGGTTTTCTAACATCTACGACCTCGCCCGCCACTACACCGAGGCATTTCTGGAGGACTGGCGCTCCCTGAACCTGCGGGCGCCGGAAGTACGCCCACGCGCCACGGAGCACGTGACCGATCAGCTCCACGCCGTCATTGAACTGGTGGAGAAGGGACATGCCTATACCACCGATCAGGGCGTATACTTCTCGGTCGACAGTGTGGAGGATTACGGGCACCTCAGTGGCAATACCGAGGCGGAGCAATTGCAGGCCACCGAGCGGGAGACGGTGGACGACCCCGGCAAACAGGATCCGCGCGACTTCGCGCTTTGGAAGCTCGATCCCGACCACCTGATGCACTGGCACAGTCCCTGGGGCTGGGGGTATCCGGGCTGGCACATCGAGTGCTCGGTGATGGGGATGCAGTACCTCGGAGATCGATTCGACCTCCACACCGGCGGGGAGGATCTCACGTTTCCTCATCACGACTGCGAAATTGCACAGAACCGCGCCCTCGCCGGCCACCAAGTCGTCAACTACTGGGTGCATACCCGCTTTCTGCAGGTGGAGGGCGAGAAGATGTCGAAATCCGAAGGCAACTTCTATACCGTCCGCGACCTCATTGCCCCCGGCCCGGACGACGATCACGTGCCCGACTTCGTCCGGAAGCAGGGTGGCATCGACCCGCTGGCCCTCCGCTACGCCCTCCTGCAGGGCCACTACCGCAAGCCGTTCAACTTTACGCACGACACCCTGCGCACCGCCCAGCGCCACGTACAGCGCTTCCGGGACGCGGCCGAGCGGGTGGAAGAGGCCATTGAGGCCGACGTGGACGGGCCCGATCCCATCGGCCCCGAGCTCGGCGACCTCTACGACGAGATGCTGGCGGCGATGTGCAACGACCTCAATACGCCCGCCGCGACGACCGCCGCCCTGGAGGGCGTAAAGCGCATCGAGCAGGCCGACTCGTTGAGTGGCGCTACCGCCTACGCCGCTCGCCACTGGCTGGCCCGCACGAACGACCTCCTCGGCATCGTCGAATCGGGATACGCGTCGGACGGGGAGCCGGAGGACGACGCTTCGGACCTGTTCGATGCGGACATGGCCGGCACCATCGACGACCTGCTCTCGGAACGCGAAGCGGCCCGCGACGACGGCGAGTACGCCCGGGCCGACGCCATCCGCGACACGCTTCAGGCGCTCGGCATCGAGGTCATGGACACGCCCGAGGGGACCGAGTGGGAACCGAAGGCGGAGGCTTGAATGCGTATTGCGTAGTGCGTATTTCGTATCTCCGTATCGTGGCTGAATCCCGCTGCGACGGAGGAGGATCGCTGTTATACCGTTTTCGAATCATGATGTCTGGGGATCGCCCCCCGCAGTCAGCCGGACGCCCGAAAATTACATTCATCATAACCTTCTCACGTTCAATGTTTAAACGTGTGCATGTTTGGGGAGACGATTGTCCGGTTTGGCAGA
>CAYOWD010000259.1:0-5882 GCA_964407535.1 uncultured Salinivenus sp. | reverse complement strand
CGACCTCGTAATGTTCTTTCGCTGTCCTACTTAGTTCGGCAGCTCCGTTGGTGGCACACTAGTGTGTCGGATGGAAGTGTGTATGTTTGTAAGCAATGCAGTGTCAACGCTAATTTTGCGTACGGACGGGAAGAGGAAGAACCGTTCTCCGTTGCGGGCAACAAACGGTTCGTATTGCGTAATGCACCCCGGGAGCACTTCTTCTGCCGACAGCAGTCGGCATCAGGGCGCGTATTGCGTGAGGCCGCCTGTGCTTCGCAGAGGCTGCCTGCGCTTTGCGGAGTTGCCTGCGCTTTGCGGAGGCTGCCCACATCGGAGGGTACGAATCACATCTTCCGTCTTGGCATCTATACTGAAACGGGCGGCCCGTCTGTATGTAGATTGACGGTTGACGCTGCAGTAAGTACGTGGGACACACGTAGATACGTTCACCCCGATTCGGTATCAGTTGATCGACTGGAACGTGGAGGGCAGCTCATCGCCCGCCGACGACGCTGTATCGGGCCGGCTCGGCGCATCCGACGGCGGCTCCTCATCGGTGCAGTAGGCCTCAAAGGCATCGACGAGATCCGCCGCAATGGCATTGGCATTGCGCCCCTCAATGTGCTTCCGCTCCACAACGTACACGGGTTCTCCGTCCCGAAACAGGGCGATAAACGGCGACGACGGCGGAATGCCCGCCAGTTGCTTGTCCCGGACGCGTGCGGTGGCCTCCTCGTCCTGACCGGCAAACACCGTGACGTACCGATCAGGCTGCACGTCCGCCTCTTGGACCATGGAAATAGCGGGACGGGCATTTCCCGCTGCACATCCGCACACGGAGTTGATGACAAGCAACACGGTTTCGTCATCGGCCTCTTCAAAGGCAGCATCCACTTCGTCTGCGGTTCGTAACTCTTCAACCCCGAGACGAGTGAGCTCCTCACGCATCGGGTCAACCATTTGCTTGGGATACGGCATAAACGGACTGGCAGGCTTTCAGAAAAAAGACGAAGACCGATTGCGATTCACCGATATGTAGAAACGGATCGCTCGGAACGATGATCCTGCGTCGAAACGGTGGCCGACATTCTCCCCCCTCTTTTGAACACGTTGTTCACGACAAAGGAACTGCAATTTTTCAATACCGTTTTGTTTATGGTCTTTTGTGGATTTCTGCTGTGCATCTTCTTCTGACGGACGCGTTTTCAACCATGCCTTCAGGGTCTCCGACCTTCCACTTCGAGCTCCTCCTCGGAGCGTGCATCGTGTTGGGCACCCTTCTGTCCGGGTGTGCGTCTTCCAACTCCGCCACGTCGACGTCATCCGCTCAGCAGAAACCGGCGCCTTCTGCATCCGAGGTCTGGACGCCGTCGGAAGCAACCCGTCGGCTCCGCACCGCCGCCGATCAGTGGGAAGGCACTCCGCACGACCTGGGCGGCACCTCCCGACGAGGGGTCGACTGCTCCGGACTCGTGCAGTCTGTGTACGCGGATCGGTTCAACGCATCCGTCCCCCGCACCACCGAACAACAGGTGCGCACAGGCACACAGGTATCGCGCTCGGCCCTTCAGCCGGGGGACCTCGTATTTTTCCGCCCCGGCTGGAAAAAGCGCCACGTGGGCATTTATATCGCCGATGGGAACTTTCTGCACGCCTCCGCAAGTAGCGGCGTTACGGTGTCGTCCCTGGACAACAACTACTGGACCGAGCACTGGTGGCAGGCGCGCCGCCTGCTCTCCCTCTCCGATGAGGATTCGGACGCCGCTCCCGCCTCGTCCCCATCCTCCTCGTCCCCACCCACCCGTGCCTCCTGGTAGTCCGTGTCCCATTCCGGCATCGCCGGTCCCGCCGCCTTCCCGATTGCGCCATCCGCGGCCTCCCTCGCCCGAGGCAACCGCGGATCCGACCAAAGCGGTTCCGGTTGGAACTTTTTCCCCTGCAGATCGAATATATTGCGCCGCGCTCACTTGTTTGTCCCCAACGCCGCCGCCGCCAGGCTGTGGCGTTGCTTTTTTTGGCCTCTTCCCGAGCGTGGCGTCGCCGTCGCACTGACGCATTAATGTACCCAAGCAGTATGGCTGATGACAAGACCGTTTACATGACTGAAGAGGGGCTTGAAGAGCTCAAAGAAGAGCTCCATCGCCTCCGCACCGAAGAGCGCTCGCGCATTGCCGACGAGATTGCCGAGGCGCGTGCCAAAGGCGACCTCTCTGAAAACGCCGAATACGACGCCGCCAAGGAAGAACAAGGCAAGCTCGAAGCCCGCATCTCCGAAATTGAAGACACCATCGCCCGCGCTCGCATCGTCGACGAGTCCAACGTCGACGACAGCAAAGCCTACATTCTTTCCAAGGTGACCGTCGAAAACCAAGACTCGGGCGACGAGCAAACCTACACGCTGGTCTCGGAAGAAGAGGCAGACGTGTCGGAAGGAAAAATCTCGATCGAGAGTCCGATTGGGCAGGGACTGCTTGGGCAGGAAGAAGGAGACGAAGTCGAAATTGAGGTTCCTGCCGGAACGGTTACCCTCAAGATTACGGACATCTCCCGATAACCGGACTGGTCCTTCCGGCCAATGACGCCCTCGCCCTCTCGCCCCCTCCCGCCTGAACGTCCGTCGCCCCCTCGGGAGACATGGGGGGCGAGGGTCCGCCGGGGTGGTCGCGGCCTCCTTGCGTCGCTGATCGCCCTATTTGCAACGTACATCGGGCTCTGCGTGGGCGCTCTTCTGGTCTATACAACCGTCTTCCCCCCCGTCACCGGCGTGCAGGCCCAGCGTCACCTCGAAGCAATCGTCAACGGCACGGACCGCCAATTCACCTATCGTCCCCGTGCCCTCTCGACAATCGATGCCGACCTGCGCCGAGCCACGGTTGCCGGAGAAGATAGTCGTTTTTTCAAGCACCACGGCATCGACTGGAAAGCCATCCGTAGTGCGGTGACGGAATACCTGCGGGGCGAGGGCCTCCGAGGCGGCTCCTCGATCACGCAGCAGCTGGTCAAAAACCTGTTCATGACCACTCACAGCACCGTCCTCCGGAAGGGGCTGGAAGTCCCGCTTACGTACGCGGCCGAACTGATTCTGTCCAAACGCCGGATCCTGGAGCTGTACTTGAACGTGATTGAGTGGGGCCCTGGTGTGTTCGGCGCAGAAGCCGCCGCTCAACATCACTACGACCGATCGGCGCAGCGTCTCACCCGCTATCAGGCCGCCGCCCTCGCCGCCTGCATTCCCAATCCTCACGTGCGCACCCCCGCGAATGTCGGGCGGTATACTCGGGTGATCCTTCGACGCATGCACAACCTCGGCCGCCTTCCTCTCTCGGCGGCTGACTCGCCTCCGTGGATTCCGCCCCTGGATCTGCCCGACCTGCCAACCGCCGAGGCAATGCGGGAGTGGCTCCGCGAGTAACCCCCGTCGTTACGGCACAATCCACGTGCCGTCGAAGGTCTGGGCTTCCTCCTCGAACTGGAAGCGGGCACGATAGTGGCCCTCGGAATGGAGGTGCAGCCATTCAATCTCGTCGATGACGGTCCGCACCACCGCGAAATGCGCTCGACCGGCCGCCACATCGGCGTCTGATACCTCGCCTTCTGCCGCCACGTCGGTCCCTCCGTCCCCCGGTTCATCGAGCGCCGATCCCGGCGCAGCGGACCGCACATACACGCTGAGCGAGGACGACGACTCTGCCGCCCACATCGCATCGGCCACCTCATCGTCTGTGTGGACCGAGGCATGCCCGTGAAGGCGAACCTGCTCACGCGTCTCGGGGGTCCATCCGAGCCAGGCGACCCGGTCGTTTGTGCGGATATCGTCAATCTTTTGTGCCCGCCGATCCGAATGAAACGCCAGTCGCCGCGCCTCCGGATCGGTCTCTCGGAGCACGACGGTGCGAAGATGAGGGGTGTCGTCCTGTGCCGTGCCAAATGTGAGGGTGCGAAACGGATGCCCCGGATCCTCGGCGGCCGCATCGAACTGATTCCATACGCGGTGCAACACAGCATCGAGGTCGGTCAATCGGTCCATAGCTTGGTCAAACGTTGAAAAGCAGTCTGGCGAACGTTCTGCATTCCCCTCCGGGGATTCTCGTCCCCATCCGCCCCATCCTGCTCACCGCACTACCGGAACCCGAAGCGGATCGCATCCGTCCGCCTGCGCCTCCAGCACGTCCCCGTCCTCAATGGGGCCCACGCCGGAGGGCGTACCGGTATAGAGCAGGTCGCCCGGCTCCAGCGTGAAAATCTGTGAGCAGTAGTGCACGAGTTCGTCGATGGGAAAAATCATGTCCCGGGTGGACGCCGCTTGTCGTTCTTCGTCGTTCCGGTGGAGCCGCAGCGATACGTCCTGCGGATCATCGATCTCGGCGGCCGGGGTGATCGGCCCGAGCGGGGCGAAGGTGTCGAAGCCCTTGGCCACGGACCACGGGTTTCGACGCTCTCGGGCTTTCTCCTGTAGATCGCGGGCGGTAATATCGAGGCCTACGGCGTAACCGGCCACGTGGTCGAGCGCCGATGCCCGCGGAATACGGCGCCCCTCGGTGCCGATCACCACTACGAGTTCGATCTCATGGTGCACGTTCTGCGACTGTGGGGGCAGCTGCACGGGCGTGCCGTCCCGAACGACCGCCGTGGCGGGCTTCAAAAACACCAGCGGCTCCTCGGGCACCTCCCGCTCCAGCTCGGCGGCGTGATCGGCGTAATTGCGCCCAATGCAGAGCAACTTTCCGATGGAAACGGACGGACCGGAAGGCGGCAGGGTGATCTTCATGCGAAACGGAAGGGGGTTCGGACAATTCGTGGAACGAGTGCGCACTGGACGCGTGCCTGTTTGCCGACACAAACAAACGACTGTCACTCTCGCGTCGGTATCCAATCCGGCGCTCCAAAGCAGAGACTTCTTATGTACGCGATTGTTGACGTAAAGGACAAGCAGTTCAAGGTTCGCGAAGACGACACCTTGTACGTTCCCTATCACTCCGACGCCGAGGTCGACGAGGAGCTGACCCTCGACCGGGTGCTACTCGTCTCCGACGGTGAGGGCGACGTTACCATTGGCACGCCCACGGTGGACGGCGCCACGGTGACGGCCCGCGTCGTGGATCACGTAAAGGGGGACAAGGTGATCGTGTTCAAGAAGAAACGGCGCAAGCGGTACCGCGTTAAACGCGGACACCGACAGCAGTACACCCAGATCCAGATCGAGTCGCTCGACGTGAACGAAGCGGCGTCGACGATGGAGACGGCCGATGAGGCGGAACCGGCGGACGCGTAGCGCCTCCTCTTTTCCTTCGTACTCTTCCACACAAGTTCTGCGAGGTTGTTATGGCACACAAGAAAGCCATGGGCTCGACCCAGAATGGTCGAGACTCCAACCCCAAATATCTCGGTGTAAAGGCCTACGGCGGCGAGTTCGTCGACGCCGGCAACATTATCGTCCGACAACGCGGGACGAAGTTTCACCCCGGTCACAACGTCGGACGCGGCGGGGACGACACCCTGTTTGCCAAGTCCGAAGGCACCGTTCAGTTCAAGCGGAGCGGCGACCGGAAGTACGTCCACGTCGTGCCGGAAGAGGCGTAACGGCCTTCGCGTCGGAACGTCTACCAAGCTCCTGTCGCCCATCGGGCGGGAGGAGCTTTTTCTATTTGAGGCGGACAGTCCTCGTCTCCTGCCCCATGGTCTGCGGCTCTGGGGAGCGCCGACCGTTTCTAAGTCACGATGTCCGTTTGGAACGTCCCGAAGTCCTCTTCCGAGCACACGGCCTTTCTCATAAACGAATAACGCTCAGGGGCAGAAAGAAAAGACCAGCTGATGTGAGCTCGTCTCATTCAACACTCCGTGCAGTTTTCGAGTGGACTTGCATGAAAAAGCGATAGGTCGTAGTTCGAGTTCGTCCCCAC
>CAYOWD010000258.1:0-5892 GCA_964407535.1 uncultured Salinivenus sp. | reverse complement strand
GCGGCCCTTCTCATGGGCCCGCCTGGTCGGACGGTCCTCCTCGGCCCCCCCGTGAACGCGGCACTCTCTCCCGTCTGTTCAACAGAGGAGACCGCCCGACAGAGAATCAATGTGTCACGCGCGACACACTGGTCGTATCGCGCGCTTCCGTCCCCTTCTTCTCCTCTATCAAAAGCGTCGTGGCCGGACGGGAGACTTCAACGACGCATTCAAAACGCGGACCCTCCCGATCACACCGTTCCTGTCCCCCATCCTGAAAACGATCCGGACTCCAAGAATATCCTCAGCTGGATTCGGCGGCCACGCCGGAAGCCACCCAACTCAACCTCGGCCTCGCTCAGCATGACCGTGCGTAAGAGACGCGTTTCCGGTTCCGTTTGCCTCCTCCCATTGGATTTGTGATCCCGAATCCGGTTGAAGGAGTCGGGTTTGTAAGTGTGTATATGTGAGGGTATGTGATGGAGGCCCATTCGCTTGCGCCTATACCGATATTTCTGCAACCCCGAACGTTGTAGGCGGACTTGGTATGATGAGGAACCGTCGCCAATCGACACAGACCGCCGTGGACGTGCCGAAGAGGCAGTGTGCCTCCAACCGCGAGATTGAAAACGGTCCGGGTAGCGAAGCTTGTCCATTGAAGACGGTGTTCATACCCTATATATTCTAACACGAATTCCGAACGGCGAGACGGTTGAACGTGCGTTGTTGGACAGCCGTAGCGGACGGCGCCTGCTGAAACGAACGGTTGCTTTCGACAGACAGGTGCTCCGGGAGCATCTCGACTCTGGAAGCGAGTGCGGAAGCAGACGCGGCAGGACATACCGATACGTGAATACGATCCACCGATCCGAGATTGCCCCGATCTAAGCGACTGTTGCTCACGGCCGAGCACGATCTAGGGAATCTTGCCGGATTCGTCCGGCTTGATCCCTGACATCTGAGACGCCTTCACTCGGCCACAGGACATGGCTTCCGGTCGACTGAACAGCGGGAGACAGCAGGCCCACGGGGGTGCTGTAACAGATGACGTCGGGTTCGACGCAGAAAAACGCGTGGAACCGGTTCCAAATGATCTACTATACCGTTCCCGAATCGGGCGGTCTGGGGATCACCACCCGAAATTCGCAGCCCCAAGCTATGCCCTCCATAAATTCTCAATTTTCCGGTACTTAGCTCCTTTCCGGCTCGGTAGAGGGCAGTCCGGTTTGACGGCAATAGGCTCCCGGCGAATCCCAACCTCTCCGACTGGAATCCGCACTGGAGCGCTCGTTGAACGGCACACGCGATTGTGTCCCGCTCCCTTCTTCTGTATCCACCCACAACCGCATGGCGTCATGGTACGTGAGTACGTCGTCAACGAAGAAGATACACTTTCAACGATTGCCGCGGCGTACCAGATGCGATGGCTTGCTCTCTACAAGTACGACGGGGGGACGGGCACGCCGAACAGGGATCGGTTGCGGAGCGGCAATCCGAACGTGCTCTACGCCGGGGACGTGATTCTCGTGCCGAACTACGAGACGTCCCTGACCGGCACCTCGGGCGGCCCGACAAACGTGTACGTGCACTCTGGCGCGTCTCAACAAACCGGAGCGCAGGCCGACCTGCTCATACAGGTCACCGATGCCGACACCGAAGCGCCGATTCCGGATGTCAACGTACACGTCCAAGGTCCGTCGTGCACTCGCAGCGCCGTCACGGACGCGCACGGCGACGCCTGTTTTGAGCAACTTCCTCCCGGGCGAGTAGAGGTCCGGGCCGCCCGCACCGGTTTCGATTGCGGGGATCAACAACCGATCCCAACCACGGTCAGCCCGACGACGGTGAACCGGATCGAGGTGCACCTGAAATCGACGGCCTCGATTGAAGTGGTTGTGGCCTCCCCAAATCCCCACAAACAGAAACGGAATCGATACAAAGCCGACGAGCAGTCCCCGACGGCGGAGTATGTCCGCTTTGGGCTCTGGGATGAGGCGTACGGCGAAACGACCTGCTTAGGGGGACCCCTCCAAACGATTCGAAATGAGAAAGAGGAGTCTCGAAACTTCGTGGGGGCCGATACGCGACGGTTTTACTTTCGTGTTCGCGATCCGTCGGTCCCTCCCGGGGAAAAGTACATCAGCATCACCTGGAAAACGCTCACGAACGACAAGCAAGAGGACGACGCGCCGGCGTCCTCGGACCTTCGGCTCGCACGGACACGCCCGGACTCCGACGTCTTTGTGTCCAGGGCCGTCATGCTCACGAGCGACGCGGTAGACCAGACGCACCCCACTCACAGTGGATTCGAGGATCTCGGGAAGCGCAATCGGGGGCAAAGCAACCATCGAATGCGCGAGGCGGAGTTGGGCGGGTTCGTCCAGGCCGACTATAAGCGGGACGCCGCGGCGCCTCCGCAATCGGTGCGCGTGCCGACGTTCAATCCCGAGGAGTTGCGCCGTCTTCCGATTCGCATTATCAACTACGGGGGGTGTACGAGAAAAGCGCGCATCGACAAGCATATGCAAATTGCGCAGGATCGCTGGCGACAGGTGGGACTGCGGGTGGAGGAATCGCATTACGAGCCGAATCGGTCCGTTCCGCCGGGCATGCTCGACGCCGACGGGTGCTATCACGGCAACAATGAGGAGCATCCCGATCGGGAGCGCGCAGAGCGGGCGGCACTGGGCGACTTAATTCCGACGGCTCCCGACAATACGCTCACGGTGGCGTTCGTCCCCGCACTGCCGGAGGAAGAGTACGGACACGCTGCAATTAGAGAGGTCGGTCCGATTCCTCAGCCGGACGGCGGACACGTGGCGATGGAAAATCGGTTCTTTGTGTTTATCACGGCCGAGGCGCTTCCCGTAGCGTCGGAGGTGCTCGCGCATGAACTCCACCACGTCTTGTTCAATCGATTCGATGTACCAGTCGATCGTCGATACTTTACGTTCAACACGACTTCCCCGAATGAGGCGTTGAGGGATGACGACATCTGTGGACTGCCGGACGCCCGTGTGCATCGGCGCATTCAAAACGCAAACGTACCGGCCCCCTCTCCCAACCGGGCCCGAACGCATCCGGACGACGATCCGCAAAAGAAGAACATCCTAAACTGGGTCCGACGCAGGCGCTCCGGCCGACACCCAGTTGCAAATCCGAACGACGGGGCCACGCCGACGACGGGAAATACGCTGGTGAAAGAGTGGCACCCGTACGACTCTCCGTAGGCGTTCCCGCCCTCCGGCGCCGCGCAGAGAACGACGAATGGGGGAGAAGCGGCCGGTCGCATCCCGGACCGTGCGCCCCGCCCCGTCCGCCTCAAACCAACGCTCCGCTCCCTGCGGCCATGCCCCGGCCGCAAATGAGGACAGGGGACATCACAAGCGGGGGCCGGGCAGCCCCTCACCCCGCTCCGGCGTGGTTCCCTCCGAGTCGTCCCGTACCGGTCCCGATGCGGGCGGACCTGTTTTCGTACAGGCCGACAACTACCGATTTAATTTAAATTTTACAAATCTGTTCTGAGTTTGTCCAGGCATTTCCTGTCCTTAAAAGGCGTCCTTTCGGCCCGTCGATGTTGTACAGCTCGAACGGACGGGGACGTCCCTCCCACTCTGCCCCGACGTCCGGCGGCCGAGCGTTCCGACCCATTACGGGATCCGGCCGTCGTTCCGGCCGCCCGTTCTCCCTACGCCCCCCTTCTCTGCAGCCGTCCCTTCGGCCCATGACCCGCTTCGTCTGTCGCCTTCGCCTCGTTTTGTCTGCGCTTATATTGCCCCTGCGCGCCTCGATCCGCCGATCCCGCCCCTGGCGGGTGGGCGGGGCGCTGCTGCTTGCGGGGCTTCTGGTGGGCGTCGGGCCCGCTCAGGCCCAGAGCCCCGACGCGTTCGTGACGACGTGGGAGACGACCTCTGCCTCGGAATCGATCACGATTCCCACCGAAAACAGCAGCGTCACGTACGACTTCACGATCGACTGGGGCGACGGGACCACGGAGACGGTCTCCGGGACCGACCCGGATCCGACCCACACCTACGCTGCGTCGGGGACCTATACCGTGGCGATCAAAGTGACGGGGAGCCAGCGGTTTCCGCGCATCTATCTAGAGGGGGAGAGTACAACAAACGCCTCAAAGCTGCGCTCGATCGACCAGTGGGGCGCGATCCAGTGGGAGAGTATGGAGCGGGCCTTTGAGGGAGCCGATAGAATGACCTACGCCGCTTCCGACCGGCCCGACCTCTCGAACGTAACGTCGATGCGAAGAATGTTTGTCGGGGCGAACAGCTTCAATGGAGACATTGGAAACTGGGACGTCTCCAGCGTCACCAATATGCAGGAGATGTTTGCCAGTGCAAGCAGCTTTAATCAAGACATCGGCGGCTGGGATGTCTCCAGCGTCACCAATATGAGTTCCATGTTCAACCGGGCAACCAGCTTTAATCAGGACATTGGCGGTTGGGACGTCTCCAGCGTCACCGATATGGGGGGCATGTTTGCTCGTGCAAGCAGCTTCAATGGGGATATTGGGGACTGGGATGTCTCCAGCGTCACCGATATGAATCGCATGTTTCGCGGGGCAAGCAGCTTTAATCAGGACATTGGCGGTTGGGACGTCTCCAGCGTCACCGATATGCAATCCATGTTTGTTAGTGCAAGCAGCTTTGATCAGGACATTGGCGGGTGGAATGTCTCCAGCGCCACGGATATGCAATCCATGTTTGTTAGTGCAAGCAGCTTTGATCAGGACATCGGCGGCTGGGATGTCTCCAGCGTCACCGATATGGGGGGCATGTTTGCTCGTGCAAGCAGCTTCAATGGGGATATTGGGGACTGGGATGTCTCCAGCGTCACCGATATGAATCGCATGTTTCGCGGGGCAAGCAGCTTTAATCAGGACATCGGCGGCTGGGACGTGCCCAGTGTCACCAATATGGAGCGCATGTTTGAAGATGCAAGCAGCTTTAATCAGGATATTAGCAGCTGGGATGTTTCCAGCGTCGATGATGCTTTTTCCTACACTGACTCCTTTGAGTCTTTTCTCGACAACTCGGGCCTGTCCCCGGCCAACTACGACAAGCTGCTGGTCGGCTGGAGCCGGCTCGACCTCACCGACGGCCTCACCTTCGGGGCCGCGGGCATCCAGCACACCGCCGTGTCGGCCGAGCAGCGGCAGGCGATCATCAGTAATGAGGGCTGGACCATCAACGACGCCGGACAGGCCCCGGCGGCCTTCGTCACAACCTGGGAGACCGCCGCCGCGGAGGACTCGGTGACCATTCCGACCAACGGGACAAACGTATCCGGCTACGACTACACGATCGACTGGGGCGATGGGAGCACGGAGACGGTGTCCGGCCCCGACCCGGACCCGACCCACACCTACGCCGCGGCGGGGACGTACACGGTGTCGATCACAGGAACCTTTCCCCGTATCTATCTGGATGCGTGTGGTGCCAGCCCTTCGTGTAACGGGAATGAGTCCAATGCCGAGAAGCTTCAAGAGATTAGCCAGTGGGGAACGATCCAGTGGGAAAGCATGAAGGGGGCCTTTTCGGGGGCGGGCAACTTGACCTATGCCGCGTCGGACACGCCCGACCTGACCGGCGTGACGTCGATGTCAGGAATGTTCCGCGAGGCAGAGAGCTTCGACGGAGACATCGGAGACTGGGACGTGTCCGGCGTCACCGGTATGCAGGCCATGTTTCGCGGGGCAAGCAGCTTTAATCAGGATATCGGCAGCTGGGAGGTCTCCGCCGTCACCAATATGCAGGAGATGTTTAAAAATGCAGATAGCTTTAATCAGGACATCGGGGACTGGGATGTTTCCAGCGTTACCACGATGCGTCGCATGTTTCGTCGTGCAGACAGCTTCAATGGAGACATTGCTACCTGGAACGTGTCCAGCGTCACCGA
>CAYOWD010000257.1:0-6027 GCA_964407535.1 uncultured Salinivenus sp. | reverse complement strand
CGCAGCATGGTCGTGTGCGTGCCCAGCGGCATCACCGAGGTCGAGAAGCGCGCCGTTCGCGACTCCGCCGAACACGCCGGCGCCAAACAGGTGAGTCTGGTCTCCGAACCGATGGCCGCGGCCATTGGAATCGGCCTCGACATCAGCGAGGCCGTCGGCAACATGGTGGTCGACATTGGCGGCGGCACCACCGAGATTGCCGTCATTGCCCTCTCCGGCATCGTCATCGACGAGTCGCTGCGCGTCGGGGGAGCGGAGCTGGACAACGCCATCATGCAGTACTTCAAGCGGAATCACAACCTGCTGATCGGCTCGCGCACCGCCGAGCGCATCAAGTGTGAAATCGGCAGTGCGATCGAACTGGACACCGAGCTGGAGCTGTCGGTGAAGGGACGCGACCTTGTAAGCGGCATCCCGAAATTGCGCACCATCTCCTCGGTGAACGTGCGGGAGGCCCTGCACGACAACCTCGACCAGATCAGCGCCGCCGTGCTGCGGGCCCTCGAACGGACGCCGCCGGAGCTGGGCGCCGACGTGCTGGAGCGCGGCATCATGATGACCGGCGGGGGCGCCATGCTCGAAGGCATCGACAAGATGCTCCGGGACCGCGTGGAGCTGCCCGTCTACGTGGCCGAAGACCCGCTCACGGCCGTCGTTCGCGGAACGGGCGAGGTCCTCGAAAACCTGGAGGACTACGAGCGCGTTTTGACGTAGTCCCTCCTCTCGTCCGGCCCGTCCGTCCCGGCCCTGTTCCCGTGTTATGGACCTTCGCTCTCGGCTTTTCGACTGGGCGCTGCTGCTCGGCCTGCTCGCGGTGTCTGTACTTACCATGTTTACCCAAAACCGCCCGCTCAGCCGGGCCCTCCAGGCCGAGGTCATGGAGCTGACGGCCGAGATTGAGAGCAGCTTCGCCTGGATGGGACGATACATCCGCGTGCTGGAAGAAAATGAGGAACTCCGACGTCGAAACATCGAACTCTCCAGTCGGGTGGCGCGCACACGCTCCATCCGTATGGAAAACCAGGAGCTCAAACAACTGCTTCGCCTCCAGGACAGCAGCTCGGCGGAACTGCTGCCCGCCCGCATCGTCACCAAAGACCTCTTTCAGCAAAAGAACTTTTTGACGATCAACGTGGGCCGGTCCGATGGCGTGAAGGAGGGCATGCCGGTGGTCCACGAAAGCGGCATTGTGGGCCGGATCATGCTCACGAGCGCCGACTATTCGCGGGTCATGCCCTTTCTCAATACCGAATTCCGCGTTCCCGGAACCATTGTCCCCCTCCGCACCGACGGCATCGTCCGCTGGGACGGCGAGCGACACGACCGGCTGTTGCTCGAACACGTCGTCAAGACCGAACCCGTCCAGTCGGGCCAGGACGTGGTGACAAGCGGCTACAGCGATGTCTTTCCTCCGGGACGGGCGATCGGCACCATCGACTCCGTCCGAGCGCGTCCGGGCCGCAGTGAGTTGCTGATCTACCTCCGTCCCGCAGTGCCTCTCAACGAAATCGGGCACGCGTTTGTGATCCTCCGCGTCCCGGATCCCGACCGGGAGCAACTCGAATCTCGCTCTATCGGATGACCTCTCCAATGTCTTCTCGGACTCGCCTTTCTGCTTCGCTTCGAATCGCGATCGTCGTTCTCGGAACGGGGCTGCTCTGCATTTCGCACTCCGCTCACGGACAGGCGGAAAGCGCCCCGTCCCAGGACGTGCTCGACACCCTGTCGGCGACCATCGACAACACCCTCGATACCGAGACCTTCGCCGGCGCTTCCTGGGGCGTCCAGGTTGTCAATCTCCAATCGGGGGCGACCCTGTACGCCCGAAACGCCAATAGCAACTTCGTGCCGGCCTCCAACGTGAAGCTCTTCACCAGTGCCGCCGCCCTCGAACAGTTGGGCCCAGACTACCGCTACCGGACGACGGTGTACGCAGACGGCCCGGTGGACGACGGCACGCTCCAGGGCAACCTCATCATTCGAGGCACGGGCGACCCGACGATTGGGGGCTGGCGACAGCGATCCGATCCCACACAGGTGTTTCGACAGTGGGCCGACTCGCTCCGTGCCCGCGGCATCGAGCACATTAGCGGCAACCTGATCGGGGATGATCGTCGCATAGACGACACGCCATTGGGGCACGGCTGGAGCTGGGACGACGCCTCGTACGCCTACTCGGCCCAAATCGGCGCGTTCGTGTTCAACGGGAATACGGTGGACCTGACCGTCGAGGGGCGCGAAGCTGGACAACCGGCCGATCTTTCCTGGAAGCCGTTCAACACCGACTACGTTACCGTCGTCAACCGATCGCGCACCATCCCCCCTGACGAAGACGACGACGAAGAGTACCAGCGCCTTGTTGGGACGAATACGATTCACGTCCAAACGCGCGTCCATCCCCACGAGGACGAATCCGAGTCGATTACGGTCACCAATCCCACTCGCTATTTCACGCACGTGCTGCGCGAGGTCCTCATTCGAGAGGGCATCTCCGTCGACGGCCATGCGGCCGACCTTGACGCCACGGGCACCCCTATCCAGTACGATGACGACACTGTCCAGCGCGTCGCGTCCTATACCTCGCAGCCGCTCTCGGCCATCGTCCAGACGACGAACCACGAAAGCCAAAACCTCTACGCCGAGCAACTGCTGCGCACGCTTGCCGTCGAGGCCCCACCGGACACCGACGAGGAATTGGACCCGGGCTCCTCGCCGCTCGGGATCAAAGCGGTACGCAAGACGCTGGCCAACGCCGAGGTCGATACCAGTCGCGTACAGCTGGTGGACGGCTCCGGCCTCTCGCGCCAGAACTTCGTTCGCCCCGCGGCAATGGTCGCGCTTCTGCAACACATGTGGCTCCATCCCGATCCCGACGTTAGCTCTGCGTTCTACGACGCTCTTCCAACCGGGGGCAAAGACGGCACCCTGAAATATCGCTTCCGCGGCGCTGCTCCCGCCCGGGCCAACGTGCACGCCAAAACAGGGACCTTGTCCAACACCAGTAGCCTGAGCGGATACGTCAACTCCAAAACCGGAACGCCCCTCGCCTTTGCCATCTTTTGCAACCATCATCTGGCCGACGGCGACCAGGTGCGAGCCGCCCAGGATGTTCTCGTCAACGCCCTTGCCCAACTCTCGCTCTAGCCCGCTCGTCCTCCCCCAACTGCAGGCTGGGAAAATCGGAACAAACTTCGTCAAAAAGCACCGAGTTCGCCGTCACAGCCAGCAAAAAACGAACTCCGTCCCCCAGGCGGTCGTTGTGCATTGTCGAATAGCCGGGCAGACTTCAACTGCCTCGGTCCCCAACGTGCGTCCGTCTCCCTTTTCGCAAGACGTGTCTTCTGCTACATGAGCTCCACATTCGATTCGCCCCATTCTACAACCGTCCTGGGCGTCCGCCACAATGGCAGGATTGCTCTTGGCTCCGACGGCCAGGCGACAATGGGGGAAACCGTAATGAAGCATAAGGCCGAAAAGGTCAGAACACTATACAATGATGAGATTCTGGCTGGCTTCGCGGGATCAACGGCCGATGCCTTTACCCTGTTCGAACGCTTCGAAGAAAAGCTGCAGGAATACGGCGGCAATGTAACCCGCTCGGCTGTTGAACTCGCCAAAGACTGGCGCACGGACAAATACCTTCGGAAGCTTGAAGCCTTACTCGCCGTCGCGTCTCCTCGCCGCCTGCTTCTGATTAGCGGGGCCGGCGATGTCATTGAGCCCGACGACAATATTGTGGCCATCGGCTCCGGCGGCTCCTATGCCCTTGCCGCGACACGCGCGCTCCTGGAAACCGACAACGACCTCACGGCCCGCGATGTTGTGGAAAAGGGCCTCTCGATCGCCGCCGACATTTGCATCTATACGAACCACAATCAGACGCTCCTCGAAATTGACGCCGAGGACGAATAAACCGGATTCCCTGTCTGTCCTTTCAGTCGACTGACGAAGCGGACGTCCGTCCAGCGCCCCACTAAGATCATTGCGCACTTGTCAACGACTGCCTATAGAGGACAGATGGCAGAGACGGTGGCTTTCCCTACATGCATTGTTTCACCCTCGAAAGCCACCTTCTCCTCCACTTAATATTTTAAGGACCTAAAACGATCAATCAAAGAATGGACGCAAATACTTCCCCCACCCGCTCCGAACGAGCGGCCATGTTTGCCGACTACGAAAATCTGTACTCCGTACTTACGTCCCAAAGTTCACAGGACAGCAAAACGAGCGAGTACGCCACCGAAATTCTCGACGAGGTCCGCCGGTATTTGGAGGAGGGCGATGATACCCCCACCATTTACGGCCGTGCCTTCGCTCCCTTCGACGTTCTCCTAGACACCGAGGACGCCGGCGTTCCCTCCACGCTTCATCGGATGGGCCTTGAGCCGGTGTACGTGCCCTCTGCGATGCAGAGCAATACCTCGGAGATCCAATTGACCATTGAGGTGAGCCAGTTTCTGCAGGACCGCCCCGACGTACAAACCATCGTCGTCGTGACGGGCGACCGGCCGTTCCTCCCGCTCGTTCGCACCATCCGGGAGCAGGGACGACGCGCCCTTGTGGCAGCGGTGAATCCGCCCCAGACCGATCGGTACGAGGAGAGCAACCTGTACCTCGATGCCCGAAATCTCCTGGACCGATCCTCGCGGAAGGACCTGCTTGCCAACGCGCCCCAAAACGGCGAAGACTATTCGCCCTCACCGTCCCCCGGCCCGGAGCGCTACGACGAGCTCACCAATCCGGACGCCCGACGGGCCATCGAGATCACCGAAGAACACTTCGGGCAGTACGAGGAGGTGTACCTCACGCCGCTCCTCCGAAAACTGTCCGACATTCTTGGCCCGAACCACGATCCCAAGGCCCTCGTGAGCGAGCTTGAGGCCGCCGGCGCCGTTCGCCTCGAAAAGCGAAGCGGCTATCCGTACGACTACACGGTCCTCATCGTCCACGACGACCACCCGGACGTTCAGGACCTCCAAGAGGACGACCCGGACACCGAGACGGAAGAGACGTACACGTCCGGCGGTTCCGACGTCTCCACATCGACCGAGGAGGATCGGTCTCCCGTCTCGGAAGAGGCCTATGAGCCGCACGACTACGACGAGTTCACCATGGACGAGGCCCTCTCGGCCGGTGAGGAAACGGAGACCTCAGAAGCCTCCATGGCCTCGGACGGCGCCCCGGACGAACCGGCCGCCTCCGACGCTCCATAACTCCCGGCCCTGCGCTCCCCGCGGCGGAGCTCTTCTCTATTGCCTTCCACGCTCTTCTGACCCAGTTTCGTTTCTCACATGCCCAGCAACCCAGCCCAGCACGTCGAAGACCTGACGCCCCAGCAGATCGTTGAGGAACTGGACAAGTACATCATTGGCCAGGACGACGCGAAGAAAAACGTCGCGATCGCCCTGCGCAACCGGTGGCGCCGCCAGAACGCGCCCGAGGAGATGCGGGACGAGATCATGCCGAACAACATCATCATGATCGGGCCCACCGGGGTTGGCAAAACCGAAATCGCTCGGCGCCTCGCCAAGCTGGCCCGCGCGCCCTTTATCAAGGTGGAGGCCTCGAAATTTACGGAGGTCGGCTACGTGGGCCGCGATGTCGACAGCATGATTCGGGACCTGACCGACATCGCCATCAACATGGTGGAGGAGGAGCACAAAGAGGACGTGCAGGAGCGCGCCCGCGAACTGGCGGAGGAGCGCATTCTGGACATTCTGATTCCGCCCGAAGACCAGCGCTCCGGCCCTGCCAACGGCGGCGGCTCGGACAATGAGCCCGGCTTTCGGGTCCAACCCACGGAGGAAACGGCCGGAGCGGCCAACGAGTCCGAGGGCGCGTCCGGCGAACGGAGCCTTCGGGAACGCACCCGCGAGAAATTTCGGGACAAGCTGGAACGCGGCGACCTCGACGATCGCGAAATCGAGATCGAGGTGACGTCGGACTCCCAGTCGATGATGCAGATGTTCGGCCCCATGGGCATGGAAGAGATGGGCGTCAACCTGGAGGAGCTCTTCGGCAACCTCG
>CAYOWD010000256.1:0-6154 GCA_964407535.1 uncultured Salinivenus sp. | reverse complement strand
GGGGGGTAAATATAGGTGTTGCGGACCATGAACTCCTTCAGGATGTCGTTCTGAATGGTTCCCGTCAGGGCCTCGTGGGCGACGCCCTGCTCCTCGGCGGCGACGATGTAGAAGGCCATGACCGGGAGGACGGCGCCGTTCATGGTCATGGACACCGACATCTGGTCCAGCGGAATGCCGTCGAAGAGAATTTTGGCGTCCTCGACGGTGTCCACGGCCACGCCCGCCTTCCCCACATCGCCCCGCACGCGGTCGTGGTCGGAGTCGTAGCCGCGATGGGTGGCGAGGTCAAAGGCGACGGAGAGGCCCTTTTGGCCGGAGGCCAGGGCCTTTCGGTAGAACGCGTTCGACTCCTCGGCGGTGGAGAACCCCGCGTACTGCCGGACGGTCCAGGGGCGGTAGTTGTACATCGTGGAGTACGGGCCCCTCAGATACGGCGGAAGGCCCGCCGCGTAGTCGAGGTGGTCGAGGTCGTCGAGCGCGTCGGGTCCGTAGATCGAGTCGATGTCGATCTCTTCGGGCGCCTCCCAGGACGACTGCGGCGGCTCCGCCTCGGGTCGGGAGGGGGGATCGTAGTCGATATCGGCAAAGTCGGGGCGCATGGGAACGGGGCACTCGTACGTTCAAAATGGTAAACGGACGTTCGTAGCTCGGGAGCCGTCATCCCGCGGGTGGGCCGGGATGGTTCGTGCGTATGTGCGGGTGTGAGCAAGCACACGGTCGCGGCAAACGCATAGATCGTTTTTCAGCGGAAGACTGCCCTTCGCCTGAAAAGAACTCTTACCCATCATCGGCGTCCAGAGGAGGAAGGCCGAGTCGCTCTTGGAGGGCTGTGAGGGTATCGCGAAGCGGTTGTCCGCTGTAGAGGAAGTCGTCGGCGGGCACGTCTCCCTCGATCCGAGCGGGATTGCCGGCGACGAGGAGGAGCGGAGAGAGGCCGTGATTGGACAGTGCCGAGCGCAGGGCGGGCGTCAGGGTCGGATACTCGGCGTCGGCACTGCACAGGACGACGAGATCGGGCGGGTCGTCCGCGGCCGTATCGGCGGCCTCGGCGGGCGAGTCAAACTTGAGCGGCTCGTTGACGTCGAAGCCCGCCACGCCGAGCACGTTGCGGGCGAAGGTCGCGCGAGCACTGCGAGCCGCCGCCGGTCCGAGGGGCACGAGGAGAACGACCGGGGGGCCGTCTGCATCCTCGACGGCCCGTTCGGTTCGGAGCCGAACACGTTCGAGGCCGGTCGACACGCGAATACGGGGCAGCGGTTCGTACGGCGGAGCGTCGTCCGTCAGGCCGCGGAGGGGGCCGGGAATCGACGCGTTTCGGTCGAGGCCCGCCCGGATGGCGTCGAGTCCGTCGGCGTCCCGTTGCGTCTCTTCGGTTCCGTTATTGCAAGGGAGGTCGTCCAAATCCGACGAACGCGTCTCCTCCAGGTCCGGGTAGTGGTTGGTCCCCACGAGCACCTGCTCCCGATCGTCGACGGCTGCCCGGCGTTGGGTTCGTACGTCCGCAATGTCGGATTGAAGACGTTCGGTTCGGAGGGCGTCGAGGATGCCCCCGGACACTTCGAGGCGCTGAAATCGCTTCCAGGCGGCTTGCGCGAGGCGGTCGGTGGCCGTTTCCAGGTAGTAGGACCCCGCCGCCGGGTCGTCGACCACGTCGAAGTGGGCCTCTTCGCGGAGAATCAGTTGCACGTTCCGGGCAATGCGGTTCCCAAAGCGGGTGGGGGGCTGGGGGGAGGTCTTGTGGGAGCGGACGCTGAGCACGTCGCAGCCCCCGAGTACGGCGGCCATCGCCGCGGTCGTTCCGCGCAGCATGTTGACGTAGGGATCGTAGAGCGTCTCCGTACGACGGGAGGTTTCGCTTTGCACAAACAGGTTGCCGGGGGCGGTGTCGATCGAGGCGTCTGCCTCGTCCGCGTAGGCGTTGAGGACCTGGGACACCAGCAGGCGGAGGGCGCGGAGCTTTGCGATCTCGACGAAGTAGCTGGTGGCGGTGGCGGTCAGCACCTGAAGGTGGGGCACGAGGGTTGAGAGGGCGAAGCCCCGCTCCGTAAGCTGGTGCAGCGTTTCGCTGAGCGCGCCGAGCCCGAAGACCACCTCCTGGACGGCCGAGGCGCCGGCGTCGTGGTAGGGGCGGAGGTCGACGGTGACGGGACGATGGGGGGCGGCGTCCGATTCGGACAGGAGCGTCGCCGTGCCGTCGAACACGCTCGGGTCCTCGGCACAGGCCCCGGTGGCGAGCGCGGCGACGGGGTCGTAGGCCACACTTATCGACGCATCGTCGTCGGTCCGGTTGCGGAGGGCACAGTACAGGACGAGCGCCGATGGGCCTCGCTCTAAGTGGAGGGTGACGTCGTCGAGCGGTAGATCGCGGAGCAGGGTGTCCAGGGCGTCGGCGGCATCGAACGATAGTCGGTCCCGGCGCGACGGGGCTGCGAGCACGAGGCCGAGGTCGGTGCAGCCGCCGTCCACGGCGAGCCGAGCGTGCTCGGCGGCGGTGGCGGGGTCGGGGTGTCTGATGTTCTGGCGGAGACGCCACGGGTTGCCGGGCGCCTCCGTCGACGACAAGGGGGAAGCGGGAGCGTCGGCCGACACGTGCGGCAGGGCATCCAGGTCCTCCCGCCGCTGAAGACCGGGGAGCGAGACGCCTTCAATGGACGTCCAGCGCAGTGCCGACGCCGGATCGGCCCCGCCGAGGTCCTCCCGAATCTTGTCGTGCCACGCCTCTGTGGATACGGCGGGAAACTCGTCGAAGAGCGGGGAGAGGGTCGAGTCGGACATGCCCGATACAGAGGCAGATTCGAGGGGAAACCGGCGTGTTCACTCCATCTTACGATTTTCTGCTTCAGGCGGTCCAAGGAGGGTGCGCGCCCGGCGAATCAGATCATACACGGCAATGCCGTAGGCAACGCCCACGTTCATCGAAATCTTGGATCCGTACTGCGGCAGTTCGAGGCCGAGGTCGGCGTGATCAATGACGTTTTCCTCGATGCCCTCCACCTCATTACCGATGACGAGACAGAGCGGGAAGGCGTCGGCGTCCACCTCGCGGGGCGGTTTGGAGGGAGTAGTTTGTTCGAGGACCGCGATGGTGTAGCCCTGGTCCCGAAGGTCGGTCAGGACGGGAAGCGCCTCGTCGTGCTTGCTCCAGGACATTGCGTCTTGGGCGCCGAGGGCAGTTTTGTGGAGATCCTTGTGCTCCGGCGTGCCCGTGTATCCGGTGAGGTGCAGGTGTTCGATGCGGGCGGCGTCGGAGGTGCGGAAGATCGAGCCCACATTACGTATAGAGCGCACGTTGTGCACGACCAGTCGGACTGGGTGCTTGGGCAGATTGTGGACCTCTTCGGGCGTAGGGCGCTCGATTTCATCCCAACTAAGCTTGCGCATGGAGTCAGTTTTCGAGACGTTTGACGAAACGATACGGCGAGTGACGAATGGGGGCCGCTACGAAATCCGCTTCCCCATCCGGCTGTTTCTCCATCTACACCAGTCCACAATCATGTCGATTTCTCCGTTCTACCGGCGACTGTGTATCGGACTTCTCGTGGTTGGGGCCTTGGGGGCGTGCCAGACGATTCGGGAGGTGTCGACTCTTAAAGACGTACAGTTCCGCATTGATCGAGCGGCCAACGTACGACTGGCCGGCATTTCGCTTGCGAAAGTAGAGTCGTACGACGATCTGCGGGGAACGGACGTTGCCCGACTGGCTTCTGCACTGTCGAGGAGGGAGTTGCCGCTCTCCTTCACCTTGCACGTTGAGGCGAAGAATCCGGCGTCGAACAGTGTGGACGCGCGGCTTACAGAGATGGATTGGACGCTTCTCCTTCAGGATCAGGAGACGATTGCCGGGACTTTTGATCGCGAAGTGGTGCTTCCCCCCGGCACGCCCAAAGATGTCCCCGTTGAGGTGGAGCTCAATCTCATCGACTTCTTTGATAAGAATCTGCAGCAGTTCGTCGGACTGGTGACGGCCATTTCCGGCGACGGACCGCCTACCAACGTCAAGCTTCGGGTCCAACCCACCGTTCGCACGGCGATTGGGCCCATCAAGTATCCGTCGCCGGTGACGGTGGTCAGCAAAGATGTCGGGCGTTCTCCGAAATAGTGTGTCTGAGCGCGATTCGCAGTTCCATCCATGATCCTCGACCCTGATTGACTTGTGATTATAACGATTGACGGACCCGCCGGCTCGGGCAAGAGCACGACGGCCCGCCGCGCGGCCGATACGTTGTCATATGTATACCTGGACACCGGTGCCATGTACCGGGCCGTCGCCCTCGGATTTTTGCGGGCCGAGGCCGAAGTGACCGACGAGGCGGCGACGGAGGTCTTAGCGTCGCTCGACCTCGGTGTGCAGTACCGAGAGGAGGGAATGCACATCTATCTGGGGAAGGAGGACGTCACCGATCGCATCCGCACCTCGGCGGTCGGCGAGATGGCCAGCCGCGTGTCGTCGCTTCGGGCCGTTCGCGAGCAGCTCGTCCAGGAGCAGCGGCGGATCGGATTTGAGAAGGAGGAGAAGCACGGCGGCGTCATTCTGGATGGGCGTGATACCGGCACCGTCATCTTTCCGGACGCCGACCTCAAGATTTTTATGGTGGCTGACGTGGAGGAGCGCGCCCGGCGACGAAAACAGGAGCTCGAAGAGGAGGAGGCGGAGGTCACCCTCGCGGAAGTGCGCAAGCAAATCGAAGAACGGGACCGACGGGATCGCACCCGCGACCTTGCGCCTTTGCAGCGAGCCGACGATGCCATTGAACTGGATACGACCGACCAAAACATCGCCGAGCAGGTGGCATTCGTCGTAGATCGCGTTAAAGAACAGCGTACATAGGGAACGTGGGGGGAGGGCCCGCAATAAAAGGCGTGTCCCAGAGAGTACTTCGTGAACGGGGCCGTAGTAAGAGATCACCTCCGAAGTATTCGGGGCCGTCTCGGCGGAAACGCAGTAGGTCGAGACGTTGAGCACCATCGCACCTAACTCATTCCTTGTCCGGCGCAGAGGCGCAGGACAGGTACAAACTGAACGTGCTGTTCGGGATGACCGTCCCGCAGCATTCATAAATCAATCCCAACGTATATGGCAGAAGAGCAAGAACAGGTAGCAGCACCGGACGATACCCAAGACGAATCCCCATCACCGGACGCGGAAGCGGAAGAAACAGCGGCAGAGGAGGCCGACGCCGCTGGATCGGACGATCCGGCTCCGTCGGAGGCGTCGACGCAGAAGCCGGAGGCCGAGGAAGGCGCGCCGGCCGAAGGAGCCGCGGAGGAAACGCCCTCCGCGGAGCCGGAGGCCCCGGAGGCTTCTGACGAAGAGCCTACTTCTTCCGAGGAGGAGGCCGCCGAACCGACAGCGTCCGAGGCGCCCGACGAGGCGCCCGAGGAAACGGCTGATGAGGGAGACGACGAAGAGGACGGTGTTGTTGCGGAGGATCCCGTCGAACAGCCGAAGTTTGTCAGTCGTCTCCTGGAGGAGGCCGTTGAAGAGGCCGCCGAGGACATGCACATCCCAACCGGAGCGGAGGCCGAAGTCGACGTATCCGAGATCGACGAGCCGTCGGCCCCGTCCGTTTCGCTCGAAGAGCTGGAGCGGACCGAGGAGCACCAGGGATTCACCGGCGAAACCTTCGGAGAGACGATTTCTCTCGACGAGCTGGAGGCCGAGGAAGATCAGTACTCCGACGATCCGGTCTACGATCAATTCCGCGCCTTTATCGACGAAACAGCCATCGATGTCCGAGAGCAGGACATCGTGGAAGGACGAGTGCTTCGTGTGGACGAAGACCACGTCGTCGTCGACATCGGCTATAAGAGCGACGGCATCATCCCGCGCGACGAGTTCGGTGAAGAAGACCTTCGGCCCGGCGACACCGTCGAGGTGTATCTGGAGCTGAAGGAGGACCGCGACGGCCAGCTTGTCCTCTCAAAGGAGCGTGCCGACGAGGTGCGCCGCTGGCAGCGTGTCGAAGAGATCTACGAGAACGAGGAGGTCGTCGAGGGCACGATTGTCCGTCGGATCAAGGGCGGTATGATCGTGGAGCTCTTCGACGGCATGGAGGCCTTCCTCCCGGGCTCGCAGATCGACGTCCGCCCCGTCCGAGACTTCGAGTCGTACCTGGAGAAGCGGATGGAATTCCGGATCGTCAAGCTCAAC
>CAYOWD010000255.1:3049-6190 GCA_964407535.1 uncultured Salinivenus sp. | reverse complement strand
GTCACGTAGGCGTAGCGGTTGATGGTAGCGTTGAGCACCAGGCCGCCGCGCTCGTGCACGTAGGGAGGGACGTCGGTCCCGCCGCCGCCGAAGCTGATGCGGAGCGGGGCCCGCGCTCGAATCACGGTGCGCCCGTCGGCCTCCGGGTCGTCGGGAACGTCCGTCGAAAGATCGCTCAGTTCTGGTTGAGCCATGCTTCTGCTTGTTCGTAGTCGTCAGGAGTACCAATGTCGAGAAAGTCGGCGTTGGGAAAGGGACAGCCGTACAGGCCATCGTCGACCCACTGGGGGAAGATTTCTCGCTCCAGCGAGACCGTTTCGCCCTCCGGGATGGAGGTCCACACGTCCGGCTCCAGCACGTAGACGCCCGCGTTAATCCAGACGGTGCCCTCAATCCCCGACTGCTTTTCGTCGAATCCGGTGATGGCGCCCGTCTCGCGGTCGAAGCGCACGCGTCCGTAGCGATCGGGCTGATCCGTCTGAACGAGCGCGATGGAGGCCGCCGCATCGTCCGTTTCGACGTGGGTGTGGACCAGGTGCTCGATCGACCCACTGAACAACGTGTCCCCATTCATCGCCACAAAGGTGTTGAGCCCGGCCTCGTCGGCCACGTAGCGAAGCGCGCCGCCGGTGCCCAGCGGCTCTTCTTCCTGCACGCACCGAAGCGAAAAGGACCAGTCGGTTCGCTCGACGAATTCGTCTACCTGTTCCGCAAGATGGCCCGTACTGAGGATCACGTCGTCGACATCTTCTCCTTCCAGCCGCTCCAGCAGATACGACAGAAACGGGCGATCGTTGACCGGCACCAGGGGCTTCGGACACTCGTCCGTAATGGGCTGAAGCCGCGTGCCCAGGCCTCCACAAAGAATGACGACGGGGAGCATGCCGATGGCTGGAAAATCTGAACAGAAAAGTGAGTGCAAGTGCCGCGCTGTGTCGTCCTTTTTGATCCGAATTCCGTGTGGGAGTGTGGGCGTTTGGGGATACGGGTGTTCTTCGTCGAAGATCGAGCCGGTCACACTCTTCGACGGCTCCAGTCCACACTGCTTCGAACCGACAACCTTCTCCCCGTTTCCCTTCCAGCCTTCATCCTGCTAACGCAAACGCTTCCACCGCGTCGTAGAGCGGGTCCCACGAGTATTTTTCTTTCTCCCGGCGCACGCCCTCCGTGAGGGCCGCCTGCAGGTCGTCGTTGAAGAACCGTCCGACCGCCTCGGCCAGCGCATCCGGGGCCTCCGGCGGCACCACCAGCCCGGCCTCGCCGTCGGGCACCATCTCGGCCAGCCCGCCCACGTCGGTCAGGATGAGGGGACGATCGAAGTGATACGCGATTTTCGCCACCCCGCTCTGCGTCGCCGATACGTACGGTTGCACGACCACGTCGGCCGCCGAAAAGTACGCGGCCACGTCCTCGTCCGAGACGTATCCGTCGTGGAGGTGAAGGTACTGGCCCAATTGATGTTTCGCGATGAGGTTTTCATAAAACGATTTGTCGTCGTAGAACTCGCCCGCGACGACGAGCCGCACGTTGGGGAGGCGCTCTACAATCTGCGGCATGGCCTTCAGAAGGATGTGCAGCCCCTTGTACCGGCGCACGAAGCCGAAGAACAACAGGGTCGGGGCCTTCGAGGGAAGGCCGAGTTTGTCTCGGGCGTCGGGGCGGGGCAGCGGATCCCCAAAGGTGTTGTAGATAGGATGATTGATCTGTCGGATCGAGGCGTCCACGCCGAGCTCGTGCACGTCCTGCTTCACCTTGTCGGACATGACAATGAGCCCGTCGCAGGATCGCAGGAAGAATTTGCCCAGCAGCACGTCGCCCGGCCGGCGTTCGTGGGGCAGCGCGTTGTCTACGACCGCCGCCACGCGTACGCCCTGCCAGCGGAGGTAGCGCGCAATGAGCCCGAACGCAGGCGCAAAAAACGACATCCAGTACTTGAACACCACCACGTCGGGATCCTGCGCTGCCAGATGACGGGCGGTCTGGTACCAGCTCCAGGGATTCAGGGTATCCAGAAGCCGCTCGGGATCGTCGGGCGACGTCTCGGCCTCCTCCACGTACTGCGTCTTGCCGGGAAAGAGCAGTTCCGGATACTGACGCGTGAAGGTCACCGGAACCGTTTCATGCCCCCGTTCCAACAGCCCCTCTTCCATCTTCTCCAGAAAGTGGGCAACCCCGCCCCGATACGGATGCAACGGCCCGACAATGGCAATTCGAATGTTGTCATTGTCCCATTTTCCCATTCGGACCCTCCGTGTCGTTCTATCTGCCAATTCACCCTGCCATCCCCGCTCTCCAGTCCGTTTCACGCCTCCTTCGCTTCATCGGTTGACCGAGCTCATGTCCGGGTACCGATCGCCGGCCGCCGCTCCCTGCGGCGCGATTTCGTCGATCCGGTCGAGCTCGTCGTCCGTCAGCGACACATCGAGCGCCCCGAGGTTGTCATCGAGGTGATCCGGATTGGTCGTGCCCGGAATCGGCACGATGTCGTCGCCCTGGTGCAACACCCAGGCGAGGGCGAGTTGGGCCGGCGTCACGTCTTTGTCGTGTGCGAGCCGCTTCACCTCTTCCACGAGGTCCAGGTTCTTCTGGAAATTCTCGCCCTGGAAGCGGGGATTGTTGCGGCGCCAGTCGTCCTCCGGCAGGTCGTCGGGCGACTGGAAGCGACCCGTCAGGAAGCCGCGCCCCAACGGGCTGTACGGCACGAGGCTGATGTCGAGCTCGCGAATCGTGTCCATGATGTCGCCCTCTACGCCCCGGCTCCACAGCGAGTATTCGGTCTGCAGGGCCGTGATGGGATGCTCGTCCTGCGCCTTGCGGATCGTATCGGCCGCCGCCTCCGATAGGCCGAGGTAGCGCACCTTGCCCTCCTCCACGAGCCGCCCCATGGCGCCGACCGTGTGCTTGATGGGCACCTCCGGATCGACGCGATGGAGGTAGTACAGGTCGATGGTGTCCACGCCGAGCCGCTGGAGGGAGTCCTCACACGCCGTCTTGACGTAGCTCGGCCGTCCGTTGATGCCCTTCATGTTGCCCGCCTCGTCCCGCACAATGCCGAACTTCGTAGCGATGGTCACGGTGTGCTGGTGCGGATCGAGGACGCGCCCCACGAGCTTCTCGTTGGTGAAGGGGCCGTACATGTCG
>CAYOWD010000255.1:0-3039 GCA_964407535.1 uncultured Salinivenus sp. | reverse complement strand
GGTCGATGGCCCGCTAGAGCGTCTTGATGGCCTGGTTTTCATCGGGGGTGCCGTAAAACTCGGACATGCCCATGCAGCCGAGGCCGAGGGCCGAAACAGAAAGGTCGTCGTCACCGAGAGTGCGTTTTTCCACGAGTCGTAGGACGGGCGTTGAGAGACGGAACCAATGAAATCGCCTGCCCAAACGGACACCCGCCCGGGCTGTTGCAGGACGCGGCCAATACGAGCCGCCTCCGAAGCAAATTGCTCAGGACCCCCTACCCCGACTCTCCAAGACGGTCGAGAAACTCAACGAAGGGGCCAAACTGCTGCGGGCACCGTTCAGCAATCACATCCGCATCTGCCCGCTCAAGAACCTCGGGGGCATCTTCCGCTTTGACGTACCTGTCCCCATTCGCCTCGAAAATTTCTTGGACGACCATTGCCGGCGGTCGGTCGTGATTTTGGTCTTCGACGGAATGCGCCCACTCCACAGAAATGGGGGTTGTCCCCAGATGCCGACGCAGCGCTTCCTCAGCGGCAAGAAGAAGTGCTTCGAGTTCGTACTTGAGGCAAAAGACATGAAAACGATCTGTAATTTGAGACACGTCCATTGTCCAGTCTGCAGTCCGTTCGTGAAGACGCTCCCGCACGCCGTCCACCAACTGGTCGACTGTTTCGTGAGGAATCCCCCCTGCGTGAGGGGGATATAAATCGGGGAGAAGAACGACGTGCGCGTCCGGTCGATTCCGTAGTATCATCAGAGCCTTTCGAGCTCCCTTGTTCAGGATGTCCCCTTTCGAGTCTCGCTCTACGAACCGGACGTAGACATTCTTACGTCGCTTCTGCTCAATTCGAGAACGGAGCAATGCGTTCAGCGCCTGCTTGTCGGACGCCCCCTCCACATATACAATTACTTGCATCGGTCACAACAAACGATCTTAGGAGAGCACCTCCAATTCGTCGCTTCGGTGCATGGCCTCCAACTCGTCGTTCCCGAACTCCTCGAGCATTTCGGAGAGCACATCCGACCCCGAGACCCGCGCGTACGTCGCCTGTCCATCCTGTTTGCGCATGACGGCGACCTCCTCGGCATCAAACTGCGAGAGAAAGTACGAGGAGTGTGTGGCAAACAGGAGTTGAGTCCGTGCGGTGGCCTTTCGAAACAGCCCCGCGAGAATCGGAAGGGTTCTCGGGTGGACGCCTTGGGCCGGCTCGTCGATGCAGATAAGCGGCGGCGGATCGGGTTGAACAGCAAGTGTCATCCAGCACATCAAACGTAGAATCCCATCGGACAGGTCGGCCAAACTGAGCTCCTGATCGACCGACTCTTCTTGCCAAAACGCAATGACCTCCCCCGGCGCTCCCCGCGGCTTCACGGTGAGTCCTCGAAATCCCGGCACGGCCCGACGAAGATGTCGCTCCAGCTTCTCGAAGGCACCGGGATGCTCCGTCATTAGCGAGTGCAACACGGAGCTCAGATTTGATCCGTCCTCGTGCAACACCGGGTTCTGTTCGATCGGGATGGACTTCCGAATTGCCCGGTTATTGATGTCGAAGGCGTTGTAGAATCGCCATCCGCGGATGTAGTCCCGCAAATCGTATAGTGTAGATAACTGCGGATTGGTCATCGCCCCAAGTGCCAACTGGTTTGGACGCTGGAGTTCAATGTCCTGGGCCTCCAGCTCGCCCTCTACATTCTGGACGACTCCTTTCTGGTCGTGAATATCCATAAATACATAGGGATCATCGTGGTCACCAAGCGGCTGCGCCGTCTTGACCGCTTCACGCGACACTCGTTTTTTCCGAACGGGGCCGACGAGTTCTCCTTGATATCGCAATGGAACCTGGTGGCCGGTATCGATGTCGAGGCTCCACCAGAAACGCTCCGGTCCTCCCACGTGGAAAATTTTTTGTCCAACGGCACCCGGAACGATTTCCGGCGGAATCTCACTGTGTACGGCGTCTCGCAAGAACCGAAAGAACTCGAAGAGACTTGACTTTCCGGCTCCGTTCGCCCCGACGATCGTCACGAGGGGATCGAAGTGAGCAACGAGGTCTCGGAACGGGCGATATCCTTTCAAACGGATGGAATTCAGGCGATGCGCCATCGGATGAGCAGTTTACTGAGCCGGGAAAGCTGCCGTTTTGCATCTACCAATGCCTCTCAACAAACAGGAAGCTCCGTATGGAGATTCCGACCGAAGCACACAAACGCAACCACGAAGGCAGACGAAAACGGTCCATGAAACGGAGACAGCGCTCCTATGTCTCGCTTGCCGCCTGCTCCAGGCGCTCCGCCACCTCCTCGTGCCCATGCTCCGCCGCAAGGTCGGCAGCCGTCTGTCCCTCCGCGTCGGTCAGCGTCGGGTCGGCCCCGTGTTCGAGCAGAAGATCCACAAGGGCCGGTTCGTTGTACATCGCGGCGTACATGAGCGCCGTGGCGCCGCTGCGGCTGGTCGCATTCACCTCCGCACCCGCCTCGATGAGGGCCTCCGCCGCGTCCGTATAGCCCTTGAAGCAGCAGCCCATGAGCGGCGTGTTGCCCCCACGGCCCGACTGGTTTGGATCGGCCCCGTGCTCGGCCAGCAGCGCCACCATCTCGGGCTGGTCGTTGTAGGCCGCGATCATAATGAGCGAATGCCCCTCCTGGTTGGTGAGGTCCGGATCAAGATCCGCGTTCAAAAACGTCTCCATCTTCTCAACGGCCCCGCGTCGGACCAGCTCGTGGTAGTCCCCATTCGTCGGGTCGATGTCCGGTTCGCCGGCGGCGTTCCCCGACGCATGCGGATGGGATCGGTCGTCAGAGTCAGTCATCGAAATAGAATTCAGTGTAGAAAAGGCGTTATCGGAAGGCCCTGGATATACAAACGCGCAGACGTTCATTCAAGATGAGATCACCAATGGCGTTTCTCGGGACGATAAACTCGTGCAAATCTCGTGCAAATCCACTGATCCGTGCACAGGTAGGGAAACTTTCTCGTTCGTTTGCGGAGATCCTGGAGATCTAAGTAGGACAGTAAAAGTACGTTAGTTTATATAGAGGCCAGCTGTTCGGAG
>CAYOWD010000254.1:0-6213 GCA_964407535.1 uncultured Salinivenus sp. | reverse complement strand
AGCTCGCTTCCTACATCGCTGCGACCTCGTAATGTTCTTTCGCTGTCCTACTTAGCCCCCAGAGCCTGTAGTCAAGCAGGAGCGGAAGGGCGGCACATGGCTCTGCGTCGTCTCCAATGGTCGTCGGCCCGCCCGTCCGAACGTGTCCAGCCCTCCCTGTCCGGAAATGTCGCCCGACATGATTTAACGTAGCGTTTCATCGTTCGCAGCCGTGCTCCTATACCTTGGACCGTGAAGCATTCCTCCATCTGTACTTACTTTTAAGATGCGTCTTTTCCTTTGCGCGTGCCTATCGTGTCTGATTCTTCTTCCATCGCCCCTGCATGGTCAGGCCTCGCCCGATTCCCAGAGGCCGTCCTCCTTGCAAGCCGACTCCCTACTGCAGGCCGGCCCCATGGTGGGATACGGTACGCCCCGAGAGGTGGAGCTCTGGGTACAAACGAAGCGCACTGCCCGAGTCCAAATTCGCTACTGGCGTTCGTCGTCATCGGACTCAGCGGCAACCGCCCCGGCTCCGGACACCGCCTTGACCCCGCCCGAGCGCACCACAGAAGAGGGACGTTTTATCGCCCGCTTCACGCTCGCGTCCCTGAAACCTGGAAATACATATGCCTACGAACTCCTCCTCAACGGACAACACGTCGAGCGCCCGTACCCGCTCCATTTCCAGACTCAGGCCCTCTCCCCTGTCACGTTCACGATGGCTGTTGGCTCCTGCAATTACATCCATACGGACACGTACGATCGGCCCGGCGGTCCGTACGAAGGCAATGATCAGATCT
Source organism: uncultured Salinivenus sp. (assembly GCA_964407535.1). Lineage (GTDB taxonomy): Bacteria > Bacteroidota > Rhodothermia > Rhodothermales > Salinibacteraceae > Salinibacter. The sequence continues at coordinate 5,431 of CAYOWD010000254.1, read as the reverse complement.
TTCGGCACATTGCGAATATGGATCCGGACCTCATGCTCTGGATGGGCGACAACGTGTACTACCGGGAACTCGACTGGGCGACTCCGACCCAGATGGACGCCCGATACGCCCATACGCGCCGCGCCCCGGCGTTACAGCCGCTGCTCGGGCACACGCACAATTATGCCATCTGGGACGACCACGACTACGGCCCGAATAACGCCAATCGCTCGTATCGACTCAAGGGCGCCGGCCTCCGCATCTTCAAGCGGTACTGGGCCAATCCAAACTACGGGACCCCGGACACCCCTGGTGTGTTCGGCATGTTTGAATGGGGCGACGTCGACGTCTTCTTGCTCGACAACCGCTATCACCGCTCTCCGACCGAGGCGCCGCGCACCGATGCGAAAACGATGTGGGGACGTGCACAGCGTCAGTGGCTTATCGACGCCCTCACGACCAGCGACGCTCCATTCAAGCTTGTCGTCAATGGCGGCCAGGTCATAACGACCCAGACTGAGCACGAGACGTTGGCCCGTTTTCCCCAAGAACAGTCTCGTCTTCTGAACGCACTGCGCGAGCGTGAAATTGAAGGCGTCGTGTTCTTGTCCGGCGACCGGCACATCACCGAACTGCTGAAGCGCCATCCCGAGGACCTGTACCCGATTTACGAGTTTACGAACTCGCCGCTGACGGCCGGGGCGGCAACAGACGACGGCACCCCGAATCGGGTTGACGGCACCCTGGTTGAGCAACGAAACTTTGGGACCCTGACCGTGAGCGGTCCGCGCACGGACCGGACGCTTACGCTTCGCACATTCGACGCCGAGGGACGTCTGCTGTGGGAACGGGTCCTTCGTGCGCAGGACCTTACGATTCCCGACGAGGCCGGTGAGTAAGTCTACGCCGACGTGTATCTGAACCCGCCCCGCCGGTCGCTGGTCGGGATCGCCGGTCGACTCACTTGCGGCAGCGCACCAGGAGGAGCATCTGAACCTTCCTGCGTCCCCACTCCAGGGAACTCAACACGTCTCGGACATCGCACGCTGTTTCATTGCGTACGTCGCAAACCACTCCGCGAAGTCGGGATACGTCGAGCGGTCGATGCCCTCCTCGCGGTGGGAATATCAACCGATCCCGCACGCGGAGTCCGCACCATCAGATCGAGCCGAGCGAGCTGAAGCACCGCCTCCAACACCGCCTGCGTGAGGGACTCAGACGCCACGGAGTCGTCTCTCGCCGCTTTCGCCCGACGAATCGCCTGGCCCTTCTCGTACCGCGCCCCCGATGGATGCTCAGCAGCCGTCTCTGCCATCCACGCCCTCGCGGTTACACTGCGCTCTCCGTCTGGGGATGGAGATCTCAGATTCTGAAGACCCCAGATCTCCTGGAGCGCGGCATGCGGTCCGTCGGACTGATCTTTACCGACCTGCGACCGGGGACGTCCCATTCACGTATCAGTATTGACGTTTTTGCTCCCGGCCAATTCTTTAAGGTGCATGTTAGCCACGCATCGCGCGTGCAGGCTGACCGGTCACGACGGTGGTCGCCGGCCGGAATGGCCCTTGGGCCGCCGTCGCCGTAGACCGTCCCCCAGCCGCACCTGCGCGCTGCGGATCGGCCCCCACGCAACGATTCGTTTCCCGAACAGATGAACTCCTCCCATGGAGGGAGACACACCCGCATCGTCCGGGCCCACGGTGAGCACGGGCGACTCGCACCGGCTCGTGCTTTGCGGCCCCAGCGCCCAACTCCACAGCGACTTTACACAGACGGGAGCAGTCGACTTTTCCGCCCATGAGCGGGCGGCCTGAACCCAGCGGCCGGGCAGCATCTTACTCCCGATTCTCGATCTGGACGCGCCCGCTGCCGACCTCCACACCCACTACGGACCCACGTACCTGACGTCGGTCCACGTCCGCCCCTCGGGGCAGGATGCCCTGCCTCCCAACGACCTCGTGCTGGAGTTCGAACATCCCTCCAGTACGGAGCGCGTGATCGGTTTCCGGGAAGAGCCGGGCCGGTGGCAACATGTGCTTGGGGACCACCGGGGGCCCCAGACGACGATCGAGGTGTCCCCTCGCTGGACCGGCGAGCACGTCCGGATGTGCGCCACCACGCTGGCCGGCGATCCCGACGTGCCTGCCCCTCCTGACGCGCCTCCCGGCGAGGTTTGGGTGCGCCTTCGACAAGAGCGAAAGCGCGCATCCCCGCCGAAGCGGAGGCGCCCGCCCCGTCCGCCCAACAGCAACGACGACCACGCGCTGTTTCTTATTGCCCCGCTCCTGCTGCAAAGCGATCTTGAGCCGGCCCGCCCGTTCCGCCGCCCCCCCCCGCCCCTCACGGAAAGATCATTCTCGGGGACTGCTACAACCCACACCCTCCAGACGGTCCCCTCCCAGGGTCGACAAACGACGAGCACGGACAAGGCATCGTCCACGACGAGACGCGCGACTTCCTGCAGTCGCAAACCATCCAGCCGATCATTCCCATCGACACGTCGTGGCTCGGCTCGGGACACGCCGACGAGATCGCCGGGGTCGTGCCGGGCCCTGAAGCCGACGGCCCGCAGCTCGCAATGGCCCGTCCCGATGTTATGGATAAGCTCCTGCGCCGCACGCGTCAGGTCCCCGTGAAGAACGGACGCACCCACTTTCACCGCGGGCGACACGCAAAACACTCTTCCCTGATCGGGGACCTCACCAGTGACGACGCCTCCGAGGGAGAACGTCCCGCGGAGGATGAATTCGCTGAGAGCTACGACGAGATGAGCGTCGAGGACGTCTACAACGGCGAGGTGGGGGACGTAAGCCGGCACATTGACACCCGGTTTCTGGCTCCCATCCAAGACCGGTTCTGCCACTGTACGGGACGGGACGCCGACGATGTTCTCCCCCTCCCGGTATACTTCGATCTCCTCGCCCCCAACGACCACGGGAAGGGAAAACCGTGGGGAACCGTCGCTGCCAAATCCCGCACGCCCAACGTCGTCAACATGCAGGTGCTTCCGACGGAGCAGACCTCCCACCTGCTGGTGCCCCGTCCCTGCGGCCCCCGCCTTCCGCCCGACGAGGCCCAGCGGGTCGTCCAGGAGGTATTGACGGAGATCGGGCGGGAGGGCACAGCCGTGCGTCGTCCCTCGAACGATCCGGACCGTCGTCCCGGATTCCCCTTTTGGGCGTGGAGGGGCCTCAAGACCAGCACGCTGGCCCTGTTCTTCACACGCGAGAAGCGTGATGGGCACGGGAACCGGGGGTTTTCGACCAAAACCGATCGCGCCCGGATCATCAAGTGCATCGAGGCGCACGCGTCCTACACCCGACTTCCCGACACGCTCCAGCGGGCGGTGGACGACACTCCGCGGGCCCTTCTCGACGCCAACCCCGGCGCGAGCGCCGTCCTTCGCTCCAGCCCCTTCGACGACTGGTACCGCCTCCACATTCCGGAGGCGACCATCGACGTCCTCGCGCTCTACACCCGGTCAGCGCTCGAAGAGACGGGCTGCCGCGTGCACTTCGTCGATGCCTGGTTCTACCACACCCTGTCCGGAGGGGCCCACTGCGCGACCGACGTGCTCCGCAAGCCGCCCACCGCCGCGTCCCCTCAACGGGCCGAGCGGCCGCCCTGGTGGGAGGTCTACCCCAAATTGGCCGCGGCCGACACCACCTACCGACCCGCGCGACACAGCCTACGACCCGAACGACCCGTCCCCCGATATCGCTCCGTGCCCCTCCGCTCGCGACGGCCCTGCTCCCCACGCGAGACGACGAGGTCTGCCGACGCCCCCGGAAGCGGAGCCGGTCGTCGACAGCCGTGCTGACGTGAAACGGACGGTCCGTCATCACCGGACCTTCTCGGCGGCGCGCCCTCCATCGAGGGCCTTTTGAACGCCTCGCGAAAGCGCTCACGCACCTCGCTCGTGTTGGGAAGCGACATCAAGCTCATGGCAGAAGTGGTTTATCCCTCGGCGGCCTCCTGACGAATCTCTTCCAGCGTGCGGTCGAACAGGAAGTCGAAGAGCATCCGCCCGAACGCCTCGTTGTCGGTGATCTTCTTGTAGAGCTTGAAATTGCGGTCGACCATCTCCTGGAGCTCGTCCTCCGCCACGTCGTCGAACGTGAGCCGGGCGGCGCTCTCTTCGTTGACCTCGATGCTTTTCTGGACGGCGTCGTGCTCGCGCACCTTCTGCTCCAGTTGCTCGATAAAGACGCGGTCCTCCTCGGTGAAGTCGTAGCCGAACTGTTCATTGAGGCGTTCGAGGATGGCCGACAGGGGCTCCTTCTCCGCCTCCGACGAACCGCTTGAGGTCGACCGTCCCTCCGACTGCGCAGACAGCGGCTCCTCGCCCTGGTCAAGCTCGACGCTCCCGGAGCCGGACTCCTGGATACGGTAGGAATCGATGTCGACGTACTGCAGAAGTTCGTCGGGCACGTCCGAGGGATCGAGCCGCGCCAGGAGCTTCGACAGAAGGGGCTTGGCCAGGATGTAGAGCTTCTCCAGCTCTACGTCCTCGAACGGGACGACCTGCGCAAGAAACGCGTAGAGGCGGACGTACCGTCCCACCCGCCGCCGGAAGTCCGATTGCTCCTCGTCCGTGGCCGCCTCGTATCGATCAACGCAGCGGTCGAGGACATGATGGAGGTCTTTCTGCGTCCCATCCCCATGCCATAGTTCGGCGAAGGCATCTAAGTCCTCATCGGTGATGATGCCGAACTCGCGAATCTCGTGCTCTAGGTCGTAGAGACGGTTCGGGTCGGTGCCTTCCTCCAGGGTTGTGCGCTCGTAGTAGGGCTCGAAGGCGTCCTGGATGTCCTCCGCGTCGTTCACGAAGTCGAGCACCATCGTCTCGTCTTTCTCCGGGTGCGTCGGGTTGAGCCGGGAGAGGGTCTGTACGGCCCCCACGCCGCCGAGCTTCTTGTCCACATACATCGTGTGCAGAAGCGGCTGGTCGAATCCCGTTTGGAACTTGTTCGCCACCACGAGGAACCGGTTCTGCTCCTGCTCAAACGCGCTTCGGGTCCGGGAGGCCGGGAAGCCGTTCATGCTGGCTTCCGTGTACTCGATGCCTTCGTCCTCCACGGTCCCTGAGAAAGCGACCAGCGCCTCGTACGGGTAGCCCTGCTCATCGAGGTATTTTCCTAAGACGCGCCGGAAGCGGACTGCGTGGAGGCGAGAGCGCGTGACGACCATCGCCTTGGCCTTCCCGCCGATCCGGTGGGCCACCTTCGTGGCGAAGTGCTCGGTGATGATTTTGACTTTCTCCTGGATCGTGTGCTCGTGGACGCTCACGAAGGATTTGAGAAGCCGAGATGCCTGCTTGGTGTCGTATCGGGGATCATCCTCGATCCGCTTCAGCAGGCGGAAGTAGTCGTTGTACGTGGTGTAGTTTTGCAGCACGTCGAGGATAAAGCCCTCGTCGATCGCCTGCCGCATTGAGTAGACGTCAAACGGC
>CAYOWD010000253.1:354-6214 GCA_964407535.1 uncultured Salinivenus sp. | reverse complement strand
CTTTTTGCACTTCGCCCACTGTGTCTCGGCTTCCCATCCGCTCGCAAAACAGGTTTACACACTTTCAAACCTGACTCCCTCAACCGGATTCGGTGTTACGGGCGCCGCCACACCTGATTGGATCGGTCCACGTCGGGAAACGCCTCCTCCGGATCAATCTCGACGCGACGGAGGGGCGGCGACGCCGGGACGGAGACCCGGACGGTATCGGCGTCGCGGAGCCAGGGGTCGACGGGGAGGGTTCGGCGCGTGGTCGTCCCATCTGTGCGCGTGAGGGCCAGTCGGACCGGCATGGGGGCCCGCCCGGGACTCGTCACCGCAATGGTGGTGGAGTCGCGGTTCGTCTCGACGCTGTGAACGGCCTGGTCGAGTGCGGCGGTCGTGTAGAACCACGTGTGCCAGAACCAGGACAGGTCCCGCCCGCTCACCTCGGCGATCGTGTTGAAGAAATCGTACGGGGAGGGGTGTTTGCCCCACCAGCGGTCGATAAACGTCCGGTAGGCTTGATCGAAGAGCGCCTCGCCGAGCAGTTCGCGGAGGGTGCTGAGCACCTGGGCGGCTTTGTCGTACGGCAGAACGAAGTAGAGGGCGCGCGGCATGTCGTCGCCGTGCGTCATCAGCGGCACTTCGTAGCCGCGACGAGCGGCGTTGAGGTAGCGGCGGCGCTGGCCGACCTCCGAGTCGTTCGGGCGGCCTTGCGGGCGCGGTCCCGGCCCGTAGCGTCGGCGCATCGCCCGGGCGGTGTAGTACTGGGCGAAGCCTTCGTCCATCCACACGTAGCGCTTTTCGTTGGTCCCGACCTCCATCGGGAGCCACGTATGGGCGACCTCGTGGGTAAGGTCGCCCGCCAGCTTGAGGGAGTCGGCCCAGGGGCGCATGATCGTGAGCATCGGGTACTCCATGCCGCCGCCGCGGAGGACGCCCTCCATTGCCGTCATCGTGGGATAGGGGTACGGGCGGAGGGGGGAAGAGAGCGTTTCGACCGCGTCGCGGGTGTAGCGGGCGGCCTGCGGCCACGCCGCCGCGGCCGCGGTGGGGCGGTAGAAGCTATGGATCATCACTGTGTCCGGCGGGGAGGCCCCGGTGTCCGATTTGGGGGCCGGGGCTGCCGAGGACGACGGGACAAGGGCGCGGGTGGCGTCCCAGACGTAGCGGGCGCTGGTGCCCCACGCAAAGTCGCGCACGCTCTCTGCACGGAAGTGCCACGTCGTTGTGGAGTCGGGAGTGCGGAGGGCAGGGGCCTCGTCGCGCTCGTTCGGTCCCTGCATCTCGACGACTGCGCCTGTGCGGCGGGCCCGGGCAAGGCGACGGCGGCTCCGTGCGGAGAGCACGTCGGCCGGCCGGTGCAGCCGGCCGGTGGCCCCAACGAGCCAGCCGGCGGGGACCGTCAGGCGTACGTCGTAGTCGGCCGGTCCCATGTAGAACTCGGCCTGGCCGGTGTACGGCTCGGCGACCCACCCGTCGAGGTCGTCGTAGACGGCCAGCTGTGGGTACCAGTAGCCCAGAAAGAACACGGAGCGGTCGCGGCCCTGCCGCCCATCTGCGGGGGCGCGGGGCACGACGTAGCTCCAGGAAACCGAGAGGGTGAGATTGTCCTGCGGGGCAAGGGGCGTCGGCAGGTCGAGCCACGCCACCGTATCGTCCACACGATAGCCGGGGCGCCCGCCGGGGGACAGCGACGTGTCGTTGACGGCTACGCGATGGAGCGACACGCCGCCTGTGCCCGACGGGTCGCTCTGGACGTGATTCTGGCGAAGATGAACGGCGACCCGGTGCAGCGTGTCGGGCGATCGGTTGTGATAGCGAACGCGCTGCTCACCTACGAGCCGGTTTGTCTCGGGGTGGAGGCGGGCCTCGATGTCGTAGTGGGCGTGTTGCTGCCAGGCGCGGGGCCCCGGACGCCCGTTTCGGGTTCGGGTGCCGCGGCGCACCGCGCGGGTGAAGGCGGAGTCTTCCTGCACCGCGAAGCGCGTCGACGGAGTAGCGCCGGCCGGGCGGGTCTGGGCGGGCGCCCGCACGGCACAGGCGCTCAGGAGGGCCAGCAGGACGACACTCAGCCGGCAAAGAAGAAGGGACATATCACTGTTGTGCATGTCGGCTGAACGCCGTACGCGTCGTGGGGGGGGGCAGGGCTTATAGGTCGTTCCGCGTTCAGTTCAGGCGTCCCGAGTCCAGGATAGAGGACGTTGACGAAGCGAAGGGTTCGGCGCCGGGCAGGACCGTCGGGGAGGCATCGTGTCTAGAAAAAGTGAAAAATGCACCAATGGAGGTTGCAAATATCTCCAATGAGGGAGGGTGTCGGGGGGCCGACATTGGGTACAAGCGATTTGACCCAAAGGGAATGGTCCTTGTATCTATGTTGGATCCAAGCGCTCTCCTCCGATGCTCGTAAGTGGTAGCGCTCTTTTGTTTATTGAAGCATCCTGAGCGAATGTTGAACGAGGGGAAACCATTTGTCTGTTCGACGTGAAAGAAGGAGGCAGGTACCTGTCGACTCTTCCTCGCAATTTGCATCCTCCAATGAGTGACGATTCAGCGCAATCGGATGCCGACGCGACGCTGTACGATCCGCCCCCTGGGACGGCCGAGGCGTTTACGCCCGATGGGCCCGAGGAGGAGCTTCAACTCGAGATTCCGAGATCCCTCGCAAAGCAATTGCGGGAGGTGGCGCTCCACCTCGGGCTGCCGCCGTCGCTCGTGGCGTCTCGGGCCATCGATATGATTTGCAACGAAATCGGGATCATTGACAAGCAAGAACTCAGTTCCGGCGAGATGATTCAGAAGTACCAAAATCGCCTGGACATTCTCCATACCATCAAGGAGCATACGGAGACCGAGAACGATCCCGACGAATTTACCTGGGAGGCGGTGGATAAGATTATCGAGCAGGCCGAACGGACGAAAGCGGCCCAGGAGAGCTAGGCGGCCTTCAGGGCTTGAATGAGCGTCCCGCAGAAGGCCGGAATGTCTTTGACGACGCGGCCCCAGACTTGGTTGCCGTCCTGGAAGGCGGCTTCGTCCACCCATTCCGCCCCGGCGTTGACGAGGTCGTCTTTGATGCCTTGACTGCCGGTGGCCCGTTTGCCGTCGACAATGCCGGCGGAGATGCCGACGAGGCCCGCGTGACAGATCTGAGCGACGATCTTGTTCTGTTCATCCAGCTCGCGGACCAGAGAGGTCACGCCGTCGTCGCGGCGAAGCTTGTCGGGCGCCCATCCGCCGGGCACCACGATGGTGTCGAAATCATCGGCGTCGAGATCGCGAGCGGCGACCTCGCTGGTGGCCGACACGCCGTTTTTGCCGGTGAACGTCTTGTCGGCTTCGCGGCCGGCCACCACCACGTCGGCGCCCTCTTCTTCCAGGCGCATCTTCGGAACCCAGAATTCCAGGTCTTCGAACGATTTGTCGACCAGAATGACAGCGCGGAGATTGTCAAGATCCATGGACAGAGGGGAGGGTTGGTGCGTGATAAAATTCCGTTATTGCAAATGACAAGTCCCGGTTCGTGTTCGCCATCGGTAAGGCGGACAGATGCATGAGCAACCGCGGACCGAGCGACGCACGAAGAACGACGCACGGAGATTTCTAGCCCGCCCGGAGCAGGAGGACCCACACCGCGGCCATGACGAGACAGCCGGCCAGCACCCACTGGTCGGCGTTTTGGTCCCAGGCGTCGCGCTGGTACAGGCCGTAGAGCGCGATCGGCCAGGCGAGGAGCAAAAACGTGAGCATGTAGCCGGGGCGCTCGTACCACGGCGGGCCGGTGCGCTCCGAGATGGTGGGGCCGGGGAAGGTTTCGCCGCAGACCGGGCAATAATCATCGTCGTCCTCGCGGTGGGCGTCACAGTTGGGGCATCGTTTCATAGAGCAGTCAGGGCAGGAGTCGGTGAAGGGGGAGGGCGGCTTCAGTGCTGTGTTTTGTCCGTTGAGCCGGTATGCGTATGGGCGTTTGTGCGTGTGGGCGTGGCGGATGAGGGCAGAGCAATTGCACGTTGGCAGTCCCCCGGAGACGGAGGAGGCCGTTCTGTCGCCGCGACGGCGTGGACGCCTGGGTGCGTGGAGGAGTGGGGTGTGTACGTATGTAACTCAAGTTGTGATACGGATTCCAATTGAAGATGTCGGGATGCCGCGGACATCTGCTTCTGTCAACCCGGACAATCGTCGTCCCAAACGGGTAAACGTTGAACGTTAAAGGGTTATGGGGGCTCCGTTCGGCGATCGGAGCCGACCCATCCAAAACGAGCAGATTGGAGCTGCGTGAGGGGAGTTGAACGACGCGAATAGCAACTCTCAACTCATACGACACATCACTCACACCCTGAGTTAGAATACATACACGATTTGTTGTAGACCGAAAAAATAAAAATTGTGAGTAAAGAAATCGGTTACAATAATTGGTTTGAAGGAAGTCGGAAAAACCACATGTGGGTGGAGGTGTAGGGTTTTCAAACTGTACAGAAACAACAAAAAATATGTCGTATGGGTTGTCCCAAATCGGAGGGGGCGGCAGACGGGAAGGGCGTTGGACTGTTTGCGTCGTACACGTTGAATCCGCTCGAACGGACCGATCACGATGTCGATATTCAGACGCAGTCGGTGATTCACCTTTTTGAATCGAATGATTCCCGGCGGACGTGCGAGATGGATATGTATCGGATGCGGGGACTGACATCCGGTGTGGACTACCTCGTACGCATCCATGCGCCCACCTTGACGGGGGCACAAGATGTCCTGCAAGAATTTCAGGCCACTTCGTTCGGGGCCCATTCGACACTCACGAACACATTTGTCGGAAGCGTTCGGGAGGCCGTGTATCTCTCGCACATGTCCGACCTTGCGGAACGGGAGGCGAAGGCCGTCTTCGAAGGAAAAGAGCCCCCGGACTACGCGATTGTCATTCCCGTGACGAAGCACGCTGAGTGGTGGGCTTTGGACGAATCGGATCGTCACGAAAAGATGCGGGATCACATTGAGGTGTCGATGCCCTACCTGGATCGCGTTCGCCGTCAGCTATACCATTCGAGCGGATTTACCGATTTCGACTACATTACGTACTTCGAAACGAGTGACCTTGATGCGTTTGCCGACCTCTATCGGGATCTGGCATCGATTCCCGAGTATCAGTACGTCACGTACGGGGATCCGACGCTGATTGGCCGTATCGAATCGCCCGACGCAGTGGTCTCCGCGCTGTGTCCGAACTGAGCCGAGCGGCGCCCGACGGGTCGGCGGCGTCTCTTCCCGTACTGAACCGAACGGACTGCCGCAAGGGGACGAGCTGCAAAACCGAATCCGGTTGAAAGATTCGGGTTTGTAGGTATGTAGGTGTGAAGGGATGTACGTGAGATCCATTCGTTTATGCCCCGACATTTTTTAAACCCCGAACTTTGTAGGCGGATCTGGTATCACGCCTCACGACTCACGCATCTCAAATCAATCGTAGTACGACCGCACCTTCTCGGCCTTCGCAGGACCCACCACGTCGGCCAGGGCCGCTTCGTCGGCCTCCTTGACTTTTGCCACGGACCCGAACGCCTCCAGCAGGGTCTGGGCCGTCTTTTCGCCGATGCCGTGGATGTCGAGGAGCTCGGACTGGAGCGTTTTCTTTTTGCGGCGCTTGCGCTGATAGGTGACGGCAAAGCGGTGGGCTTCGTTGCGCACCTTCTGGAGCAGTTGCAGCGCCGGACTGTCCTTTCCGATCAAGACGGGGGCTGAATCGCCCGGACGGAAGACTTCTTCGAGTCGCTTGGCGAGGCCCACGACCTGGAATCGATCCAGGAGGTCCAGGTCCTGCAGCACCTCAACGGCGGTGTTGAGCTGGCCCTTGCCGCCGTCGATGACCACGAGGTCGGGCCAGGGG
>CAYOWD010000253.1:0-297 GCA_964407535.1 uncultured Salinivenus sp. | reverse complement strand
CGGCGGTAGCGGCGCTCCACGACTTCTCGCATGGCCTGATAGTCGTCGGGCGTGCCCTCCTCAGTCGAGCGGATCTTGTAGGTCCGGTAGTCGCTCTTCCGGGGGGTGCCGTTGGTGAAGACCACGCAGGAGGCCACCGTTTCCTTGCCGCCGTGATGCGACACGTCGATGCCGTCGATGCGGCGGGGCAGCTCGTCCATCCGCACCTCGTCCTTCAGCGACTTCACGGACTCAGGGATCCGATCCCGCTCCCGCTTCATCTGCTGCGTTTTCCACTCGCCGACGAGCAGCTTGGCA
>CAYOWD010000252.1:0-6248 GCA_964407535.1 uncultured Salinivenus sp. | reverse complement strand
ACTCGACGGTAGTGTTTGATGCGACCCACGAACCGTTCGATCTTGTTTCGGTCCTTGTACAGTTCGCGATCAATCTCCCGCTGGATGGTGCGGTTTTTCTTCGGGGGGATCACTGCCTCTATCTCTTGCGCTCCCAAGTATTTCAGAATACCGTTCGAATCGTAGCCCTTGTCGGCGAGGACGGCTCCGACCTGCAGGCTCTCCGACCTCAGGAAAAGTTCTTCCAGAAGAGGATCTGCCTGTGGAGAATCTCCGGCCTGGCCGGGCGTGAGCGCGATTTCTAGCGGATTGCCGAGCCCATCGCATAGGACGTGGATCTTGGTCGAGAAGCCTCCCCGGCTTCGGCCAAGGGCCTCAGCTTCGGCTGAACTTTTTTTGACCAGCTGCGTGTTGATGAGCTCTCACGACCGACGAGTCAATCATAACCCAGTCGAGGTCCGGCTCTTGAAGCTGGTCGAAGATTGCTTTCCAGCGCCCCTTCTTTGCCCAGTTGTTGAACCGGTGGTAAACCGTGTCATACTTGCCGAAGCGTTCTGGCAGGTCCGGCCAGGGAGAGCCCGTTCGGGCGATCCAAACCACCGCGTTGATGAACCGACGGTTATTTTCGGCGTTGCGGCCCGGATCGCCCGGCTTGCCGGAAAGCAGCGGTTCGATTCGCTTGTATTGCTCGTCAGAAATTTCGTATCGGCGTCCCATGGTCAGAAGAAAGTAGGGAAATAGGGGAAGAGTCCCGTATAGACGCCGACCTCAGAACAAAGATGCTCCTTCTTTGAATCTTCCGTTTGTCAGTACGACCTAGTTTCTTCGCGTATAGCTGAATACACTCAGTCATGTCCGTACCGAATTTCGTACCGAACTTCCTCATCATTGGCGCGGCGCGGTCTGGATCGACGTATCTGGCGCGCAATTTAGCGACCCATCCGAATGTCTTTATTCCGGTTGAGAAAGAGCTCCACTTTTTCGATCGGCACTACAACAAAGGCTGGGCGTATTACAAAAACTTTTTCGAAGAAGCAGCCTCCACTCACAAAGTCATTGGAGAGGCAACCCCCACGTACATGACTACTGTGGAGTGGGCAGATCGAATCCATGAGCATCTTCCCGACACCAAGTTGATTGCAATCCTTCGTGATCCGGTCGACCGAGCGTATTCACATTACTGGAATGTAGTTGCCGGGTACGAGGATACGGAGGGCATGACATACGCCGAAAAGGTGGAGGCCCATCCGTTCGAGGAAACGTTGGAAACCCATGATCGATTAATTGAAGATGGACTCTATGCTCAAAACCTGCGCCCATTTCTGGATCGTTTCGGACGAGATCAGCTTCTTGTATTGATCTATGAGGAGGTGACCCAGAATCCTGCTCCCCACTTGGCCCGGGCATTTCAGTTTCTTGGAGTGGATGACTCATTCCGGTCTCCTCTTCTGGATCGACGAATCAATTCCACCAGCCAGAAGCATGGTCGCTCGAGCCTTTTGCTTCGGATGTATAATTTCTTTACCGCATACATCAATCTCCCGTCCCTTGCTGGGTTAATTGAGGAGACGAATGAAGTGGAGTACCCGCCGATGGATTCCGAAACGCGTTCTCAATTAGAGAAGCGGTTTGAAGAGCCCAATCGGGACCTGGAGCAGCTCCTTGACCGCTCGATTGATGCCTGGAGAAGCCCCAAAAGCCATGTTTGAGTTGCTCACGGTTCTCATTGCGGGCATCGTGGTTTTAGGAATATACTGGGGAAGCGTGTATGCGAACGATACGCTTCACCCCCTCGTCTATCTGATGCCGATGGTGGGTTTCATCTACGTATACATGCCTGCTAGACAGTACCAGGAAGGGGGGCTGCTTGAGTACTTTTCTTTGGCTGAGATCACATATGTACAGGGATTCAACTTTCTTTGTGTACTGGGCCTTACAGCCGGATGCTATTTGGGAAGTCGAAATTTAAAGCGAGAGGCGAGCCGCATTGATGTTTTCGGGTACGTTTCGACGCCGACGATGCGTCGAACGCTTTTGCAAATTGGAATCGGGCTGGGCATTATTGGAGTGGGAACATACCTGTACCAGATTTCCAATGTCGGTGGTTTCTACGCGGCGTACGACAGTCCGAAAGGGGGCGGATGGGCAGCTTCAGGATACATCCGTGAGATGGATCTATGGGTGATCCCGGCCATTGCACTTGTTTATGTGAGTCGAGCCGGGCGGTCACTTGCAGGACTGCACCGGATACTGGTTGGTGTGTTCGCAATGCCCCTTCTGCTCCGAGGCCTCCTGACTGCACGGCGGGGACCGACGTTTTTGGCACTTGCCACCCTTATCGGTGGGTGGTACCTTGCAAATCGTAAGCGTCCCTCATCTCTGACTGTAATAGCGGGAGGGACTGCTATCGGCCTTTTTCTGCTTTTTCTGGTTAGTTACCGCGGAGAGATTTATCTTGGATCGCCGCTACTACAGGGCGATCTTCCCGGAGCAACAGAGGCAGTCGAAAAATCACTGGAACGGACGACTGAATCGAGATTCGGCAACGAGTTTATGTACGGAACCTATGTCGTCCTCAACGCACGAGATCGGGCCGGGCACTACTGGGGAACGCGATATCTGACCCAACTTTTCGTGCGTCCCATTCCCAGTGCCTTCTGGCCGAACAAGTACGAAGACGTGGGGATGAAGGAAATTACTGTAAACGCTGGACAACTTAGGACGGTCAACCGAGAAGAGGAGCATCCTCTGATTCCGAAAGGAAGTGCTCCTGGTTTTGCGGGGAGTACATACGTAGAATGGGCGTGGGGCGGCCCCCTATTTCTTCTTTCTTTGGGATGGCTTTACGCTTTTGTATGGCGAAAGAATCTCGTGCAGGGAGGAATATGGACAGTGACGTATGTGACCTTACTTGCGACATCGGCATTTTTTGTTGCTCAGTCGTTTATTGCTGTTCTCTTTCGTATCCTTATGATGGGGATTCCCCCCGTCGTACTATGGTATACCTTTCGGCCAAAACTTTCATCAGCGAAAAGAAAAAATATTCGTCCGGCGTCGGCAATCTCAGGTTCGCAGAGAAATGGGGAGTAAGATTTAGAATTCAATTTTCGGAGTAATGGATTCTGCGTCTTCGTATCAGATTGGCATTCTCTCTGTGGTCCCATCTCCCTATCAGCGGGATCTTTTTGCTGGACTCGCAAACCGGTCCAAGGTTGAGCTTGAGGTGTTTTACCAGTATGCTGAATCAATCGACAATCCGTGGCCCGAGGCGTCACTCGAGCCCTACGAGCACGTCTTGCCGGGAAAGCGTGTGAGTTATGGAAAGAAACGAGCGTATGTGAATTGGGACCTCCCAAATCTTCAGGAGTACGATCTTGCGATTCTAAACACCAGTTACGTGTCCACGTCGGCGCAGTGGCTGATGCGAACTGGGCTCGAGGACACGCCCTGGGTGTTTTGGGGAGAGCGTCTCCGAGAGCAACCGAGTCTGTGGCGGCGAACTGGGCAGCGACTGCTCACGGCACCGCTGGAACAAGCGGACGCCATTGTGGGCATTGGGGTACTGGCCCTGTGGTCCTATCGCCGCGTGTTTCCGGAAAAACGCCTTTACAACATCCCATACTTCTGCGACCTCACGGATTTCGTGGATGCACGGTGTCCCGCCGAATCGGACGGGCCGGTCACCATTCTGTTCTGCGGGCAAATGATCGAGCGAAAAGGCGTGGATCTTTTATTGCGGGCCTTCGATCGACTCGTGGATGATGGGAATGACGTGCGATTGCGAATGGTGGGGCGAGAAGCCGACCTGCCGGAGATGTTGGATCTGGTGGCGTCCTCTACGCGAGAGCGTATTGACGTTCTGGGTTTTCAGCCACCCGCGGAGTTGCCTGTCCTTTTCGGGGAAGCCGATGTCTTTGTTCTGCCCAGTCGACACGATGGGTGGGGCGTTGTCGTGAACCAGGCGCTCGGAGCGGGTCTTCCTGTGATCTGCTCGGATGCTGTTGGGGCCGGACACGACCTCGTGGAGCCGAACCGAAACGGCATGCTGGTGGAGGCCGGGCAGGAACAGCCGCTGTACGAGGCGCTTCGGGACGTGGTGACGGACGAGTCGCTTCGAACGGAATGGGCTGAAGGGGCTCGAGCCGTTGCCGAAGACTGGACCCTTGAAGCGGGCGTGTCCCGATGGATGCAAGTAGTGCGACAGCTCGTTTCTGAATCATCTCGTTCCGAACGTCCCAGTGCACATACCGGAGGATGAGGATGACCGTTTTTTTCGTGGAGCCACCCCCGCCTGAAGCTGAGGGCGGCATCGATTTGGCAATGACGACGCTGGAGAACTATCTGCGCTCCGACGAAGTGGAAGTGGTTCGGAATGCACAGAAGAGGGATCTTCCCAAACGGGAAACGGCCGAGACGGTCGTGCACTTTCACGGGTTGTGGCAGCCTCGTCACAGCTGGGTGTCGTATCATTGCCGGCGGCGGGGAATCCCGTACGTCGTCTCGCCCCACGGCATGTTGGAACCGTGGGCCTGGGGACACAAGACCTGGAAGAAGCGTCCATACTGGCATCTGGTCGAGCGTTTTCATCTCCAACGTGCAGATCGGGTGCTGGCAACGAGTCAACTGGAGGCTGAGAATCTCGCGGCATTTGTGGGGAGCAAGCACATCGAGACTATCCCACTGGCCCTCACGGAAGACGTAAAACCCGATTACGAGCACGCCCGGCAGTCGATCGGATGGAGTCCGGATGAAATCGTCCTTCTTTACTTGTCGCGGATTCATCCTAAGAAGGGATTGCACCTGCTTCTCGAAGCACTGATGTGGTGTTCGGAGACGGCGCGCGAGCAGGTGCGTGTCGTGGTCGTTGGAAATGGGCCTGATGAGTACGTCGAGCGGCTCCACGACATTGCTCATGACAATCGCCATCAGCTTCCGCCGATTGACTGGGAAGGCGGCGTTTGGGGAGACCGCAAGTGGACGTACATGCAGGGGGCGGATTTATTCTGCTTGCCCACGCACTCGGAAAATTTCGGACTGGTCGTGCTTGAGGCCTGCCAGGTTGGGACGCCCGTCCTCACAACAACGGGAACCCCATGGGGCCTTCTCGAAGACTGGGACAGCGGCCTCGTCGTCGAACCAGATGCATCCGCACTTCAATCTGCGATTCAGGAATATTTGATGCACTGGACGTGGACTGGAGACGATCGTCGTCGGCTTGCCAGAAGAACCCGAGAGCGGTTCGATATGTCGGTTGTCGGCCCACAGTATGAACGTATATATGATCACATGCTTGAAGATAAAAGGGCATACTCGTGAGAGGAGGTGTAGGAGCAAGAAAAGTGTAGAAGAAACCGTATCTAAATTAGTTGGCTCATGTTAGCGCAGGGCTGAACAACCCTTACGACCTGCCGGGTACAAATTTGATCGGCGTGTTCCAAGAATCAGCACCTGACCCGGCAGGATGATTGGTTTTCCAGTTGACGAGTTGCTCAGCGAGGAGGAATGCTATCGATACTTGAAGCGGTCGCTCCATCCGGAGGGACTTGCCTCCCAAACGGACATGAGTTGCCTGACGAGCAAGCTCCACGTGACCGTCGCCGGACGCCGATCTTGGACTACCGTTGTCGGGAGCGCGGAGCGGTGTTCAACATATTCACCGATACGGTATGGTCGAAAACGCACTACGACTGCTCGACAATCGTGATGCTTCTTTGAGGATTTGCGAAGGGGGGGCCAACCAAGCATCTGACCGACGAGATGGACTTGGCCTACTCATCGGTGCTGAAGCAGCGCCACCGCATTCAGGAAGCGGCCGGGCAGGGAAAGCGGGTCGGGCTTCCCGGCGAGGCACCGGAAGATGGGCTGCCGGATCCAGAGGTCGAAGTCGATGAAATGTTTCCCGCAGAAATTTCTGCGGGTGCGGGGGAAAAATCCGATCCGCATCGGAATCCAGATGATCCTCCCCGCCGGAGGGCCAACAAAGCCAGGGGACGGGGCACCTACGAGAACGACCGGCCTCCGATCCTCGGAATGGTTGGTCGCGAAACTCGGTGAGCCCGCTTTCGGGTCTGTCTCGATACGAAAAAAGAGACCATTTGGGCAACAGTTACTGGAGACACGGCAGAGGAGGCCTGCATCTTTACCGACGAGAACCGCTCGTATCGGTGGCTCGAAAACGAGGAGAAATCTAGAACCCGGAAAGCCGTCGATCACTCCGAAAGGTGGGCCGAGGACCAGGATGGAGATGACATCCGAGCGGTTCACGTCAA
>CAYOWD010000251.1:0-6259 GCA_964407535.1 uncultured Salinivenus sp. | reverse complement strand
TGCTCCTGGCCCTCAACACGTCGAGCGTTCAGCTGGTGCCGCCCTCCCTCCTGGTGGCCATCATGGGCCTGCAAATCAATCAACTGATCTTTTCGATCACGCTGGCCACCCTCTTCTCGACGATCGCCGGCATCGTGGGGGCCCTCGTGCTCAGCAAGCTGCCCTGGTTTCGCGCCACGTCGCCCCACCGTCTCGCTGATGCGACGGACGACGAGTAGGAAGCCTGCCGCCCGCCTCTCACCACGTTCCCTTCGCCTCTCAACCTCCCCCCATGCTTGAATCGATTCGCTCCGCCGTTAGCATTCTCTCGTACTTCGTCCTGCCCGCCATTCTGGTCGGCTTTCCGCTGTACGGGCTCATCAAGGGCGTCCGCGTCTACGAGGTGTTCGTGGAGGGGGCTAAGGAAGGGTTCGACGTCGCCGTCACCATCATTCCCTACCTCATTGCCATTCTGTTTGCGATCGGGATGTTTCGGGCGTCGGGGGCCATGGAGTTCCTCGTTAACGCGCTCGATCCCGTGCTCGGGGCCATCGGGGTGCCCGCCGAGGTGGTGCCCATGGGCATTGTGCGGCCGCTCACCGGCTCCGGCTCCGCCGGCGTCGTGGCCGACATGATCAATCAGTACGGCGAAGACTCCCTCGTCGTGAAGATGGCGGCCACCATGTTCGGCTCCACCGAAACCACGTTCTACGTCATTGCCGTCTACTTTGGCGCCGTCAACATCCGCGACACGCGCCACGCCGTGCCCGCCGGTCTCTTTGCTGATTTCGTCGGCTTCCTGGCCTCGGTCTACGTGGTCCGGCTGCTGTTCGGATAAGTAATACCAACTCCGCAACCGAACTAGTTCGGGAGCTCCGTTGGGGTATGTGAGTATGTGAGTATGTGCGTGAGGCCCATAAGCTTGCGTTCATACCAACACTTCTGCAACTCCGAACTTTGTAAGCGGATTTGGTATGACACGCCTGCGATCCCGAACTTTATAAGCGGA
The DNA here is from genome assembly GCA_964407535.1 of uncultured Salinivenus sp. Classification (GTDB taxonomy): domain Bacteria; phylum Bacteroidota; class Rhodothermia; order Rhodothermales; family Salinibacteraceae; genus Salinibacter. The sequence continues at coordinate 5,271 of CAYOWD010000251.1, read as the reverse complement.
TTTAGTATAGCGTAAGTTGTGAGTTGCGGGATTTTGGGTTGAGTGTTTCTGGAACTGGATGCTGATACCAACTCCGCCTACAATGTCGGTATAGTCGTGTCCGAATGGGCATCAAGTACCGTACTGAAGCATAAGCCCTCAATCCATACACGGAACGGGCTGCCAATGTGCACCGGCGACGACACGTGATGAGTGATACCAAGTCCGGGTACAAACTTCCGGTTCGGGAGAAACAGATTCCTGACTGTTGATCAGGTCAAAGAAGCGAGTCAGTAAGGCCGGTGGGCTCCAATGGCGCCACAAAACCATGTCCCAGACCTGAATAAAGCTACCGGATTTGGTATGACTCGTGACCGCCGATCCGGACAATTTACGCGAAGCGCGGGCACCCTCACGCAATACGCGCCCTGATGTCGACTGCTGTCGGCAGAGGAAGTGTCCCGACGGCCGTCGTGGATGCAATACGAACCTTCCGTCGATCAGCAGTGCCAGAGGGTTTTGCCCCTCACGTACGAAGAATCAGCGTTGACACTGCAGTACATACACACCTACGCACTCACATACCCGACTCCGTCAGCCGGATTCGGTATTATGCATCGCCCGGGGCCGGCAACGTGTCGGTGTTGCGGAGGGCCTGCACGTAGAAGCGCACCAGCGTCCGATAGTCCTCGACCGCAATCCGCTCGTTGGTGCCGTGGATGAGGCCGCGCTTCTCGGGGGTCAGTGTGTAGGGACGGAACCGATACACCCGGTCGGTGGCATCGGCGTAGTAGCGACTGTCGGTGGCCCCCGGCACGAGATAGGGGGCCACGACGACGGAGTCGGACGTCACCTCCCGGATTGTGCGCTGCACCATCCGGAACGCGGGATCATCGACCGCCGAGACGGACGTGGGCGGACTGACCTGTCCCTTCTCGATCGTAATGCCGAGCCCCTCGGTCGTCGTCCGGATGTGATCGAGCACCCCGTCGACCGAATGGCTCGGCAGAATGCGGTAGTTGATCGTGGCGCTCGCACTGGCCGGAATCACGTTGTCCTTGACGCCGGCATTGAGGCGGGTGGGCACCTGCACGGTTTTGATGGCTGCCTCCGTCGCTGCTTCTTTGCTGAGGGCCCATTTGATCGCGGGGCCAGTGGCCCACTGGTTGGCCAACGCCGTGCGCATGTGGATGGGCATCTCCGGGGCCACGTAGCGCAGCGTTTGCCCCATCACCCCGTCCAGCCGGGCGGGCAGTGGGTTGTCGAGGAGACGCGAGAGGGCGGCATTCAGACGCTCGATGCTCGTCGAATCGGGCGGCACAGAGGAGTGGCCGCCGGGGCCTGTAGCGGTCAGCTCCACGCTCAGGTATCCCTTCTCCGCAATGCCCACCACCGCGAGCGGTCGGCTCAGTCCCGGCAGGGCGCCCTTCGTGACAGCCCCGCCCTCGTCGAGTACGATCGCCGGCTGCGTTCCGTCGCCCGTGATGCGCTCGGCCATGGCCCGCGCCCCGCGCGGCCCGCCGACCTCCTCGTCGTGCCCAAACGCGACGTGCACCGTCCGCGACGGCCGGTCTCCATCCCGAATCATTGCGGACAGCGCCTCTAGGATCGCCACAACGCCGGCCTTATCGTCGAGCGCCCCGCGCCCCCACACGTGCCCGTCGGCAATCGTGCCGCTGAACGGCGGATGCGTCCACGCCTCCCGCGTGCCCGGCTCCACCGGCACCACGTCGACGTGCGCCATCAGGACGACCGGCGCCTTGGACGGATCGTCGCCCTGCCACGTGTAGAGACGGCTGAGATCATGCACGTGGGCGGTGTCGAGGGTGCTGTGCACACGGGGGAAGGTCTCCTCCACGTACTGGTAAAACCGACTGTACGCGGCACTGTCGAGGGCCGCCGGATCGCGCTTCGTGATGGTCCGATACTGCAATGCCTCCGCCAGTCGCTCCGGCGCCTCCGCCGGCACAGCAACGTCGGCCGCCGCCTCCCCGGCCACCTGCCGACTCTCCAGCATCACGGCGCGCAGGCTGCCGATGAGGACGACGAGTAGAAGCAGGCCGCCAATCCCCACGACGAACGTACGGCCGGCGGAAAATCGAGTGCGCATGAGTCGACGGAAAAACGGTCGCAACAAACAGTCCGCGACGGCGCACGAGAACCGTCCCCGCAGGTTCCCTGGTTCGGCCTGTAACGAACGAGGGGCGACCCGAACAGGTATGACCACACTGAAGTACTCTCATTGCTACTCCCCTTCCATCCCCGCCCAGCCCGATGTCTGCCGACTTTGTGCAAGAGCCGCCCACCCTGGAGAATCAATACGACCGGGACCGGGTCCTGCAGAGCTACGTCCAGCGCCGGCTTCCGGAATCGGTCCGCAAAACCGTAGAACCGGAGCTGGTGGATCTCGGCGAGAAGGCGGGGGGCGAGCTCTACGACCTGCAGCAGTCGGACCTCGACAATGAGCCGACACTCACGCGCTGGGGGCCGTGGGGCGACCGAATCGACCACATCGAGGTCACCGACGTTTGGAAACGAGCCGAGGCGCTGGCTGCCGAGCGCGGGGTGGTGGCCACGGCCTACGAGCAGGCCCACGGCGCGCATAGTCGCATTCACCAGATGCTGCTGGCGTACCTGTTCATCCCATCAACGGATATGTACGGCTGTCCGCTGGCCATGACGGACGGTGCGGCGCGAACACTCCTGAAGTCCGACAATGAGACCCTTGCGGAAGAGGCGGTGTCCCACCTCACCAGCCGCGATCCCGATGCGTTCTGGACCGCCGGGCAGTGGATGACGGAGCTCTCCGGCGGGTCGGACGTGGGACGGACGCAAACGACCGCCCGACGGACGGAGGACGCCTGGCGCCTGTACGGCCGCAAGTGGTTTACGAGTGCCATTACCGCCAATGTCGCCCTCGCACTGGCCCGTCCCGAGGGCAACCCGGAGGGCGGAAGCGGGCTTGCGCTCTTCTATGTTCCCATTCGAGACGACAACGGGCTACGGGAGGGCATTCGGGTGGACCGGCTCAAGGACAAGCTCGGCACCCGCAAGCTTCCCACCGCCGAGCTGGAGCTGGACGGCGCCGTTGCCCACCCGGTAACGGACGACTTGAAGAACGGCACGCGCCACATTGCACCGATGCTCAACGTGACTCGGACCTGGAACGCCGTCACCGCCGCGGCCCTCATTCGACGCGGGCTGGCATTGGCCCGCGATTACGGCCAGAAACGGGAGGCGTTCGGGGAGGAGATCATCAACCATCCGCTCCACCAGGAGACGCTCGCCGACGTCCAGGCCACGCTGGAGGGCGCTTTTCATCTCGCCTTCCGTCCGGTCGAGCTGATGGGGGCCCGCGAGACGGGCGCGGCTACGGACGAGCAAGACGCCCTCTTCCGCATCCTGACCCCACTCGCCAAACTCCTTACCGCCAAACAGGCCGTCTCCGAAACCAGCGAGCTGTTGGAGGCCTTCGGCGGAGCGGGCTACGTGGAAGACACCGGCCTCCCGGCCCTGCACCGCGACGCCCAGGTCCTCCCCATCTGGGAAGGCACCACCAACGTGCTCGCCCTCGACCTGCTGCGCGCCCTGCGGCGCGTCGGCAGCATCGCCCCGCTCAACAACGAGGTCAGACGATGCGTGAAGGCCATCGAGGCCCCCACGCTTACGGACGCCGTCCGGCCGGCCGTGCACGCGTACCGCGACGCCGTGCAGTGGCTGAAGACAGCCCTCGGGGAGGACGAAGAGACGCTGGAAGCCGGTGCGCGCCGCTTTGCTCTTACGGTCGGAAAGAGCCTCGAAGTGCTCTACACGGCCCGGCATGCCCAGTGGTCGCTTCGGGTCGAACAGGACGGCCGCTCCGCTGCCGCCGCCGAGCGTCTCGCCGCCCGGGAACTCAACCACATTGCCGACCTCGATGCGCACGGTGCCTATGTGCTGGTGTGGGACTTTAACTGTCCCACCCTCTTCGACTGCCACGCCCAGGGCGACGGTGCTGCCGAGGAGGAACCGGCTCTCGAATCCCTCACCGACGTCATATAGGCCGCTATAGGCCGTGCTCCCTACTGCTCATCCGGAGGACGTAGGCCCCCATCTTCGGACGGCGCTTGCAGGCCCTCGTCGTCGGGTGGGGTTTCTAGGCTGCTGTCGTCGGATGGAGTGTCCAGGTTACTGTCATCGGACAGGGACGGCTCTTCCCCCGTCGGTTCCGAATCGAGCACTGCGACCCGCACCCGGCGGTTCTTTCGACGCCCCTCAGCCGTCTCATTGGTCGCAACGGGATGGTAGGGCCCGAAGCCCACAACCTCGAACCGCTCCGGGTCCATGTTGTGCGTCCACCGAAGATGGCGGGCGACCCGGGCTGACCGCGCCGCCGACAGTTCCCAGTTGCTCGGGTACTTGTCTTTAAGCTGCTCCCCAATCGGACGGGAATCGGTGTACCCTTCAATGCGAATGGTGCGATCCGAAAACCGCGTACGGATCTCCTGCGCCACACTCTTCAGCTCTTCTACGCCTTTGTCAGTGAGCTCGGCACTTCCGCTTTTGAAGTACACGTCGGTCGACAGCACCTGAATCGTTTTTCCGCGCTGGATCGACGATGCCTCCTCGCGAGCCTCCCGAAGCTCCGCTCGTAGCTCGTCATTTTCTTGCCGAAGCTCCTCGACATTTGAGGTGGACTTGCTCGACCCACAGGCCGACAGTCCAATCAGGAGCCCGCCGAGCAACAGGGCCTGACAGCCTCGGGCGACGGCGGACGATCTCCAAAAAACGCGTTGATGAGCCACAAGAACGGATGCGATTAAGAAAAAGGATGCGTATCGACCTTTTTAATATGGCAAAGAAACCATCCGGGGATCAAGTGAGAAGGGAATGCATCAGGGTGATCGCATGTTAAAAACTCGGGTCAAGCACAGGGGGCTCCCCTGTCACAGATTGTCCAATCGTCCCGTTTCCAGATTAGGACGTCTGCGGATCGCCAGCCGAGGTCAGCAGCCCTACCAACCCATTCCCCATAACTCTCTAACGTTTGTCCAGTCGGACAGACGACTGACCGGTTTGACAGCAATAGGCGTCTGCGGACGCCCCGGCATCTCCGATTGGAATCCGTATTGGACGACAGGAGGGAGACGCTCGTACGCGGGGTACGGGAGAGAAACCGGGCTGCCCTGAAACAGTCCATGTCGGGAGCCCCGAGGTGCGATCGCCGTGGGAATGGCCCCGACCACGGACACGTCTTATATGCCGATCAGGGGTTGAAAAAACCATGTCGCCGCAGGCGGCTTCAAAGGAGAT
>CAYOWD010000250.1:0-6310 GCA_964407535.1 uncultured Salinivenus sp. | reverse complement strand
TGGTGGACGCGGCGGAGGGCCCGCTGCCGCAGACCCGCTTCGTGGTGCAGAAGGCCCTGGAGCAGGACCTGCCGGCCATCGTGGTGCTCAACAAGATCGACCGCGATGATGCGCGCCCCGAGGAGTCGCTCGACGCCATCTACGACCTCTTCATCGATCTTGGGGCCGACATGGACCAGATCGACTTTCCGGTGCTCTACACCGTGGCCACGGAGGGACAGTGCAAGGAGGACCTCGCGCAGGAGGAGTGGACCAACCTCCGCCCCCTGCTCGACACGATCGTCGACGAAATCCCGGCCCCGTCCGGCGACCCCGACGCCACCCTGCAGACGCTCATCACGAGCGTCCAGCGCGACGACTACCTCGGCCCCATCGCCGTGGGGCGCGTGGAGCAGGGGACCCTTGAGAACCGCCAGACGGTGTCGATGTGTCACCGCGACGGCACCACCGAGCAGGCCAAAATCAGCGAGCTGTTCACGTACGAGGATCTCCAACGGGTGGAGACCGACGAGGCCGGTCCGGGCGAGATTGTCGCAATAGCAGGGGTCGAGGGCATCGGCCTCGGCGAAAGCCTCTCGCACCCCGAGAATCCGGAGCCCATGGAACCGGTCGAGATCGACGAGCCCACGATGTCGATGGAGTTTCGGGTCAACGACGGGCCGTTTAGCGGGCAGGAAGGCGAGTTTGTGACCTCCCGTCAGCTCCGCGACCGCCTCTTCGATGAGGCGCGCAACAACCTGGCCATTCGGGTCGAGGAAACCGACTCCGCCAACGCCCTCAACGTCTACGGCCGCGGCGAGCTGCAGATGGCCATCCTCATCGAACAGATGCGCCGCGAGGGCTACGAGTTCTGCGTCGGCATGCCGCAGGTGATTACCAAAGAGGTCGACGGCGAGACGCACGAGCCCTTCGAGATTGCCGAGATCGACATTCCTGAGGAGCACATGGGCATCGTCATGGACCGCCTCGGGGAGCGGAAGGGGCAGATGCAACACATGACCAAAAACGACAGCGGGCGCGTGCGCCTGAAGTTTGACGTGCCCAGCCGCGGCCTTATCGGCTACCGCGCCAAGTTCCTGGCCGACACGAAGGGCACGGGCCTCCTCACGCACCGCTTTGAGGAATTCCGGCCGTGGGCAGGCGACATTCCGCACCGCACCACCGGCGCCCTCGTGGCCGACCGCCAGGGCGAGACGACGGCCTACGCGCTGCTCAACCTTCAGGACCGCGGCGACTTCTTCGTCGAGCCCGGCGACACCGTCTACAAGGGCATGATCGTGGGCGAAAACAACAAGCCGCAGGACCTCGACCTCAATGTGGCGCGCGAGAAGAAACTCACCAACATGCGCGCCGCCGCGGGCGACGAGCTGGAGCACGTGCCGCCCCCGCGCGAGATGTCGCTCGAGGAGTGCCTCGAATTCATCCGCGAGGACGAGCTCGTGGAGCTCACGCCGGAGAACTATCGCCTCCGCAAGCGTCACCTCGATCCGCAGGCCCGCGTGAAGGCGCAGAAGGAACGGAAGGCCGGACAGCCGTCGTAGCCGCCGGCTCTTTCACCGAGGCGGGCCCTCACCGTCCGCTGTTGCTGTGTTGAACGGTGGGAGAGAACGGGCGCGTGGGAGAAGAGCGTTGTGGGACGCCGCCGTCGGACCGACGTGCTATTCAATGCGTCGCTGTGCCTTCTCTAGAATCTCCTCGACTTCGCGGGACCATCGCGAATCCACGTCGCGCTCGCGGTAGAAGTCGAGGGCCGTCTGGGCGTCGTCGGCGGCCCCTTCGGCGTCGTCTTCCACCTCTAGTCGTAGGCGGGCGCGGAGAACATGAGCCTCCATTTTTTCAAATGCGTCTACATTCTCCTGAATGAGATCCCATCTCTTTCGGAGGATCTTTAGAGCTTGTCGATGGTCCAAATGGGACAAAACACGAGCGCGGCTCAAATGGATTTTCGATTGGAATGAGGGATGATCGAGATTCTCAGCAATCACCGCAGCCTCTTCCGCAGTTTTCAAAGCCCTATCCCTCTTCCTTTGTCTCGCAAAACAGGTCCCAAGATTAACGAGAGCAGAGGCTAAAACAGATTGATTCCCAACCTCGCGAGCGAGCTCCTCAGATTCAGTAAGAAACTCGACCGCTTGCTCTGTCATGTCCCCTTCGAGGTGCCAGTACCCCAGATTATTCAGGGTAATCATCTCTTTCTCTCGATTCCCAGTTCGGCGGCTGTGGTTCAAGGCCTGCTTGAGAAATCGAATAGCTTGGTCTGAATCGCCCCACTCGCCATACCGATTTCCAAGTGAAGATAATAAGGCCCCTTTAGCGTCTGAATCACCGAGTTTGTGAGCAGTATCGAGTCCTTCCTCAAGGAGGGAAATGACCGAACCGAGATGGTCCTCTCTGAGCAGTCGGGCTGTACTCCTTAGAAACCGGAGGGCAGTTTCTGGATCTTCCTTCCGGACATCACGAAAGACAGAAAGTGCGAGGTCTTCCTCTCCACTTTGTAAAAGACCGGGTATACGCCCAACCTGCTCCTCCGGCCGATCCCCTGCCCAGGTTCGCAGCCGCTCTGTGATCTCCTCATAGCTCTCAAAGAGATCAGTGCCTTGCAGGCTCCGCACCGTCGGGTCCTCCTCCAGCGCAAGAACGGGATGATACGGGATCTGTGAGACGAACCGCACCTCTTCCAAACCGGCTCGCTCTGAGATACGCTCCTTTGCCGCGTCGATGCGTTCGGCTCGCAGGTCTTCGTAGTACATCGGGACGGGAGACGCGACGAGCGCAAGCGATTCCTCCCGTTCCACCACATCCGACTGATCGAGAAAACGCGCCGTGCCCCGTACATTCTGTCGGTTGAGGCCCGTAAGCACCAGCAGGTAGTCGCCCAGGACCCGCGTGCAGATGGAGCCTTCGTCCGAGAAGCCCGTGCGGGAATCGATGAGGATGTAGTCGTAGCGATCCGAGTCCTCGATCACGTCCTTCAGAAGCTGTTTTGCGAACGTCGATGACTGCCGTATCAAACAGAAAAGCGCCGGTCAACGTCTTGTGAGGAGACACCAATCTACCCACAAGACTACTCCAGAGCGATGAGCTCCCGCTATCCCTCTGATCTGACCGACGCAGAATGGAAACAGATCAAGCACATTTTTGATCGCTTTCGGTTCGTAGAGCACGATCCTCGGACAATTTTGAACGGGATTCTCTACGTCTTGAAGGGAGGCATCCAGTGGCGCATGCTTCCGGCGGAATTCCCCCCATGGCAGACTGTCTACTACCATTTTCGACAATGGCGAATGCTGAATCTATTCCAGAAGCTCTGTGACCGGATTCGGAGAGCAGCCCGCGTAGCTGAGGGACGAAAGCCGAGTCCGAGCGCGGGGATTGTCGATACTCAGTCGGTTCCGACCGCCCGACAGGGCGGGCCGGGGCGCGGCTCCGATCCGAGCAAACAAGTCAAAGGCCGTAAGCGACACGTGATTACCGACACTCTCGGGTTTTTGCTGGGCGTGATGGTCGGGCCTGCAAGCGACTCGGACGGACAGCGCCTTCCGGACCTGCTGAAGCGACTGCTTGGCAAAGTCCCTCGCCTGAAAGTGATCTTCGCCGACGGAGGGTATGAAGGCGTCCCGGGCAGTCTGATGTGGCGATGCTTCCATTGGGTGCTCAGGATCGTTGAGCGCGAGGACTCACAGCGTGGATTCGAGCCGCTCCCGAAGCGATGGGTCGTAGAACGCACGTTCGGCTGGTTCGGAGCCTACCGGCGACTGAACCAGGACTACGAGTACCATCCAGAGACCTCCGAATCAATGATTCGACTGGGGATGGCCCGCTTGATGCTGCGCCGCATTATCTGACTCGCAAAACAGCTTCTCAGGCGTTCAAAGAAGGGACGCCCAACGCCTTCTTCGAACATCTCCTCGAAATCGAGATCGTACAGGAGGCTTTCGTACGCATCATCCAGGCGGCCGGCGGGGACGAGATCGAGCGTACCTTCCTTTTCTCCTTTTTGGACGCCCTCCGGCACGTCCAGCGACGAGACGTACGTCTCAAAAAAATCCTCCGTCTCCCCGTCCCCAATCGGCGACCCCCAGGGATCGTCCAGAAAGTCGTCGATGGCGTCCACGAGGCCGGGCTGTTGCCTCGAAGCCTCCTCCTCGATCTGCTCGTCCTGGAAGTGCGTGAGGCCCGGGGCCTCCAGGTCGAAGTCGATCATGAGCACGCGCCGCCCGAGCCCCGCCAGGATGCAGGCCACGTTCAGCAGGGCCAGCGTGCGCCCCACGCCCCCCTTGAAGGAGTAGAACGTGACGAAGAGCGTTTTCTGCCCCTCGCTCGTCGGACGAGGCGTGAGAACTTCCATGAAGGAGGGCTGTTATTCGGCGCCGGCAAGTTCGAGCGAGTCGTCGGGACGGAGATCCCCACTCCGGCCGAAGAAACGACGAGCGTCGGAGAATCTTGTTAAATCCATTTCCTCCTCAGTCTCCTCCGACTCAGGAAGCTCGAGCTCCGGAAGAGCTTGCTGTAAGAGGGTGTATCCGTCGTCTGGGATCAAGTCACGCATCGTCGTGATCGTTTCCCGGATTCGGTCTCGGGTGTACTGCGGAGACGCAAGGAGCCCTCGAATTTCCGTCGTAAGTCGCACACGCAGGTCTTCGTCACCGAGATCCACCTCGTTCAAAACGCAGCCGAGTGCTTTGTGGAGCGAATGCATACGCAACCCCGCGAAGGCATATACCCCGAAGCGCGTGGCGTCGAGATCAAGTTGCCGTTTCCAGAATTCCGGGGTCATCTTCTCCCCAAGGAAAAGAATCGTCTGCAACAGACGGCCGTGGAGCTCTCTGTCGTCGGGGGGAAACCGTTCGTTTTCGGCCATGCGGCGGACCGGCGGTGCGAGTTCATTTTCGCCCACGTCTTTTGTCAAAAGCAGAAGGGTATGGGCCGGACGACCGGTCCACTGATCGTCATTCCGTTCCATTTCCCGCAGGAATTGCTTTAGAGCACGCCGCACGTCGGCCTGCGTGCTCAGAGCCAGTTCGTCGTAGATGGCCCCGACGAGGTAGTACTGGCCAATGTCTTGTTTCGGCGAGTCGGAAACGCGCTGGTCCCGGTCATGGAGACGATCTCGGATCCAGTCACTCAGCTCGTCCGGCTCCAGCTCGTCAACGGACTCCGGAATGAGTTTCGCGTCCTCTTCGGATTGAAGATCCATGTTGTTAACTCATGATTCGAACAGCAGGGACCGAATTTTCCTGGTCCGGATCGGAAGCAATCAACTGAGCTCCCCGGATTTCGTCGTGCACGACTTCCGGGGCATCGCCGCTCGTGTATCCCCACTGGGCGTTCGGAGATGTACACTGGAAGTTTGGGTTCCAGTCTCCCTCCCCGGCGTAGGCATCCGCGATTGTCGGATACCGGACCGGGGTGTCATTGGGAACTTCGTAAACGAGCAAGAAGAGCTTTTGATCGTCGGGATGCACAGGTTTTGCAAGGCCCAATCCAGTTCGAACCTCCTGTGCCGTTGCCCACTCCGCAAATGGATCGAACACGTCCTCCCGAAAGGTGGCCCAAATCACGTGCCTGCCCAGTTTTAGCCGGCGCAGTTGTTAGGGCGGCGGCGGTGTCGGAAAGGAGCCCTCGCGTACGTCATCCAGGAACCGCCGCTTTCCGAACGGGGACGCAAATACACCCTGATCATCCAGCCAGCTTAGAAACCGGTTGGCATCTACGGCTCGTCCCTTCGGCGTCGGCGTATCCGGAATCTCCGTTCCGCTTCGAATCCAATCTTGGAAGACCTCGGTCATTACCTCTTCCAAGTTCGCTTTGCCGACACCATCCAGTGCTGCAAGAAGGTCGCTCCAGGCCGATTCGGAGAGTCGACACTCGTTTTCAACAGCTTCCTCGACGTGGCCAAGGCCGATATCGTTGAGAATCGATGTTGCGTTCCTCCACACCTCTTCCAGGGCTTCTTGCTTCGCCGAGGACACATTGTCAAAGAACTGCTGCAGTGTCATCCGGCGCATAGATCATGTTTGCGGAGAGGAGTTCCTAGCAGCGGGGACATCCGAATCCCGCTGCCGCTACGCCTCTGCCGCCACTTCCTCCGTCTCTTTCTCCTCCTCCGGCAGCCCATCGCCGTCGGGGCCGGCCTTGTACTGCTCCTTGATGTTGGGAAAGGCCGTCTGAAACATCTCATTGACCTCCTCGGTCTCGCCGTCCTGCTCGGCGCGGGCCTTGTGGAGTCGGACGCACGCCTTCCAGACGGCGCGGCGCAGGTTCCACTTGCGGACCGAGAAGGCCGCGCTGCGGCGCGTGTCGTCCTCCT
>CAYOWD010000249.1:5632-6323 GCA_964407535.1 uncultured Salinivenus sp. | reverse complement strand
CGGCAACGACGCCACGGAGCTGATTGCAGAGGTCGTGACCTCCCGTACCCTGGAGACGACCGGCCACGAGATCATGGAGTCCATGCACCCGCACCCGACGCTCTCGGAGGCGGTGATGGAGGCCACCCGCGACGCCTACGGCCAGCCGATCAACATTTAATCTCTCGTTGAACGTGGAAGCGTTCCGTTGAACGTTTCTCAAACAGACGGATTTTTCCGAGTGGCCTCGTCCTCGACTGGGCGGGGCCATTTTTTTGAATGTGGTGGCTTGCGATTGTCTGCCTCCGCGTCGTCAGCGTCCACTCGACTGCCGGCGTCGCTTTTCTTGCGGAGTCAGTGGGCCGCCGGTCGGGGCGCGCAGGAGCCCGTTCTGCGGGTCGATCTCGACCGTTGCGTCCGCTGGTAGGGTGAGAGTGCCCTTTCCCCCCTCCATCGATACCGTCCGCGTCGTGTCCCCCACCCGGACGGGCACCGGCACCGCAAAGCCGTCCGCCGCCTGAGTCCATTCGAGCCGCAGCGTCCCGTCGGCCCGCGTGGTGTCGAGCCGCGGCAGCTCCGCCTGATAGAGATAGGTGTCGGCGAAGGCCTCCAGATCGCGCCCCGTGACCGCCTCCACTCGCTCCCAAAAATCCCCCGTATCCACGTGCCGACACGCCGTTGCGGGATCGGTCCCATCGGGATACAAGAAGTC
>CAYOWD010000249.1:0-5622 GCA_964407535.1 uncultured Salinivenus sp. | reverse complement strand
GCGCCTCCTTCCCGATCACGGAGCGAAGCGTGTGCAGCATAAGGGCGCCCTTGTAGTAGACGTCGGCGTCGTACACGTCTTGAGCGGACGCGGCCGTTTTTCGGGCGATCGGCGCCTGATTATCCACCTGTCGGCGGAAGTATTCGATCCGATCGTGATAGGCGGACGCGCCGTTCAGGGACTCCGTGTACAGGGCCTCCAGGTAGGTGGCCGTGCCCTCGTGGATCCAGAAGTCCTTCCAGTCGCGCACCGTGAGACAGTTGCCGTACCACTCGTGGGCGAGTTCGTGGAAATGGAGCGCATCAAAGTTCGTCCGGTAGCCCAGCCCGCCCTGCCGACGAAAGTCGCTGCCGTACGAGATGAGCGTCTGGTGCTCCATGCCCAGAAAGGGCGTCTGCGCAATGCCGTACTTGTCCGCCCGAAACGGATACGGACCAAGCAATTCTTCTAAGAAGCGAACGTGCGTCAGAAAGTACGGGAGATTTTCCCGGGCCGGGGCCGTAGCGTCGGGCAACGCGTAGAAGACGACGGGCACCTCGGTGCCGGCGGTGCTGGTGTAGGTGGTGTCGATTCGCTCGTACGGCGCCGCGTTGAGCGTCACCGCGTAGGTGTTGATCGAGGTCGACACGTGCCACCGGTACGTCTTGGTGGTGTCGGAGGCCCGTTCGACCGAGCGGAGCGTCCCGTTCGACGCGGCCGTGAGGGAGTCGGGAACGGTGATCGCGATGTCCATCGAGTCCGGTTCGTCGGACGGATGGTCCTTGACCGGCCACCACAGGTCGGCCCCGGCGGTTTGGCCCGACGTGGCGATCCAGGGGGCACCGGTTGGGGTTTCGGCCCAGGTAAATCCGCCTTCCCACGGCGGATGGGGGGCCGTCCGGGGCTGTCCGCCGTACGTGACCGTCGCCCGGAGGTCGTCGCCCGGCGCCTTCGCGGTCGGTAGGTCGATCCAGAGCTCGTTGTCGCCAGCGCGTCGCTCGTAGGGCAGCGAGGGGCCCGTCGTATCGGCCATGCCCGCCCGCACCGCGTCCACGGCCAACCGACGGTCCAGGTTGAGCACGAGCACGTCGAGCGAGTCGGTCACGTCGGCTCGCACGGACAGCCGCCCGTCCAGGCGCTGCGCGGCCGGGTCCACCCGCACGGCGAGGTCGTAGTACGTCACGTCGTAGGCCGCCTGCTCCGGCGGAAGCGGGCCCCCGGAATCCGGCGTGTGCTGGGCGGGCACCTCTCCACAGCCCACCGCGAGCCCCGCTATGAGCAGCAGAATGAGCCCAAATGGTCGGTGGATGTGCATGAACGCCCTCTTGTTCTGAACAGCGCGGCTGCGTCCGTCGGGAGAACAGCCCGTCGCATTCGAATTCCCAAACGACCACGCTGTTGCACCGATTCCCGTTGTCCGCCTCACTCTTCTCCCTTCTTTTCTCCTCTTCTCACCGAGACAGACATTCGCCTCATAGCAAAACGGTGCATGAGCGGCGCTCAAAACCGAATAGGAAAAAATTGACCTAAAAAATGAGGTCGATGTAACGGTCTCCGTCGTCTTTCTTCTACTGACCGAGTTTGACACGCAGGAGCGGCCGGCCCATCCGACGCGTCAAACGTCATCTGTGAATCCACCGACGCTTCTTCACACGTAGACGCACGTACAGCTATGTTGTATTCTTCGCTCCGACACACGCTTCTCGTTCCTCTCCTCCTCGTCGGATCGCTCCTCGTCGTGACCGCCTGCGACAGCGGCGGCTCGACGGGCAGCTCGACCGAACTGTCCGGCACTGTGACCGACGATGGCTCTGCCACTACAAGTGCCAAGAGCAAAGCGGCCGTTGACGGCGCCACGGTAACCGCCGTCCGGCTCAACGACGACGGGTCCACGACGGCCCTGGACGCGAGTGCCACCACCGACAGCGACGGCGCGTTCACGCTTACGGTCGATCGCCAGTCCGACGGCGCCACCCTGATCGTGAAGGCCGAAAAGGACGGCGAAAACTTCTCGTCGAGCGTCGGCGTGCAGGTGACCGACCCGTCCGCGACCGAGGCGCAGCCCATGACGCCGGAAACGGACGCCGAGGCGCAGGTCACAATGGACCTTGCAGCGAACTCCGATGACCAAGCGTCCGAGGCGCTGGCCGATGCTGCCGTCCTCGTGGACAACGAGGTCGCCAACGCGATCTTGTCCGGCAACACCTCGCCGCAGGACATCGCCGACGTCGCCCGGTCGATGGACGAAACGAAGGAACAGTACGCCGGCGATGCCGGCACCTCGGTGAACGAGGACAACGTGGCCGAAAACGAACAGGAGGCGTATGAGACGCTTCAGACGGCGCTGGCAAAGGGAGCCAATCAGTCCGAGGCGCTGAAGAACTTCGAAGAAGCAATGGCCTCGTCCTACGAAGACGCCGGGGCGTCCGCCGACCTGCAGGCCGAGATCCAGCAGACCGGAACGAAGGTCGCGCTGTCGGCGCTCGACAACGTGTCGCTGCCCGACGCCGCCGAACGCGGCCTCAAGCGACGCACCACGGTTCTCCAGGCCATCTCGGTGGGAACCTCCGTGGAGCAGACCATCGGAAACAACGGCGATGGCAACGCCGGCACGGCCCGAGGCGATCTCGAAGAGGCCCGCTCGACGCTCCTCGCTAACATTCGCGACGCGTCCACGGACATCGACGATGAAGTGTCTAAGTATCGAGACAAGATCAAAAGCAACGTCGCGGAGGGCTTCAGCTCCGCCGACGTGGACAACGGGTTTGACAACAACGGCTTGAATACAGCCGTCACCGAACTGGAGGGCGCCCTCGACACCGCCATCTCCACGACCGACGGACTGGACGTGAACGCCGGTCAGGTATCGACTGCCTTCGATACGTTCTACAGCAACGGCCGGTCCGCCGTCCAGACGGTCTACGAAGGCGGCGGCATGTCGAGCGGCCCGGCCAACGCCGCGGCGAAGGCGACCGTAAAGGCGAAGGCGTTCTAACCCGCTCGCCTCCCCCGTTCTCCCTCTCGGGCGCATTCCGCCCCTGGACATTCAGGCGGAATCACGTCCCTCCACACGGCACGGCTCCCTCAAAACAAGGGGGGCGTGCCTTTTTATTATATGGATACAGAACACGGCGATGAGATAGTCGTCCAGAGACATAGCAGGCAAATTGTTGTGAGGGACCCTGGATTTGATGGGTCGCACCCCATCCAGAATCCCCGACGGCCTGCCTGTTCCCGTATGGGGCAATTACGACCAAAAAACTTGCACACCCCGTCGCGTAAACGATGTTCTTCAATCCGGTCAGGAAACCTCAGGTTGAGGCAATCCTAGATTGGCTCGATCTAGACCGGTGGAAACGTATTCACGGATCTCGGTAATCGTCGCCGGGGGGAAACGATCGCTGGGGGCATGGCGGATTCGGTATGACCCGTATCCTGTGGTGGGGGCCCAGTGCTACTATTCGGTCCATCGATTCACACATTCAACGATGTCCGATCCTATCTGCGAGCCGGTGCTAACCGCCCTCCGAAACGCGGACGCTCCCACCGTGGCGTTACGCGGAGCCGCGTGGCTCATTTGGCCCACCGAGCAGCCCTCTGTACAGAGCGCGGCGACGAGCACCGCCCAGTTCGTTCATCTCAGCGCTCCGGCTGTCGCGGTGCAACGAAACGGCCGAATGGAGTACTTCGATGTAGACGGACACCGCGCCTGGACAAGCAATCTCGTCTGGCCCCGAACCTACTTCGAAATGATGCGGCTTCCCGGACGCCCAAGCGCGCTGAACGAGACTCCTGCCGGCGATGCCTCCGCGATCGAGATTTCTTCGGAGAAGTGAAGAATCCGGAAGCGCACCGCCGGAGACGGGCCCTCGGATCATACCAACGCCGCTTATAAAGTTCAGGGTTGCGGAAATACCGGTATAGGCGCAACCGGATGTGCATCACGTACATACCTACCCACCTACGCACGTACATACCCGAATCCTTCCACCGGATTCGGTATCACAGGTTCGTCAGATCGTATTCCTCGGCGAGCGAATTTTCGACGGTGACTCCCTCAGCTGATTGGGCGTTCGCCTACCAGTCGTTCGGATCCTCCGGAAGCGTATCGAGAAGGTGAAACACGATCTGGGCCGAGGACGCGGCTGCCTCCCGTAGGAAGTCCTGAAAGTCCACGTCCGAGCCGCCGTCGGCGCGGTCGGAGATGGCGCGGACGAGCAGGAACGGCACGTCGTTGAGGGTACATACCTGCCCCACCGCCGCGCCCTCCATCTCCACACAGTCCCCCTCCAGCGCGGTGTGGATGTCGGACCGCTCGGCGGCGTCCTGAATAAACCGGTCGCCCGTGCACACCCGCCCCGTGCGAATGCGGTGCCCCGGCAGGTCCACCTCGCAGGCTGTACGCACGAGCGACGGCGACGCCGAAAAGACGCGGAGATCCGAGTAGGGCACCTGTCCCCGCGAAAAGCCGAGCGGCTCGACGCGAAGGTCGTACTGCACGCAATCCGTCGCCACGATCACGTCCCCAATCGCCAGGTCATCGTGGAGCGCCCCGGCCGCGCCGGTACAGATGACCGCATCGACCGCAAAATCGTCGATGAGCAATTGTGTGCACATCGCTGCGTTCACCTTGCCCACGCCGGACTGTACGAGCACGAGGTCGTGGCCGTCATACGTCGCCTCGTGCAGCGTCAGTCCCGCCCGTTCGTGCGTAGCCGTGAGGGTACAGGTGTCCAGATACAGCTCAATCTCCTCCGCCATCGCGGACATGATTGCGAGGGCCATGACGTTGGCAGCGTCTCACGAGAGGTTCGAGTGTGGGAGATCCTGCGCCGTCGGCTATTGGGAGCACTCTGCGTGATTCGTGAATCGTGACGCGTAATGAGGCTCGTTCCTCACGATTCACTTTTCACGCATCACGCCTCTACCGCACAATCGATCCGTTCTCGGCCGTCGTCGTCACCGGAAGGAGGCTGCCGTCCGGCTCCTCGGCCATCAGGACCATGCCCTCGCTGTCGAGCCCGAACATTTCCTTCGGCGGCATATTGGCGACCACGACCACCTGCTGCCCGGTAATTTCCTCAGGCGTCATGTGCTCGGCCACGCCGGCCAGGATCTGCCGCTCCTCGAACCCGAGGTCCACCTCCAACCGCAGGAGCTTATCGGCGTCGGACACCGGCTCGGCCGTCGTCACCGTACCCACGCGCAGGTCCATCTCCATGAAGTCGTCGAACGAAATGTCGTCTTTCAGGTCGTCGTAGTCCATGTCGGAATCGGTTGTGGAAGAATCAGACTCGTCGGCCCGATCGCGGAGCGTCTCGATCTGGGCGTCAATGGTGTCGTCCTCAATTTTCTCAAACAGAATGGCCGGCTTCCCCAACGCATGCCCCGCGTCCAGGAGCGGCGCGGCCGCATCGTCCCACCCGATGCGTCCCCCCGAGTCGTCCGGCGTGCTGGACCGAACGCCCGTGAGCCGCAACATGTCGCGAAGGCGCTGCGCGGCGTCCGGAAGGATCGGTTCGATGAGCACCGACAGGCTCGCACACACCTGCAGGCTCACGTGGATCGTGTTGGCGCAGGCCTGCGGGTCGGTGTCGCTGGTGTGCCAGGGCTCGGTCTCGTTGAAGTAGCGGTTGCCCACGC
>CAYOWD010000248.1:0-6352 GCA_964407535.1 uncultured Salinivenus sp. | reverse complement strand
CAAGACGCTCGACGTGACGATGGGCACGCTCAATACGATCGTGCTGTTGACATCCTCGCTGACGGTTGCGCTCTCAATCCACTACATCCAGCGGGACAAGATTAAGCAATGCGTGTACAGCCTCGTGGCGACGCTGGTACTGGCAGGAGGCTTCATGGTCGTAAAGTACTTCGAGTATACGGCCAAGTTTGAACACGGCGTGTTCCCCGGCGGATTTTTTGATCCGCACGGAGCCCACTACGAGTATCTTGCTTCCATCCCCTATGCGCCTCAGTTCTTCAGCATCTACTTTGTAATGACGGGCATTCACGGGGCGCACGTCGTGATCGGGATGGCCGTCATTGGGTGGTGCGCGGTACGAGCCTCGCAGGGCGCTTACAGCAGTGAGTACTTCACACCCGTTGAGCTGACCGGATTATACTGGCACCTGGTCGACATCGTCTGGATCTTCCTGTTCCCGATGCTTTACCTCATCTAGCACCCGGAACGGAGAACCGGCGATTCTACAGCGTCTTCTGAACTTTGATTTTCAGGACTCCTCATGTCGGACGATCATCATATACTGCCGAAGGCTACACTCTTTCAGGTGTTTGGGGGCTTGATTGTCCTCACCGCATTGACCGTTGCCGTTGCCTACGTAGACCTCGGACCGCTTGACGTGCCGGTTGCGATTGGCATCGCGACGGCGAAGGCTGTGCTCGTGGTTATGTTCTTCATGGCCCTGAAGTACGACAACCCGGTCAACGCACTGACCTTCACGATCGGGATTATCATGGTGGTGGTCTTCATTGGGATTACGATGCTCGACACAGCCTTTCGCGGCGATCTGGGCAAGGTAAGCACGAAGACAGTTGAGGAGATTGAGCGGGAAGAGGAGGATGCGCAGAATGAAATGAATCAGCTCAGCGAAGAAGATCTCCGAGTTGCGCCGGCGGACTATCCTGACGACCGGGGCGCTGGTAACTAAACGATACGGAATTGCTATAACCGCTCGATCGGAGTGGGGAAGTGGTGTGGACGGTGAACAAAGCCGATAAAGATTCGTCAAACAAAAAGGAACCGCTTCCGAAAAAACAACTGCCAATTTAGGGTCCATGTCTCCACTTTTCCTTGTGCTCGTCGGGCCGATCCTTGTGTTTCTCTTCGTATGGGTCGGGGCCACCGTGTACCGTCTCTACTATCCGGATCTTCCCCTCCCCTTTGAGGAAAGTTCGGTCATCCAGAGGGAAGAGGCTACCTCCAGAGGGGAGTGTGTACCCGTCGGCGTTCGCGAGATTCGAGCTGATCAGCGTCGGCAACGCCGGGAGGAAGACGTGACCATCTACAACTATGCCTGGGGGGCTTCGGAGGGGGTGCCCGAGTCCTGGCGCGAGGATCTTTGGCAACGGCGGAACTAATACCGTTTCCCAACGATCAGTGTGAAGGCGCCGTAACACCAACTCCGCAACTGTACTCGTACGCCGCCGAACTAGCTCGGCAGCTCCGTTGGGGTTTGCGAGCGCAGTGTCCCGACTGCCGTCGGGGTGGGAGCAATGTCCCGACCCCTATCGGGGGGGGGGCGGGTACGGGCGTGGCGCACAAGTGCGTTGGCGCAATAGCGCGTCCAGCCCATATACTTGCACCCATACCGACACGTCTGCAATTCCGAACTTTATAAGCGGATTTAGTATAAGTGCTTGCATCCGTGCTATTATACCAACTCCGTACGCTTCGTTAAGCACGTGAGTTTGGGGGTATACGGTGCACGTGAGTTCCGACTGATTGCACCCGCACGTTCATATCTGTACCTCTGTACTTTTCGGCCGGATTTAGTACTATCCGGTTCTGGATCGGTCCTTCAGAAATGGTTGAAGGATGGCAGACACGGCTGTCCGTGCCGGTGGGGCGTCGGGAGAATCTGCGTCTGCGTTGATGTGGTCGGAGATGCCCTTTACGATGTGGCAGGGCGTGCCGTGCTGAGCGGCCACGTAGGTCACGGCATATCCTGTTTCGTCTCGCACGTCGGCGAGGCGTTCCCAGTAGCTCAGTGAGGACGTTTCGTCGGACGCGTCCCCCGAGTCCGTCGTGGTGCTGCTTGAATGATCTTGACTCACCAGCGTCCCTTCTACGTCTGTATCGAGCGGGCACTCAAGGGGCATACGTGGGTACACAGGCGAATCCAAGTCGACACGATCCCCTTCGAGTACATGGGAGACGCCGACCACCGTCCCAACGGACATGTTCTCGCTTAGCCCGGTACAGCACCCTGCATGAATGAGCGTGTCGAGGTCGTGCCCCGTGAGTATACGTTCCGTACGGAGGGTGGCGTTGATCTTGCCGGGGCCAGTTGCTGCTACGAGCACGTCATCGAGCTGAATCGGGGCCTCCGGCTCCAGCGCGTCGGCCCTAGCGTTGGCGTATTCGTCAAGAAACGGAACGGCTTCGTGAGGTGTCGTGAAGACAAGTCCAAGCATTGAACACCCATCGGTATGGAAGGTATGAAAGGCGGCTACTTTTGGTAGCAGCCTCAAGTAAGCGACTGGCTCATCGAAAATCACGCAGCGCATGAAGGTTACTGAGCATCTGGAGCAGGCATCCGAACCGCTCATTTCCTACGAAATTATTCCGCCCAAGCGTGGTGGATCAATCGAGCAGATGCTCGATGTTGTGGGAGAACTGATGCCATACGATCCTCCCTTTATCGACGTGACGAGCCACGCTGCGGAAGTGGCCTACGAGAAAACGGAGGATGGACGGTGGCAGCGGAAAATCAAACGGAAGCGTCCGGGGACCATCGAGCTGTGTGCGTCCATTGAGGATCGCTTTGGGATTGACACGGTGCCGCATCTGCTCTGCCGGGGCTTTACGAAGGCAGAGACGCAGGAGGCCCTTCTTGAACTCGAGGAACGGGGCATTGACAACGTGCTTGCCATTCAGGGGGATGAGACGAACTACGAGAAGCAGCCCGAAAACGGGCGTCCCCAGAACAAGTACGCCGCTGATCTCGTCGAGCAGATCGACGATCTAAATCAGGGTGTGTATCTGGATGGACAGACCAAAGACGAATCTACGGACTTTTGCGTTGGGGTGGGCGGATATCCGGAGGGGCACTTCGAGGCCCCGAACCTGTCGTGGGACATCATGCGTCTGAAGCAAAAGGTGGAGGCCGGTGCCGACTACGTCGTCACACAGATGTACTTCGACAACGATTATTTCTTCCACTTTGTGGAGAAGTGCCGGGACGTGGGAATTGAGGTTCCCATCATTCCAGGAATCAAAATCCTGAAGCGGAAGAGTCACCTGCGGATGCTGCCGAAGTACTTCCACACGGAGATTCCGGAGGAGCTGACCGCCGAGGTGGATGCTGCCGATCCGGATGATGTCGAAGACATTGGGGTTGAATGGGCGATTCAACAATGCGAGGAGTTGATCGAGGCAGGGGTGCCGTGCATTCACTTCTACATCATGACCAGCGCGGATACCGTCACGCGGGTTGTGGAGCCGCTTCAGAAGAAGATGGCGTAGTACCGACTTCAGGGTGATTATGGGTTGGCACGCTTCTGGGAACGCAGGAGGCGCTTTTGCCGCCGACTGAGCTGGTTGTTCGGAATGAGCGGCGTTGGGGTTGTGAGTATGAGCGTGAGGTCCATAAGCTTGTGCCCACACCAATACCTCTGCAAATCCGAACTTTATAAGCGGATTTGGTATGAGATCCCGATCCGTTTCTGAAGATCGGTATGATCCAAACGAAAACGGGCTCGGCCGAATGAACCGGCCGAGCCCGTTCTTTTTGTGGATGATCTGTATGAATATTATCGGTGCACGTCCTTCTCCGTGCTTCGGAGCTTGGACTTGTACTTTTCGAGTTGTCGGCGGAGATGATCGACGCACTGGTTAATGGCTTCCTCGTGAGTGCCGGCGCTATCCTGCGCCGAGAGGCGTTTCTGGTAGACGTCGATGTTGATCTTGGCCGTTTTGTTCTCGGCCGGGGAATTGTCCTCGCCAAGGATGACGTGCGCTTCGACGATACCGTCGTAAAACTGCTCCAGCTTGCCGGTGCGATCTTCGGCGTACTGGCGCACTCGGTCACTAACATTAACGTGACGAGTCGTAACCTGGGTTTGAAAAGCCATGGCGAGTCCGGATTGGTTTGAAGAACAACGCGCAGCCCCCGAAGGCTTTCGGGGCTACAGGGGATCTTCTCATTCCATTCCGCGGCAGATGTTTCGCGAATGTTCACGCTTTCCTGTATGCACGGCCGGTATGGGAAAGTGTTAAGGTGCTTCCCAGGACGGCTGGAGGAGGAGAGGTCTAGTCGGGGCGCTCACGTAATTTCGTCTCCCGGTGATGCCAACGGTTCTGAAATCAAGGCATCGAGGGGTAGATGTCTCCGAGTGCGGGCTGAGGGAGAGAATGGAGCATGACGAGACGACACGATTGCCGTAGGGCATCCCGACGACTCTAGGACGCGGGATTTGTTGTTGGGCGGCGTGCTGCGGGGCGGGGGTCCGTTGAGCGCGCTTTTTAGGTTTGGGCCCGCTACGCATCGACGACCACGACCTTCTGCGCGACGGGACGGCCGATGACCTGTTCGGCGCCGTCGACCGCAACCACGAGTAGTCCGTCCATCGGACGGGTTTCTGTGACCGCTACGGTGGCGTCAGGCAGGAGGCCGCGTTGTTCCAGGAGGTCGAGGAGTTCCCCGTCTTCGCTGGCGATGTGGTCGATGGTGGTCGCCTCCCCCTCGTTGAGGTCGGCAAGGGACTGGGTGGGAAGCTCGTCGACGGTGCCGTCGCGGGACGGAATGGGATGGCCGTGCGGATCGCGCGTCGGGTTCCCGAGCATTTCCTCGATGCGAGACTCGAAGCGTTCAGAAATGTGATGCTCTAGGATTTCGGCCTCCTCGTGAATCTCATCCCAGGAGAAGCCCATGACCTCTTTGAGGTAGAGCTCCAAGAGGCGATGATGTCGAATGACCTCTAGCGCAACGGTGCATCCCGGGTTGGTGAGTGTGGCGCCTTCGTAGGCCTCGTACGTGAGAAAGCCGAGTTCGTCGAGGCGTTTAATCATGTTGGAGGCCGACGCGGAGGAGACCTCCATGGCCTGGGCCACGTCACCGGTAGAAACGGGGGGAGAGCCGTCTCGCTCTTCAAGTTTATAGATCGCCTTGAGGTAGTCCTCGATGGAAGGGCTCCGCATGGAGGCACGACATGGTTCACGAAAATCGGGGATACGATGTACGTGATGCGGGGGCAGATGTTACCTGGGGGCGTTGTGAGTTGTGCGTTTTGGGTTGTGCGTTCTGCGCTGGAGGCACGCGCACGGTGAGGGCGGATGGAGCGGGGGAAGCTCGTTTGCCGGTGTGCTTCGGGCTGGGTGGGGGAGGTTGAAGGTTGGAGGGGTGAGAGTGGGAGGTTGGAAAAGGGAAGATTGACAGTGGGAGAACACGTCAACACTGTGAGACGGCACTGTGATCAGACGGGTCCCGAATGTGAGACCCATTGGGTCCACGGCTTCGGACCATGCTGGTAGGCGTGGTGCTACTGCAGCGGGTTCTCGGTCTCGCCGGTTGTATTCTGTGCAACAGTGCTTGTGTCCTTCTCTGTGTCGTAGCGAGTGCGATGCTGTTGCCGTGCGTTGGACGGGAGAGCGATTTGGGAGAGCGATTTGGGAGGGGGACGTATCAAATTCAGTGAAATCGCGTTTTGCGGATCAGCATCCCTCCGTCGGTCCTTCTACATTAAAGGTGTCCGTGGCTCCAATCGTCTACAGACGTACAATTGATCGCCGTCACGGGCGCGCGCCGTTTCTGGACCGTCGGCATGGTCCGTCGCGCGGGGCCTCCCCCCGACCGGCATGTCGGCTCCGATGGCTTGTGTACAGGCCGTTGATTGGCGCTTTCCTTCGTACGGCATCCTTGACGCACCCCTTGTTTCCCTTATGGCCGACGACACCCCCGCCCTTGCCTCGATGAGCAAAGCCTACGATCCTTCCGACATCGAGGAGAAGTGGTACACGTACTGGGAAGACAACGGCTTCTTTGAGGCCGATGCCGACAGCGACGACGAGTCGCACGTCATCATGATGCCGCCGCCCAACGTGACCGGGCGGCTTCACATTGGCCACGCGCTACAGGATTCCATCCAGGATGCCCTCACGCGAATCCACCGCATGAAGGGCCACAACACGATGTGGATGCCGGGCCTCGACCACGCGGGCATTGCCACGCAGAACAAGGTCGAGGACACTCTCCGGGAAGAAGAGGACAAGACGCGCCACGACCTCGGCCGCGAACAGTTCCTGGACCGGGTGTGGGCCTGGAAGGAGGAGTACGGCGACCTCATCCTCGACCAGAAGCGCACGCTGGGCGACT
>CAYOWD010000247.1:0-6391 GCA_964407535.1 uncultured Salinivenus sp. | reverse complement strand
GTCAGCCATGGCATTCTTGTAGACATTGTGTAGAGATTTCCCTGCTTCTGACCTTTTTGTCTGTACGCACGGATGGGAAGGGCGTTGCACGCTGCTGTGTAGCCGATTCTCTCCGTATGAATCGACAGCACCGTCTATACCCTCGCTTCGAACGCCGGGTGGACGAACGCTTTTTCTCCCTCCGCAGCGGCGCGATGGGCCTGCTGCACCGCTTCGCACCCGCCAAAGTGGTCGAGCAGGTCTCGACGTTAGATCCCCAAGATGATCTTGGCCAACCCCAGGAAGATAAAGAAGCCGAGCACGTCGGTCGCCGTGGTAATGAAGATGGTGGCCGAGGTGGCCGGGTCCACGCCAAAGCGATCCAGAACCAGCGGAATGATGGCCCCGAAAAAGCCCGCAATCACGAGGTTCAAGATCATCGACACGCCGAGCACGAGCCCCAGCAGCGGACTCTGATTCACGGTCCACGCAATGCCCGTTACGAGTAGCCCGGTGATGGCGCCGTTCGCGGCTCCGGCCAGCACCTCGTTCCCGACGACGCGCCCGCCGGTCGACAACGACACCTGCTCCAGCGCAAGGCCCCGCACCGTCACTGCCATCGACTGCGTGCCCGCATTGCCGCCCATTCCGGCCACCACCGGCATGTACACCGCGAGGAGCGTGTAGGCCGCAATGGTGTTCTCAAACAGCCCCACCACCGCCGCGGCCAGGAAGGCCGTCGCCAGGTTGAGAATGAGCCAGGCGTACCGGCTCTTGACCTTCGCGAGCGGTCCATCCAGCACGCTCTCCTCCTCGGCCACGCCCGTAAACCCGTACAGGGTCTCCCCCGCCTCCTCTTCGATGATCCGAAGCAAATCCCCGGCATGAATGACGCCGAGGATGTCGCCATCCTCCTCAAGAACCGCCACCCGGCTCTCGGGATGGGCCCGAAAAACGTCGACGACCTCCGTATCGGGCGCGTCGTACCGGACGGACGGCGTCTCCTCGACGTACGCGGCAATCGAATCGACCTTCTCCCCCGCCAGGGCCAGCACCGGCGCGGGCAACTCGCCCAGCAACGCGTTCTCGTCGGTCACGAAAATCGTGGGAAAGCGCCCGGTCCGCTCCTCGTGGCGCCGTACGCGCTGGGCCACATCCTCAAGGCTCCGACGTTTGTCGACGGTCACGTAGTCGAGATCCATGAGGCCCGCCGCACTCTCGGCGCTGAACTCCAGCAGAAACTCGAGCTTTTCTCGCCGCTCCTCCCCAAGCTGCTGAAGCACCTGGGTTCGGGTCTCTTCGTCGAGAATCCCCAACACATCCGTCCCCTCATCCGGATCGAGTCGGTGGATGAACTGTCGCACCTGCTCCGGCGACAGGTCGAGCACGATGGCGTCCTGAAGGGACGCAGGGAGATGAAAAAAGAGGTCTCGCTGTTGCGCCGCCGGGAGGACCCGAAACGCCGCGCCCGGTGCGTCCGCGTCGGCAATGTCGTGCTGGAGATCAGCCAAGGAATCGGTCATACGCTGGGCGTGCTCGTCAATGAACGGAGTGCGGACGACCGAAAATGGGAATACCTTCGATCGTGTGACCCCGAAGAAAAGAACCCTCCGTCCGTCAAGCAACCCGCAATCGGGACGCACCTCCCTCCTCACGAAAAGGCCAACGCACAAACCCCCACCGCACAAACGCAAAACCAACTAACGCTCAACGCACTAACGCTCAACGCACTAACGCTCAACGCATTAACGCTCAACGAACTAACGCTTAACGCATTAACGCTCAACGAACTAACGCTTAACGCCCAACCCAGAACGCGTTACGCCACCTTCTCCGCCGTCACGGTGTGCACCTCTCCGTCCCCCGTCTCAAACGCCGTGATGTTGCCGATCGTGGTCTCGGCAATGTTTTGAAGTGCCTCTTCCGTAAAAAAGCCCTGGTGGCCCGTAATGAGGACATTCGGAAACGTCAGGAGTCGCATAAACACATCATCCTGAATGACGCGCCCCGACAAATCCTGAAAGAAAAGGTTGTCCTCTTCCTCGTACACGTCCAGGCCCAGGTGCCCAATTTTTCCATTCTTCAGTCCCTTAATCACCGCGGGCGTATCGATGAGGCCACCGCGGCTGGTGTTAATGAGCATCACGCCGTCTCTCATCTCGGCAATCGAGTCCCGATCGACGAGGTGGTGGGTCTCCGGCGTGAGCGGGCAGTGAAGCGAAATGATGTCGGACTGCCGAAAGAGCTCGTCCTGAGAGACGTAGTCGAGATGCGTTCGGGCCTCCTCGTTCGGATACGGGTCGTGCCCTAGCACGTGGCACCCGACGCCCTTCATGATGCGGGCAAAGATGATCCCAATCTTGCCGGTCCCGATCACACCCACGGTCTTGTCGTTGAGGTCAAAGCCCATGAGTCCCTCCAGCGAAAAGTTGCTCTCCCGCACGCGGTTGTAGGCGCGGTTCGTCTTCCGGTTGAGCGTGAGGATGAGCGCCAGCGCGTGCTCGGCCACGGCGTGCGGCGAATAGGCGGGGACGCGGGCCACCGTCAGGTCGAGATCGGCGGCGGCGTTTAGATCCACGTGATTGAACCCGGCCGACCGCAGCGCAACCAGCCGAATGCCCATGTCGGTCAGGGTCTTGAGGACCGGGGCGTCCAGGTCGTCGTTCACGAAGGCGCACACCGCGTCGTGGCCTTCTGCCAGCGGCACGGTGTCCGCCGTCAACGGGGCCTCAAAGTACGACAGGTTGTGCCGTCCGTCATTGGCGGCGTCAAGAAACGACCGGTCGTACGACTTCGTGCTGAAAACAGCAACGTTCATGGGGGATTGGAGGGTGGTGGAAGTAAAACTCGTTGTACGCGCGCCGACGGTTCCCGATGGGGAAATACGTCGGCTATGCGTGGCTGTACGCACCTACTCTCGTTTTGTACCGAACGCAGCCCCCCTGCGTCGGTTGCCTCAAAGACCGCCACCATGCGTGTAGTAGTTGAAGGCAGCTAGACGATACAATCCCCCACGCGTTCCTTCTTGCTTCTGAAAGGCCCTGGTACTTTGCAGTGCTTCTTTCACCGGCGGGGCGTTCTCTCGTACCGGTCGCCCCGGGTTGCTGTCGCTCCTCGCTCTTCTTACTACGGACCTCTTCCCACTATGGCCTCCATCGCGACGCTCACCCTGAATCCGGCCATCGACAAGAGTGCTACGGTCGACCGCGTCGTTCCGGACGACAAGCTGCGCTGTGAGAATCCGATCCGTGAGCCGGGCGGAGGGGGAATCAACGTAGCACGCGCCGTCGATCAGCTCGGAGGGGACGCCCATGCGCTCTACACCTCCGGCGGTCCGATAGGAACGATTCTCGAGCGCTTACTCGACGACATTCATCTCCACCATACCCCTCTTCCCGTCGAAGACGACACCCGCGAGCACCTCATCGTCTCCGAGACAACGAGCGACCGCCAGTATCGACTGGGAATGCCAGGCCCTGAGCTTACGCAGAACGAGCTAACCGAATGCCTCGATACGTTGCGGGCACTCGATCCCTCCCCCGACTACCTCGTAGCCAGCGGGAGCCTGCCTCCAGGCCTTCCGGACACCGCCTACACACGGATTGCGGACGTGGCCCGCGAGCTCAACGCCCGGGCCCTGCTAGACACCTCGGGCCCGGCCCTCCAGGAGGCGGTCGATGCGGGCTGGTACCTGCTGAAGCCCAATCTCCGCGAGCTCGAACAACTGTCGGGCACCGTCCTCAAAAACAATGAGCAGCGGACGGAGGCCGCCCGCGCCTTTATCGATCGCGGCTGGTGCGAGGTCATGGTGCTATCCATGGGGGCCTCCGGCGCCTTGCTCGTCACCCCCGACCGAGCCGACCACATCCACTCCCCAGCGGTTCTCATCCAGAGCCGCGTCGGCGCGGGCGACAGCATGGTGGGCGGCCTCACCCTTGCCCTCGCCCGCGAGCACGACCTGAAAGCAGCGGCTCAATTCGGCGTGGCCGCCGGCGCAGCCGCTGTTATGACCCCGGGCACTGAGCTGTGCCAACGGGCCGACACGGAAACCCTCTTCGACCGGATCCGAGACGAATCGTAACCCCCCCTGCCTTCGGGGCCCACACGTCGGACAGTACACGTCGGACGGTCGGGCAAGTGAGAGAGGCCTTTCCTGCTTCCCGAACCGGACCGACGCGGGTTCCGGCCCGTTCCCCCCGGCATCGCCATCAACGGTACAAACCGCATTCAGCCGCCCCTCTTCCTGCCACTTAACCATCGCCCCCCGCCGCGGACCTCAGGCCCATGCGAATTGGGCCTCCACCTACTGGATCGCATACACTGATCCATCCCCACTTCCTATATATACGACATCACCGTCCACAGTTGGGGAGGACGCGATGAGAGCTCCTGTCTTGAAAACCCCTTCTTTCTTTCCGAGCTCAGTGTTTATGACGTGAAGGAAGGAATCGGCACTGCCAATGTAGAGGGCCTTACCGCCAACAACCGGAGTAGACCCCACCCAGCCTCCGATGTTGAACTGCCATAACTCTTCGCCGGTCCCCTCGTCAATCGCAAACACATTCCCGTCGCTACTTCCCACGTAGACAACGTCCTGCTGCACGGCCGGAGACGCCCGTATTCCTTGAGAGGCCTCGAACCGCCACTTCTCCTTGCCGGATTGCGCATCGAGCACGTACAGGTGTCTATCCCGACTTCCCACGTACACGGCTCCATCCACCACTGCCGGCGTTGAATCGACGTGGTAGCCCGTTTTAAACGTCCACCTCTTCTGCCCGGTCGCTGCATCAAAGGCATACAAGTGATGATCTCGACTCCCCACGTACACGGTGCTGTCTGATACCGCCGGGGATGAATGCACCGCTCCCGCGGTTTCAAAGCTCCATTTTTCGTCTCCGGTCTTCGCGTCAAGGGCATACACCGATCCGTCGTCACTGCCTACATATACAACGCTGTCGACAACGGCCGGTGACGACCGCACCCAATCATCGGTCTTCACCTTCCACTGTTCTTTGCCCGTCTCCGCATCAATCGCATAGACGTGCTGATCTTCGCTCCCAACGTAGACTGTCCCGTTCGAAACGGCCGGCGACGACCATACGGATCCGCCGGTTTCATAATGCCACTTCTTACTGCCCGTTTCCGCATCAATCGCGTACAAGCGATGATCATTGCTTCCTGCGTAGACCGTCCCTCCCGCCTTCGTCGGCGCCGATTCCACCGTTCCTCCTGTCTCGAAGCGCCACTTCTGTTCGAACGGCGGCGCCGCTCCCCTAACCGAATCCGCATTTGTCCGTTGGGGATTCTCCCCAAACATCGCCGATTCCGCGGTATGGGGTTGACTGGACGAACATCCTGCGAGAAGCCCCCCGGCCAGCACGATTGCGACAAGTACCTGCCATCGCTTCGCGACTGTCCCAATGGCTGTAAGGCCGGCCATGATCTGCGACCCGCCCGGTACCTGTTCGAGATGATTGACAAAATAACGACTTGCTCCTGACGAACTGTATTGATATGAGAGCTCCGATCGCATGATAATCAACTATTGACGTTCTGAAAAGCACGTGTGTACGAGAAATGGGCGTCTCCCATCGCCGATTACCGTATCCCAACGACGGTTACCAGGGCCCACCGGTATCCGGAACACGTCTCTGGAGACAAAGAAATGGGGCGTCTGGACGCTTACTTCGTCTCACAAGGTGAACACCCATTTGATAAAACTCAACTGAATAACAGATTATTTAAATTAAAAAGCAGCCTCAGATCACCCCAACTGTCTTTTTTTTTCACCGTACCGATTCATGCACCGACCAGCGGTACACTTGGTTAATTTAAGGCGTTATTTTTATTATGCTGTATTTCACTTTTGGCAGAAACCAGTCAACCCAACAGACACCTCGGGATGCCAACGGGCGAGACTAGCATTAAACGGCGTGGGCTTCCGGAGCGTATCCGGGCGGACATCGGTGCTGCGGGGGGCGCACCTCCTGCCTCCCCGGCGGAACCGGCTCATCGACTGGCTGCCAGCCTCCTCCGTCCCGCCAAGGGCCTTGGCAATATCGGTGTACTTCTCCCTTGTCTTTTTGAGCCTCAGCGCTCGAAGGTGCCGGTTCGCTTTCCAATTTTCGGATTCGGAGTCCATGAGCACCTGGTCTGTTGAGCGTCAGGGCGTGGCGTTCGTTCCGGCCTACCGAATCCACTCCGAAACGTTTGGCAACCTGCTCGCGGCTCAGTAACGCAGGGGAATCGGGGCTCCGAGGCATTCGGACGAGCTGTCTGTTCTCCTCGTCGCGCGTCACGACGTCGGTACCGAACGCGGTGTTCAGCATTTCTCCGCCTTGAGTGCTCAAAACGACGCGGGAACCGTCATGCCCGACGTTCTCGTTCTCCTGTGTGGCCTTTCGTTTTCTGC
>CAYOWD010000246.1:0-6398 GCA_964407535.1 uncultured Salinivenus sp. | reverse complement strand
CACCAGCGCCACGTGATGCCAGGTGCCTTGCTCGACAGAAGCGGTCGAGAGCCAGATTCCGTTCCAATTGTTAGCTTCACTATAGGCACCCGTGTAAAGGGCGCCGCCCTCCAGGTAGATGTTGAATCCATTGTTTGGACCTCCCTCTTCGTAGAGCACCT
The DNA here is from genome assembly GCA_964407535.1 of uncultured Salinivenus sp. Taxonomy (GTDB): domain Bacteria; phylum Bacteroidota; class Rhodothermia; order Rhodothermales; family Salinibacteraceae; genus Salinibacter. The sequence continues at coordinate 6,237 of CAYOWD010000246.1, read as the reverse complement.
GCTCCGTGGATCCGCTCACATCGGAGGCCCTGAACCAGAGTTCAATGGTGCGGGTTGCGTAGGGTCCGTCGGTATTGATGGCCGGATCATTCGGCGGCGCGACGAAGTCGTCCGTGCCGTCGAACCGGAGGGCCGTGCCGGCGCCGTAGGCGGTTGGCACCGTCGACGAGTCGCGAACGGAAATTGAAAATGTAAACCCGGTGGCACTGCCGCCATTGCCGTCGTTGAGGGCAAACTCAAAGCCGTCGTTGCTCGTCTCCGATCCGTCGTGGCTGTAGAGCAGTTTTTCGTTCTGAAGGTCGGCTTCCGTGAAGGTGCCGGTCCCGAGGGCCGGCTCCCCATCGACGGTGCCGTCAACCGTCCCGCTGCCGGTGCCGTCCACGTATAGCGTGCCGTTGGCCACGCCACTCGTGAGGTCGTACGTAATGTCACTGGCCGGCTGCTCCGGGTCGCTGGCCGACAAGGCACTGCTCGGAATCGCATTCGCCGCCGATCCCTCAATGACGGTGACATCCCGGTTGGTGTCCAGGAACGGCGGGTCGTTGGCATCGGTAATCGTGACGGTTACGTCCTGGGTGGCGGTGTTGCCCACATCGTCCGTCGCCGTGACGGTGAGCTCGTAGTCGTTGTTGCCGTCGGCGTCGGCTGGGCTCTCGAAGTTCTTCGGAGCATCGAGGCTGATCTGCCCGTTCGAGCCGTCGATGCGAATGTCGGTATCGTCCCCGACCGGCGATCCCAGCGCGTACGTGACGTCGTTGTCCGGACCGCTGGTTCCGTCGTCCCCGGCCTCGACGTCCAGGACAGGACTGGGCGTCGTGTTTTCGGGAAGGGAGGTGCTGGTGCTTGCCCCTGCACTAAAGCCCGGGGAGGTGTTGTCGAGGGTCACGGTCGAGCCGGCCACGCTTCCGTCCCCGGCCCCGCTGGTGCCCACGCCGCCGAGGGGCACCCCGTTTCCGTTCGTGATGCCGTCATCGTCGTTCACGTCGAGGCGTAGCGCCCCGTCGCCGGTGACCGAGCCGACGCTCACCGTGTAGGTAGTGCCCGATCCGGTCACGTCGGCGACGCTGCCGGACACGGTGCCGCTGTCTGCCGTTGCCGTAAGGTCGTCGGCGCCGACCCCACTGACCGACGTGTCGAACGTGAGCGCAAAGTCTACTGTGTTCGCATTGGTGGGAGTGGCCCCCGTGGGGAGGGCCGAGGTGACTTCCGGGGCGTCCTGCACGGACACGTTCACCATGAGGGTGTCGGCGGTGTCGCCGTCGGACACCTCAATGTCGAAGGTGTCGGGGCCACTGTAATCGGCATCCGGCTCGTAGGTCACGCCGTCGGGCTTGATGCCAGTGCTGCCAGTGGGCTCAGTCGCCGAAAATCCCGAGAGGGTGCCGTTGGACGGTGTGCTGAGCACCGACCAGGTCAGCGTCTGGCCCGAGCTGAGGTCGGTGGCGGCGAGGGCGCTGCTGAGGGAGGGAACGGCATCTTCCGCGCGGGCGAGCGAGGTGTCCGGGCCGGCGGTGAAGGCCGGGTTAAGACGCAGGTTCTGGACGTAGGCCGCGCCGGCATTGGATTTGTTGTTCGACGGGCCCTCCTCGAATACAGCCCCGACAATGGCGCGGTCCCCGTCGATCGCGACCGACGAGCCGAAAAGGTCTTCCACCTCTGCGTTAGAGGCGCGGAGGATTTGGTCTTCGTTCTGGTTCCAGCCGGTGTTGGTACGCTCGAAGACGTAGGCCGCGCCGGCTTTGTGTTTATTATTCGACGGGCCGTCCTCGTCTTCGGCCCCGACCAGGGCGCGGTCTCCGTCGATCGCGACCGACCGGCCGAAAGAGTCGCCCGCCTCTGCGTTGGAGGCGCGCAGGATCTGGTCTTCGTTCTGGTTCCAGCCGGTGTTGGTACGCTCAAAGACGTAGGCCGCGCCGGCGTCAGTGTTGTAATCCGAGGGGCCCTCCTCGTATGCGGCCCCGACCACGGCGCGGTCCCCGTCGATCGCGACCGACGAGCCAAATTGGTCGCCCGACTCCGCGTTGGAGGCGCGGAGAATTTGATCTTCGTTTTGGTTCCACCCGGTGTCGGTGCGCTCAAAGACGTAGGCTGCGCCGGGGTTGGATTTTCTATATGACAGGCCGTCCTCCTGCGCGGCCCCGACAATTACGCGGTCCCCGTCGATCGCGATCGACGAGCCGAATTCGTCATCCGCCTCCGCGTTGGAGGCGCGGAGAATTTGGTCTTCGTTCTGGTTCCAGCCGGTGTTGGTACGCTCAAAGACGTAGGCCGCGCCGGCCTCGTTTTTGTTGTTCGACGGGCCGTCCTCGTCTTCGGCCCCGACCAGGGCGCGGTCTCCGTCGATCGCGACCGACCGGCCGAAAGAGTCGCCCGCCTCTGCGTTGGAGGCGCGCAGCAGTGCGTCCTCCGGCGTCTGGGCCGCGGCTGGCCGCAGCGCCAGCAGGCCTGCCCCGCACAGCAGCCCCATCAGCACCAGAAGGCCCGTCCGCTTTGTGGGAAGGATCGACAAGACACATGCGAACTGCGTGCGAACACACGCATGTCGAAGGCAACGAGACATGGCAGATACGACTTGCCTTACAGAAGAATAGAGGGGACTCCGCATTGGCGCTCGCGCTGGCCCGTTGTTGATCTGTTGGGACTGCGGGCCGTCGGCCGTCCCGAACGGACGGCGAACGCTTTTCTTGATATGCTGTGTACAATCATATAATTCAGGTATAAGAGATATGTGTACATCTATTGAAATCTCTCGGCGCGAGTGGGGCTCCGGGGTTCACCGTGGGCCAACAAGCGCGCGGGTCTCTGTCTGATCGTCGACAAATGAGCGAATCCGAGCGTTCGCCTCCTCCCGGGTGTGCACAACGGGAACGTAGTCGTCCAGCCCGATGCGCTTGATAACGACCCGTGGGCCCAGATGCGGCGACTTGTCACCGTCCACGAAGGCCAGCAAGCCCGGATCGGGGTCGAAAATGCGGGGAACGGAGCAAAAGAGGAGCCCTACGAGGTTGACCTCGAAGAGAGTCTCTCCGGGTACGTGGCCGGGGCGACGAAGCCGTCGGGCACCGATGCGAGCACGCCCAGCAGGTCGGCGGACTCCTTGTGCCCATCGCCTCCGGATACGGTGCCCGCCAGTTCAATCACGAGATGAGGCAGCTGGACTGCGTATGGAAGCGGATCGTGCGTGCAGCGGGCAGGTGAAAGGACGAAGCGGGAGGGGCATCATGAGAAGGTGGAGAGGGTGTCGAGACAGTCGGGGCCGTCCACGAGGTGGAAGTGGGGCTGCGTGGCGATGCTGACGCAGGCGTGGTTGGGCACGAGGCGCAGCCGGTCGCCTACCTGCAGAGACGCGGCGGCCGGGCCCTCCAGCCACCCGTGCTCTTCCGACAGCCGATCGACGCGCATCTCCGACGTCGGCGTCATGGTGGCGGCGTCGCGGAGGACAATGCCGTACCCCTCGGTTTCCGCCCCCGTATCCGTCGTAAGAATTTTCTTGCCTGCATCCACGAACGCACGATCCGGTCCCTCGGCCCGCTTCTTGGTACTGACGACGGTCGTGAGGACAGTGAGAGCACACTGCTCCAGCGACGCCGCTCCCAGCGCCACCTGCATGGCGTCGTGCACGACGTAGTTGCCCGGCCGGATTTCGGTGATTCGAAAGCCGTCATGCTCGGCGTTCTCGAAGGCCGCCATCGACGGCGTCGAGCCGATGCTAATCTCAAATTCCCCCGGCACGACGCCGGGAATGTCGGCGGCCGCCAGTCGAGCCGCCACGGCCAGCATGCGGTCGCGCTCGTGCCGGGCCACGCGGGCGAGGGCGTCCTCCGGGGACTCGTCCTCGGCCGGACCGTCGTAGGCCTGCCCCGCATGCGTAAGAATGCCGACGAGCCGAAGGCCTTCCCGGTCGACGATGCGACGGGCCAACCGGACCGCGGCGTCGGGATCGTTCCACCGCACCCCGCACCGCCCGTGTCCCACGTCGGTCTCGATCAGCACCTCCAGCGGTCGGTCGCGGCCCGCATGGACTGCCGCCGCCTGATCGACGCCCGCCGCGGTGTCGACGGTACACGAGAGACGCACCTGCTCATTCCAGGTGGCCAATTGCTCATGCTTGTCGCGGCCGGTGACGGGATAGGCCACCCGCACGTCCTCGGCCCCTGCCTCCATAAGCGCCCCCGCCTCGTCGACGGTTGCCACCGTCAGGCCCGCGGCCCCGTGGCCGCGCTGTCGCCGCGCGAGTCCGACGGACTTGTGGGTTTTGACGTGCGGACGCAACTGCACCCCGTTCGCGTCCGCTTTTGCCTGCATGCGGGACAGGTTCGCCGCAAGACGATCCCGCTCAACGAGCAAACAGGGGGTGGAGAGGGCCGAAAACGACATGCAAAGCAGAGCGGTTCATGCAGAACGGAAGTGCCTCCGCGAACTGGGACACGGGAGCGCGGAGCTACGGAGTGACGTGTTTCAGCGTCCGGTCGCCGAGCGGCTGGAGGGGCCGATTGTTGTTGTCGTACTGCGCCCGGAGGGCCTTCAGCTGCTTGGACGAGGCCTGAATCGGAGCGTCCATGACAAACCAGCGCACGGGTTCGCTGCACGGCGGCGTCGTGAGCGAGCCTTCGTAGGTGTAGTAGCCCTGTCCCTTGGGTTGGATCTGCCCCGCGTTGAGCGTCACGGTGGTGTCGGGGGCCATGGCCCAGACCTCCATCGTGGGATGGGGCGACGATCCCTCTTCCACAAGCACGGCGAGGATGGCCAGTCGATCACCGGCCTTGTACACGAGATGCAATTCGGCCGCGTACGTCGTGCCGTCGACGGTGTGTTCACTCGGAGCGTGGGCGTGAAATTCACGGAGGTCGTAGACGGTGCCGTCGGACGTGAGCATCCCGCCGGTGGTGTTGACCTGCAACGAGTGCCCGGTGTCGACCACCGTGCCCTTATCGTGGACGTACAGGGTCCGGAAGGAGGGATCGGAAGCCGTCTCCGCGTCCGCGAGCGCAATGGGCGACTGCCGGTCGCCGTCACAGGCCGCATACTTGTCGGACAGATCGGCCCATTGTTCGGGACCGGTCGCGCCGTCGTAGCTCCACGCCGGGCCGTCGGCGGTCGTAATCGACGGCGTCGGCACCGGCGATCGCTCCCGATCCCCGTCTGAAGGCACACAGGCACTCACGCAGAGGGCCGATAGGAGCACAACAAACACGACACGCGACGCCATCATGGCGACTGGGGACATCACTGGACACAGCATACCGGTGAGAACGAAGCTCCCCCACCCCCCGCCGGAATCGTTCCGCCGGCTCTTCATTCTCCTTGGATTGGAACTCGATTCGGATATCTCCTGCACGCAAATCCGTTCCTTTCCTCTTCGCCTCGGACGACCGCCGTGTCGGTCATCCAAAGCAGCACGGCACGCATTTTTCTATGATTTCAGAAGCCCGGCACGACGAATGACAACCCGCATCGCTCCTCCTCCCCAGCCAGTGGACAAACGTTCCGGCCCCCACTACGTCTCCGCCGATGGATTCGGCGCCGAGTCCTCCGGGGCCGCCGGCGCCCCATTCCCCGGGACCCGTTCCTCCAACAGCCCCTCGGTGGCGACGGTGTCGCTCACGATAGCCGCCTCATCGGCATTCCCCCCGACGGCCTGCGTCACCCACAGGCTTGCCGAATCGAAGGCCGAGTACATGACCGGCACAATCACGAGCGTGAGGAACGTCGCAAAGGTGAGTCCGGAAATGATGGCCGTGCCCATCGGGCCCCAGAACTGCGTGTTTTCGCTTCCCACCTGAAAGTTCGGCGCAAAGTCGGCCAGCAGGCCCACGAAGTCGACGTTGATGCCGAACGTGAGCGGCACGAGGCCGAGCACAGTCGTCAGCGCGGTCAACAACACCGGCCGCAGGCGGGTGGCGCCCCCCTCGATAATGGCCGCCCGCTTGTCCATGCCCCGCCCCCGAAGCTGCATGATGTAGTCCACCAGCACGATGTTGTTGTTCACCACGATGCCGGCGAGGGAGATGATGCCGATGAAGGTAAAGAGATTGAAGGGCGTGCGGGTGAGGATCAGGCCGAGCAGGACGCCGATCATACTGAGGCCCACGGCGGCCATAATGATGAACGGCGCACTGATGGAGTTGAATTCGACAATCAGAATAATAAAGATCAGCGACGCGCCCACCATGAGGGCCGTCGTGAGGAAGCCGAAGGACTCCTGCTGGTCCTCGTTGCCGCCGGTGTACTCCATCG
>CAYOWD010000245.1:0-6402 GCA_964407535.1 uncultured Salinivenus sp. | reverse complement strand
TCCGAACAGCTGGCCTCTATATAAACTAACGTACTTTTACTGTCCTACTTAGATGGATGTGAGATTGACTTAGGTTTTAGGGACCTTTATATTAGCACATCGAGTGTTTTGGGTGCACGTCTACTCCTACAGTGTTGATGTCATGATGACGAATTCCTCGTCTCGTCTTCGCACCGTAATTGATCGATTGCCGTTTTCGGTAGATGACACTGAGGCTGCCAATGAAGCATTTCAGCGATGGCAGACGCAGGAGACCACCGAGGCGGAACGGGTCGTGGACATGTGGACCTACTGTTACGTATGCCGATACTTTTTGGGGAAGTCGGCGGGGGATGCATTTGATCGGGCCGCTGCCCCCGACGAACTGATTACACGCACCTACGAGAAAGTTCGAGACAACCGCGACAGTGTGCGGGAAGCAAGCCAGTACGCGCACTGGGTGAGCGTCGTCTGCAAGAACACGTTTTTGAACTATACCCGACGTAATCGGGGGACCGACTCGATCAATGAGGAGCGCGGCCCCACGTTGCGTGCTGAGAACAACCACTCCACCGCAAAGCTCGGGTTTGTCCGCGAGACCTTTGAAGAGGCGATCGAGCGACTTCCCGAGTACCTGCAGCAGACGGCCCGACTCTACTTCCTGGAAAATCAGGACTTCGAAGAGATCAGTGAGGCAATTGAAAAGGCTGTCCCCACTGTGCGCACCTACAAGCACAAGGCTCTTCAGAAGCTTCGGGAAGACGACACACTTCAGGAATACGTCGATTAGTGAGAAATCTGGTTCATTTAATGTAAAGAAGTGGTGGAATAGGTTATGTTAGCTTAATCTGTGTGTCTTGTCTCCCGAAACGCGCCCCACAATATCTTGTGCTCCCCATAACATTTTGGCGATTTAGAGAACCCATTCGGCTAATATATATCTATGTTATGGTTGACGTAAGGGGGGCTTTTCCGGCAGCCGTCTGGATTCACTGATCATCTGGTAGTTTCTTTTTCTGCTCATGGAAAACATCAAGGAGCAGATTTTTGCGTACCCTCAGCTCTCTACCGAGGAACAACGAGCGGTAGAGGCTTATGTCGAAGCGAATCCGGAGTGGGCCTCACTACTTCGAGACATCCGGAAGATTGAATCCTCCATTCAGGAATTTCCGGATGCGGGTCCGGTTCTGACGACTTACGTTGTGGCGCAGTGCGTGGGGATGGAAGAGCCGTCCCCTATGCTGCGAGATGCGTTTGCTCGCCTCGAACGGGCCCTGGAGCAGGATGACGAGTTGCGGGATCGGGCCGAGGAGATTCGCAGTCGACTGGAGCGTGCAGAGAAAGAGATCGACCCAGTTTCTCACTTTGAATCATTGACCGGGCATTCCCTGACTGGTTCTGGTGGATCGGACACCTCTTCGGAAGCGACGGGATCTCAAAACGACCGGTCTGTTCAACAGCAGGGGGCGGGCTCCTTCGTCTGGCAACTGGTTGATGAGTTTCGAGCCCTTCCTCTCGTGGTTCGGGGAATCGGAGCGACTCTCGGTGTTCTTCTCGTCGGTTATTTTGTACTTTTCACGGTCGATACGGCCACTCAGTCCCCGTTGGATCGGTTGGCAGCGGTGGAGGTAAGCGATCAGATGGTTGAGAGTTACTATTCGACCGAAACCCGAGGGGCCGCACCGGCGGCCGACACCCTGACGACCGACGAGTTGTATCTCCGCAGTCTCTCTACGCTTCGGGAGGCCGAGTCGTCTACGTTCGGGCTCTTTCAGCGTTATAATCCGGACTCGTTGCGGCGGGCCGAGAAGGGGTTGAGGCGTGTGCTTGAGCGAACGGATCCGAATTCGTTCCTGGCACTGGAGGCGCGGTTTTATCTTGGGAAAACGTATCTGGCTCGGGAACGCGTCGACGAAGCCTGTACGCACCTTGAAACGGTCGTCGAAGAAGACGGGCGGCGCGCCGATGAGGCCCGTCGGATCCTGGATGCTCTGGACGAGGTTGAACTGGATACGAGTGCCGCAACGCCTTCATAGACGGCAGGGATGATACCAAGTCCGGCTGAAAAGCTCGGGAGTACAGATGCAACGGCACAGGTGCAATCGCTTGGGCCTCACGCACATACCGACAGTAGTCGGGACGTTGCTTCCACACTCAACTCCCCAATAAAGCCTGCGGGGTTGAGAGGGCGCGTTTTGGCAAAAAAACGGGGGCGATCCTCACAGGTCGCCCCCGTTTACTGGATCCCGACGAATGCGGGAGTTAAGCGTAGGTGTTGAGCATTACCGGCATGATGAGCATGAGGATGTCTTCGCCTTCCTCCTGTTCCTGTGGAAGAACGATGCCGGCCCGATTGGGCGAGCTCAGCTTAAAGACTACTTCGTCACTCGTGACGTTGCTGAGAACCTCGGTGAGATATTCCGAGTTGAAGCCGATTTCCATGTCTTCGCTGTCGTAGTCGCAGTGAATCGTTTCTTCGGCTTCGCTTGAACGTTCCACATCTTCCGCCGAGATCGTGACCGTATCGCTCGTGATGTCGAGCCGGATCTGGTTTGTCATGCTGGAGGAGTAGAGCCCCACCCGCTTTACGGCGTTGAGCATGTCTTCGCGGTTGAGGACGAGGCTCCGGTCGTTTTCGTCCGGAATCACGGCCTCGTAGTTCGGGTAGGTCTCGTCGATGAGGCGGGCGAGCACACGCGCGTTCTTAAAGTCAAATCCAACGTGGCCTTCGTCAACCCGAATGGTACACACCTCATCGTCCTCCACGATGCGGCCGACGTGCTTGGTGGCTTCCTCCGGCACGATAAAGTCGACAGACTCGTCGGCCTGCAGCTTGGGGAGGTCGAGACGAACGAGCCGGTGCCCATCGGTGGCCACGACGCGAGTATTGTCCTCTTCCATTTGGAAGTAGACGCCCATCATGGCGGGACGGAGCGCGTCCTGGCTGACCGCAAAGGCCGTCTTGTCGATGGCCTCCCCCAGTACGCCCCCCTCCACGTTGATTTCGTGCTGACCGTCCAACTCCGGAAGCTCAGGATAGTCCTCCCCGTCGTGGCCCACCATTTTGTAGTGGCCCTGATCGGTCTCCATCCGGATCTCGAAGTCGCTGTCTGCCGTGAATTCGATGGGCATGTCCGGCAGGGCCCGAAGGGTATCGAGCAGCCGCTGGGCCGGAACGGCGATCGGGGTGCTTTCCGGCGTTCCGTTCGTCTCGAACTGGACGGAAACCGTCTGAATGATCGAAATTTCGAGGTCGGTTGCGCTCATTCGAAGAGTATCCCCGTCGCGCTCGAAGAGAATACACTCCAAAATGGGCATCGTGCTCTTCGACGGAACGGCCCGGTTGACGGTATTGAGCGCCTCTAGAAGATCGGCGCTGGAGGCGGTAAATTTCATAGGCTCGGTTACGTTCGATCGATGGGCAAGGGGCTAAGAAGAATAAGTACCCTCTGACCGTTTTTCTACGTTTGCGCGTCCGAGCAGATCCGAAGTAGGATCCTCAAGGCGATCGTATTTCAGGCTCGGAACGAGGGAGGGCGGAGCGTCTGCCCGCTGCTTTTCCGATGGAGTCGAAATGGGCGTCTGTGTGGGCGGGACGCACTCGTACGTCTGGGCTACACTGGCCAAGGGGGGCTTTGGATGACACCAAGTTTCGATCCTGAGCACAAGTGTTTAGCGGGATCGGAGTTCAATCTTGTGTTCGATATTTTCGACCGTGTCCCGAAACTGGTCGTTGGTCTCCATTTCGTCTTCGACCGTACTGGTGGCGTGGATGACGGTGGAGTGATCCCGGCCGCCGAAATGGAGCCCAATGGTTTTGAGCGAGCTGTCCGTGAACTGCTTGCAGAAGTACATCGCAATCTGACGGGCCCGCACCACCTCCCGCTTCCGGGTCTTACTGCGCATCCGATCCTCGTCAATGTTCATGTATTCGCAGACGATGCGCTGAATTTCCTCAATTGTAAGGCTCTTTTGCTCGTCCTCGACGAGGTCGTGAAGCACGTCTTTGGCGAGTGCCAGGTCGAGGGTGCGCTGATGGAGCGTTGCGTGGGCGAGCAGCCGAATGAGGGCGCCTTCCAGTTCCCGAATGTTGCTCTGAATGTTGTGTGCAATAAACTCGATAACGTCCTCATCGAGATCGATGCCGTCGTCTTCAGCTTTGCGCTGGAGGATGGCGATGCGGGTTTCGAGGCCAGGGGGTTGGACGTCGGCCGAGAGTCCCCATTGGAATCGAGAGAGCAGGCGTTCTTCCAGACCGTTGATCTCCCGAGGCGGTCGGTCGGCTGAGAGCACAATTTGCTTGCCTGCCTGATGGAGCGCGTTGAAGATGTGGAAGAATTCCTCCTGGGTCTTTTCCTTCCCGCTAAAGAACTGCACATCGTCGACGATAAGCACGTCGACCTGGCGGTAGAACATGGAGAACTCGCTGATGCGGTTTCGCTGAATCGACTGCACAAACTCCGTGGTGAACCGCTCGCTCGACACGTATAACACCGTTTTGTCTGGGACGTGCGCGGTGGCGTAATTTCCCACTGCCTGAATGAGGTGGGTCTTGCCGAGTCCTACGCCGCCGTAGACGAGATAGGGATTGAAGTTCGTTCCACCCGGTTCCTGGGCGATGGCCTGGGCCGCACTCCGGGCGAGTTGATTGCAATCTCCCTCGATAAACCGCTCGAACGTGTAGCTCTCGTTGAGCTGGCTGTCGATCTCCTTTTCCTGGATGCCTGGAATGGCGAAGGGGTTCTGGACGGGGGGCGTTTCGCTTCCCTCCTCGTCGGAGGCGCCGGACGGATTGGGGGGAGTCGATTCGAGATCGGAAGAAGGGGGACGGGGAGAGGAGGACGGTGGAGGCGAATCGGAAGAACGGCCCTCATCCGACGGCTCAGTGTCGGTTTCCGTGTCGGGAAGAGGCGCTGAGTCGTCCTCCATCTGTCGGGCCGGGAGTTGCATAGAAGCGCCTTCTCCGGACTCTTCAGGATCGTCTCGTTCGATGACAATGTCGTAGAATAGACGTCCCTTCGGACCGAGTACTTTCTTGACCGTCTTGCGGAGGAGAGAATAGTAATGCTCCTCAATCCATTCGTAATAAAACCGGCTCGGGAGTTGAATGGTGAGTGTTCGGAGGTCGTCGTCCTCGTCGAGCGACTGGGCCTCTAGGGGCTCGAACCAAGTGGTAAAGCTCTGTTGATTTACGTTGTCCCGGAGAATGTCCAGGCACTCACTCCAAACGCGATCGGCAGACTGGTCCATAGCCGAATGTGGGACTGCCGTCTCGCGGGCGTACCACGCTCACGAGCGGAGGGACGAAGGCAACGCAGGAAAGAAGGCGATACTTCGGCCCGTACGAGGACTGTAAAAGGTCCACGAGGCCGGATTGACGGGGAAGAAAGGTCCGTAGAAAAAGGGCGGCAGCGAGCGCCTTAACCCCCAACGGGATGAGTCCTCACTGGGTTGTCGATAACAATCGCTGACGTTTATCCACAAATGCTTCAAGGTAGGTGGGGGAGGCTTGCCCGATCCACAATACTTTTTGAGTTATCAACAAGTTATCAACAAGTTTTGAACAAGCTGCAAACGTATGTGAAAGAGGGGTTTACAGAGGAAAGAGGTCAATAATGCTAACAATTTCCTTGGATATACCTACGTTCAGCGGTCACAGGGACAATCTTGTGAACACTTATTCACAGGTTGTCCACAATTTGGACGGAGTGCCCCCCTCTGATATCTTCGGGCTGAATCTTCCCTTCTGCCCTCTCCGGCGGGATGAATTGTCGGGGGCAGACGGGCATGACATACTGCAGGAAGGACTCAACTTTTCAGCAACTGGCAGGCGCTGCAATCTGGGGATTCAGAACGATAATGATTGCCCCCGGCAACGTCAAGGCGCTGAGGCGTAGGGAGAGGAGAATTACATATTGCAATCACATGTTCATCTCTTGGATCACTGAGAGGTCCCTGTTTCTTGGGGCCGATATGCCCGTGATGGGGAAACACAGAGAAGCACTCACGAGCTTTCTTCGCTCATTGTGAAGAGGCGGTAGACACAGAGGACAAGGACGGCAAGGGGAACGAGCGCCGACAGCCAGTTGCCGTTGAGGAGTCGACTTCCGAGAAGGTATGCCCCGAAAAGTGCAAGGCCGGCGTAGATGAGCTTGAAAATCTGGTTTCGGGACATGGAACAGGGGACGTCAAGGTCGGAAGGAGTATATCGGGATGCTTCACCGTATCGAAAAAGCGGGTAGACCCCTTTTCGGGGGTTCGGACGCATTAGGACCGTGTTGTGCAGTGAGGTCTACGGCGGTCCTAAGAGACTTCCGTTCGATGGGTCTACATCGTACCGAATTGGGGAAAGAAGTCAGGTATGTGGGCATGGAGGTATGATACCGAATCCGGTTGAAGGATTCGGGTATGTAAGTGAGTAGG
>CAYOWD010000244.1:2468-6477 GCA_964407535.1 uncultured Salinivenus sp. | reverse complement strand
GGAGCGCCTTCTCCTTGATCTGACGGACGCGCTCTCGGGTCAGGTCGAAGCGCTTGCCAATCTCCTCAAGCGTGAGCGGGTGCTCGCGTCCGATGCCGAAGTAGAGGCGCGTGATCTCTGCCTCTCGGTCGTGGAGCATACTGAGCGCGCGCTCGATGTCGATCTTGACAGACTCCTCAAGCATCTCTTCGTCCGGAGAGTCGCTTTCTTCATCCGGAAGCACATCGAGAAGACTATTGTCGTCTTCCTCGTTGAAGGGCGCGTCCATCGACAGGTGGCGGCTGGTATGCTGCATCGCCTCCCGCACCTTCTGGACATCGATCTCAAGCTCTTCGGCGAGCTCTTCGATGTTGGGCTCGCGGTCCAGCTCCTGCTGAAGCCGCGCACTCGCCTTGCGGATCTTTGAGATCGTGCCAATGCGGTTCAGCGGCAGGCGTACCACGCGGCTTTGCTCGGCGAGGGCTTGGAGAATGGCCTGCCGAATCCACCAGACGGCGTACGAGATAAACTTAAAGCCTCGGGTCTCATCAAATCGCTTCGCGGCCTTGATGAGCCCGTAATTGCCTTCGTTGATGAGATCGGCAAGCGACAACCCCTGTCCCTGATACTTCTTCGCCACGGAGACGACGAACCGGAGGTTGGCCCGGCAGAGCTTGTGAAGGGCTTCCTCGTCGCCGTCTTCAATGCGGCGGGCCAGCTCGACCTCTTCCTCCGGCTCCAATAGGTCAATCTTTCCAATCTCTTGGAGGTACTGGTCCAGCATCCGTTGTTCGCGCGGAACGTGCATATGGCTCCTTTCAGTTGTGGAGGGTGTGACGATGTGGATGACGATGTGGAAAGCAAAATACCTCCCCTCCGGTCCTGGGGGCCGGAGGCGATTCGGCGGCGGCAGCCAACCGCGCCCGCGAGGTCCCGAGAGCGACCCCGAAAAGGGGCGGATGTGCGCACCGAAAGCTCATCACGAGTGACAAAGAAGGTTGTTCCGGGGGAAACCAGATGAGATACAATAGCGCACCGGTTAAAGTCAATTCTTATGCCGCATTTTTCTCAAAATCCCCTCTGCAACCGACCGATCGTCACTCATACGCGGCACTTTGGTCTGTCCACTGATGCTGTCGTGGGTCTCTTTGAGCCACGCGTAGAAGGCCCCGTCCGGGACGACCGAGATGTTCGGGGCATCAAAAGCGCGGGCCTCGCGGCGCATTTGATAATGGCGATTCACCGTCTGTAGATACTCATCCAGCAGGGTGGAAAAGGCCTCGATATCACCGGGCCCTTCTTCAAACTCGATCAGCCACTCGTGACCGGGCCGATCTCCGTTGTTCATTGCCCGGGGGGCAATATGGTAGTCGACAACGTGGGCACCAGTTTCATCACAGGCATGACGCAGGGCTGCCCGGGCTTCGTCCCCGTACAGGGCCTCTCCGTACTCGTCGATCATTTCGCTGGTGCGTCCGGCCACCGTAATCTTGTGCGGGGACGTGTCGGTAAACCGCACGACGTCCCCGACCTCGTAGGCCCAGAGGCCGCTGCTCGACGTCACGTACAGCGAGTACCGTACCCCGGGCTCCACGTCGGCAATCGTGTATCGACGCGGATTGTCCTGGCCTTTTTCGTCGAGCCGCACGAACTCATAGAACACCCCATTGTCCAGATGGAGCAGCATCGACGAATCCGTCGGGTCAGCCTGGAAGGAAAAAAAGCCTTCGGATGCGCCGTAGGTTTCGATGAAGTCGACGTCACGCCCAATCTTGGTCTCCAGTAAGTCGCGATACGACCGAAGCGGCACTCCCCCGGCAATGAAGACCTGCAAATTGGGCCAGACCTCCCCCACGGTGCGCACATCGGCATCATAGCGCTCATTGTAGACGTCAATGAGCTCGTCGAACAGCACAATGGCCCAGGTCGGCGCCATGACGAGCAGACGCACGTCTTGATTGACCGTCTCCTCCGCGATGGTGCGGAGCTTTTCCTCCCAGTTCGAGATGAAGGCCACCTCGTTCGGAACGGCCTGAAAGAGGTTGCGGAAATAGTTCGGCGCGTTCTCGGCCAGAATGCCGCTAATTTCGCCGGCGACGGTGCCCGGATACTCGGGGTCTTCCGAAACGCCTCCGGGCAATGTGAGGTGGCTCCCGAGCAAAAACTGCCAGTCAAGCGTCTCCCGCAGGTAGTTGAATCCCGTCCCTACACTGAAGGCCCGATTGCAGTCGATCGTCTCCTGACTGATCGGAATCACCTTTCCGTCGGACACGGTGCCGCTCGACACGGCAAAGTTGGTAATCGTCCCGGGCCACATGACGTCCGCGGTCCCCTCTCGTACCCGACGCACATCTTCCTCAATGTCGTCGTAGGTGTGAAGAGGGACCCGCTCCTGGTAGGCCGTTACGACGTCGGACGCGCTCGCAATATCGGCAAAGTCGTAGCGACGGCCCCACTCGGTATCCGCCGCTCGCGACAGGAGATTGCGAAGAAGGGTCCGCTGCGTCGACACCGGATGTTGTCTGAAACTATCAATTTGCTGAACCGGATCAAGCCACTCCAACGCCGAGCGAATGAGGGCATTCATCAAGAGGCAGCACATCAATCGGTGGGAACCAAACGGAGGACGATCACAAGACGCGCTCCCAACTCTCTCTGCAAGCGCGTGCTGGGTCGTCAAAGATTTCCACAAAAACGAGAGCGGGGATCTCGTTTTAGCGCCGCTCTGTGTATACTTTGTATCTGAGAATGTTCGCGAAGACGATTCCAATCGCATAAAAAAAAGCGTCTTTTCGGGGTTCTCACGTTCGGCGGAGCATCCGCATGCGCCCTCTGCCCAACGATTCCCGCGTGGTGCTCATACGTGTGTATCCGATTCGGCCGGTGCCGAACCGGATATCCGGACCCTTCTGGGGGACCTTCCGACCATGCCCCCTATCCCCCAGAGGCGTCGCCTCCGTCGTCACCGCCCGAGGGCCGCCTGCCGTGTGCTTCCGAAGGCCCCGTCGTTGCGGCCGTCTGTACGTTCCCTCTGCTATTGTCTTCTTTCCGTTCGTATGCCCGTCCCGAACCGCTCGACCGCCCCATTCGCCCCCGGCGCCGTTTCGTCGGATCGGTTCGTTCTCGATTGCCGCGGTCGCTCGCTCGACTGCCGCCCCGGCGCTGGACCCGACGGTGCCCACATCATGGGCATCCTCAACGCAACTCCCGACTCCTTTTCCGACGGCGGCCAGTTTCTTGCCGTGGAGGACGCGGTCTCGCGGGCCGCGGAGATGCTGAGTGCAGGCGCGTCCATCATCGACATCGGGGGCGAATCCACCCGCCCCGGGGCCGACCCCATCTCCCCCGAGACGGAACTGGACCGCGTCCTCCCGGTCGTGGAAGCCCTCGTCGACCGCTTCCCCGAGGCCGTGCTGTCCGTGGACACGTACAAGCCGACGGTCGCCGCCAAGGCCCTCGACGCCGGCGCCCACATCATTAACGACGTCACCGGCCTGCGCCACGATCCGGAGATGGCCGATGTCGCTGCCGAAGCCGACGCTCCGCTCGTCATCATGCACTCCGCCGGGGCACCCGGCGACCTGACCTCGCCGCGCGACTACGCCGATGTCACGGCTGAGGTCCGCGACGCCCTCGCCCGCTCGATTGAAACGGCCGAAGCGGCCGGGGTAAACTCGATCATCATCGACCCCGGGTTCGGCTTCGGAAAGTCGCACACGGAAAACCTGCGTCTGATCAACGAGATCGATGAACTCCTGACCCTGGACCGTCCGCTCCTGATCGGCGTTTCACGAAAAAGCACGATCGGCGTCACGCTTGGCAGCGAAGACACCCCTGCCCCCGTCGACGACCGTCTCTTCGGCTCCCTCGGTGCCACGGCGGTCGGCGTCATGCGCGGCGCCACGATCGTACGTACCCACGACGTCGCCGGCACGGCGGACCTGATCCGCGTCATGACGGCTACCCTGCACTCTGCATAACCGCCCCCGTCCCCTGCGGGGCCTCGCCACCTTCTCTCCACGGCCCTCTT
>CAYOWD010000244.1:0-2458 GCA_964407535.1 uncultured Salinivenus sp. | reverse complement strand
CGAAATCATCAACTTCGGGGTCCAGGACGCCATCGAGATTGCCCTCGTGGCGTACCTGCTCTATCAGCTGTACCGACTCATGCGCGGCACCATCGCCGTGCAAATTGCCCTGGGCCTGGGGGCGCTCTTTCTGATCCAGGTGGTGGTGGAGCTGGCGAACATGACGATGCTGAGCACCATCTTCAACTACTTCAATCAGGTCTTCGTCCTGGCCGTCATCATCATCTTCCAGCCCGAGATTCGACGGCTCCTGCTTCTGCTGGGCAAGAATCCAATCGTGCGCCGGTTCGTGCGCACCACCGACCGGAGCGAAATCGTCGAGGAGACGGTCACAGCCGTCGAAATCATGGCGGATCGCGAAATTGGGGCCCTCATCGCCTTCCAGCGCAGCACCGGCCTGCGCAGCTACATCGAGACGGGAAAAAGCCTCCAGGCCGAGGTGTCGAGTGATCTGCTCGTGACCCTCTTTCACGGACAAAACCCCCTGCACGACGGCGCCGTCATTATTAACGACCGCCGCATTGAAGCAGCCCGGTGCATCCTGCCGGTATCCACAAGCATGAAGCTAAGCCCCCAGCTCGGCCTCCGGCACCGGGCGGCCGTGGGCCTTACGGAGCAGACGGACGCGTTCGTGGTTGTAGTCTCTGAGGAGACAA
This sequence comes from uncultured Salinivenus sp., assembly GCA_964407535.1. Lineage (GTDB taxonomy): Bacteria > Bacteroidota > Rhodothermia > Rhodothermales > Salinibacteraceae > Salinibacter. The sequence goes on along the minus strand of CAYOWD010000244.1, from coordinate 1,802 downwards.
GCAACATCAGTGTCTCTCGCGACGGCGCTCTCATCTCCAATATTACTCCCGATGAGTTGCAGCGCTACCTTACCAATGCCCTTACCAACCAGGCCGCCGCAAGCTCGCTCGACACGGCCTCTTCTACCTAACGATTCATTTGCTTTGACCTCCTGACGTCTCTTCCGGTCATGACCAATTCTTCCGCCAACGATAGAGAGGCCCGCAAATTTCGGCGGCGCCGCAACCGCCTCGTCCAAAAGCTCAGCGAACGGGGGATCGAGGACGATCGCGTGCTTGAGGCCATCGGCGCGGTGCCCCGCCATAAATTCGTCGACGCCGCCTTCCGGAACCGGGCCTACGCCGATGAGGCCCTCCCCATCGGCATGGACCAGACCATTTCTCAGCCGTTTACGGTGGCCTATCAGACCGCGCTGCTCAGCGTGGAGCCGCACGACCGCATTCTGGAGATCGGCACCGGGAGCGGCTACCAGGCCGCCGTACTCTGCGAAATGGACGCCCGCATCTTCTCCATCGAACGACACGAGGCGCTCTACGACCGCACCCGCACACTGCTCGACGACCTCGGCTACGACGTGCGCCTCCGCCACGGCGACGGCACGAACGGATGGCGCGCCTTTGCTCCGTACGACGGCATTGTGGTGACGGCCGCTGCGCGCGACGTTCCCGAAGCCCTTCTGCACCAGCTCCGTGAACCCAACGGCGACGACGGCGGACGGCTCATCATTCCGGTGGGCGGGGAGAGCGGACAGACCATGATGCGCATTACCCGCACCGGCGAGGGGGCCTACGACTACAACCGCGAAGAATTCCACAACTTTCGGTTCGTCCCCCTGGTTGACGACAACGACAACGGGTAGAGACGGGCCCCAACGCCCCCTGAAGAAATCCGTCCTCTGCAATCCGACATCGGTTCACTCGGTTTCCGCATTCAGGGCATCGAGCAGCCAGTCGACACAGCGCCGTCGCGTTGCACGTACGGCCGCTGCCGGTTCGTCCTCGGCCTCAAATTCGGCCCAGCGCTCACTCATGTGCGCCGCGTCGACGGCGGCCCGAACGGGGTTGGGATGGGTGCATGCATGCACGACAAGGAGTCGGGCCGCCGCACTGTGTCCCCGCGGAAGGCCCAGGGCTGCCGCCCGCACCACAGCCTCCGTCACCTCGGTCCGCACGGCCTCCCATTCGTCCGGATCCTCCTCCTGGGCCGTCGCCCATAGCTGGGCAGCCGGTGCCCCCGTCGGCACGGCGTCGATGTTCGCCTGCCGGGCACACCACCGGGCAAATGCCCGCAGAACAGAGGCGGACCGCTCCTCTTGCACGTACTCAATCAACTGAGCACGCGGCACCGTCCCCCACGCCATCTCTTCCCCCGTGGCCCGGTCAAGCACTAGCGCCCGCTGCGCCCGACTGTCGAAGATGTAGTAGAACCGATCAACCGTAGCGTCGGAAACCATAACGGACAAGAAGCGTCGGAAGAAGACCACCGTGGATAGGTGGGTACAACGGTCCCCATCCGGATCAGGGTCCACATGGGTGTGCCTTGCCCCAACGGATCCGCTCTCACTCCGACTGCCCCTTCCCCCGAACGAGTGCCGCAACAACAGCCTCCTGCCTCTATCAAATCCGATTTGTCGCATTCAAGTTTGCAGACCCCGTAGCGTCAATCGTCAATCCCTACACGAAACGAGTTGCCAACATACCGATCAACGGGTAGCAACGACACGTGACTCGTGAGCGTACCGATCCGTGTGTACGGATCGGTTCGATCCATGTGTACGGATCGGTTCGATCCATGTGTACGG
>CAYOWD010000243.1:0-6485 GCA_964407535.1 uncultured Salinivenus sp. | reverse complement strand
GATGCGCTTCTGCTGATTCTCGTACTCGCGACGCCAGCGCTCATAGCGCTCCTCGCGGGCCTCCAGGTAGTGGGAGTAGTTGCCATCGTAATGGAGCAGGCGCCCCCGGGTGATTTCGGCAATGGACGTAACCATGCGGTCCAGGACATAGCGGTCGTGGCTGACCAGGATCACGGTGCCGGGGTAGTCCTGGAGGTAGTCCTCCAGCCAGTCGATGCTCTCGATGTCGAGGTGGTTGGTGGGCTCGTCGAGCAGCAGAATGTCGGGCTCTCTGAGCAGGAGACGGGCCAGCGCGGCGCGCATGCGCCATCCGCCGGAGAAGGTGTGCAGGGGACGGTCGAGGGCATCGGGATCGAAGCCGAGCCCCGTGAGGGCCGCCTCCGTCCGAGGCCGGATGCGATGCGACTCGTGCTTGTTAAGTTTTTCCTGGACGCGATGCAGTTGGTTGAGGAGCTTTTCGTGTTCGCTGCTTTCGTGATCAATTTCCTCAAGTTTCTCGGTAATGGCCTCCTCCTTTTCCTCCAGCGCAATGACCTCCTCGAAGGCGCGGAGGGCTTCGTCGCGGACCGTGCGATCTTCGGGCAACTCCTGCACATCCTGCTCCAGGTAGCCCACCGACACGCCTTCGCGTCGCACCGTGCCGCTGTCCGGTGTCATTTGCTCCGAAAGGATCCTCAGAAGCGTTGTTTTGCCGGCGCCGTTCGGACCCACGAGTCCGATGCGGTGCCCATCGGGCGTGACCGTCCACGACAAATCCTCAAAGAGCGTGTCGTCGCCAAATTTGACGGTGACCTCGTTGAGCGTAATCATGGAGCGGAAGATCCCGTGAGAGGAGAACAGACGTCGAGCGGTTCCCTCAGGCTGGATCGATGGGAGTCCGCCTCGTTATCCACGAGGGATAGACCACCCGGATCACCGAAGGGATACCTGTCCCAGGGCAGGAGAAATACCACGGATGACGAAACGCAACGTTGCAGCCGGGGGCCGCCAGCGGCCCCAAACTTTGCTGTTCTTCTCACATGCCGGGGCGTGTATCCCCCACACGTCAGAGAGAGAGTCAGGACGAGTTCGCGACGGCGCTGTCCAGCTGATGGGCGAGGCGGTTCAGCGTTTCGTTGAGGGCCTCCGCCTCGTCGTTCTGGTCGTCCTGGTCTTCGTCGTCTTTCGTATGGAGCTCCTCGGCCAGGGCAAGGGCGGTGATGACGGCCGTGGTGAGCTCGGCTTGCTCGGGATGCGCGTCGCGAAACTGCTCCATGCGGGCGTTGACGAAGGACGCCATCTCGCGAGTAAACGATTCGTCATCCTCTTCTACGCGCAGGGCGTACTCACGGCCCAGGATATGAACGCGAATGGACTTTAAGGACGACTCGGACATGGGGGCGTCGGTTCACAAATGGCAATCAGGAACTATGCGTTCGGATCTTCAGCCGGGTTCTCAGTAGCGTTGCTCTCTGCAGTCGTCGAGGTCGTGTTGAGGTACGTGTCGATTGTATTGATAAACTGCGTGATGCGTTCACGAACCTCGGCGGGATCGTCGTCGAGGGCGAGGTGCGTTTCGTCCGCCGGCACGTCCGGTTCGGCTTCCAGTTGTTCGACCTTCGCCTCCAATTCCTGGATGCGTTGGCGCAGCTGATCGTTTTCGGTGCGCAGCTCCTCAATGGTATTGACCGCCTCTTGGACCCGCTGAGCGAGACGCCGCAGCGCATCGTGGTACACCTCAGGCAGATGCGAGAATGCATCGGATGGAACGGGCTCCGAGCCCTGAGACTCCTGGGGCGCACGATTCCGCTCCCGAGAAACGGAGTCCGGAACGGGAGACGCCGGATCGGAATCCGGAAGAAAGGGCTGAGAATCGTTCATGGCGAACACCAGGCGTAGGGACGCAGGCAGAGCAGTCGGGGCGACCGCCGAGGCAGGTCGGTTCAAGTGTTGCTTTTAAAGTGATGCCTGAGGTACCATAGCCAATACGATCCGGCAACTCAAGGGCAGAACGACGGCGTCAAGGTATTTTTCCCTTCTTCGATGACGATTTCCTGAAACGTGTGGTGTTTCTCTAGGAGGACTGAGGGCGGCAAGCGGCATCCGGATTCAGGTGGATTCCGGCGCAACGGGGGGCAATGTGTATAGACGTGAGGGAAGAAGGCGCGCTCCCTTCGCCGCTCAATTGGGGCGTGTCATCCCAGCTCCGTACCCTTATCAAGTAAGGCAGATCCGTTGGGGGATTTGAGCATGTGCATGAGGTTCATATGCTTGCGTCTATGCCGATACCTCTGCAACACAAGTGGATTTTGGTATCCCTCTCTACAGGACGCATGTGCAGGACGGCTCAGGAGTTTGGCTGTCAGCCAGTAAGCCACATCACAAGCAGCAAGACGGTAATGACGTAGTAGGGATATAGCCAACGTCGATTCATAACAAGCGGACGGGGAGTGAACAAAAATTATCGCACACCGAAGAGGAGATCGGGGCTGTCGTCGGAGTGATCAAAGGACGAGTCCGGCTGGGACAGGCGGCAGCTCATGGAGCGCTACCCTGCCCTCGTACGTACGTCGGTGTGGCCCTGCCGTCTACGGTCCCGGGCGGCACCCGTTGACGCATCGCTGTCTCAGTGTAATGGGATCTCGTTGTCAAGAAGCATTGTGGAGGGCAGCCACGTCGGTCTTGATTTGTCAACCAACTTTAAAATGACTTTTGCACGCCATCGGTTTCGTTTTTGCCTTCTCTATACGAAATTAAACTCATACGAAGATTTACTCATTGATTCCGTGACGTATGATAGGGCGCAGTAAAGATATATATCGACTTATATTCGTCGCGGCTGGAGTGTACAACGTACTGTTTGGGCTCTGGGCGGTGCTCTTTCCGGAGGCCTTCTTCCATTTGATGGAGATTCCGCCGCCCCGGTATCCGGCGATCTGGAAGTGCATCGGGATGATCGTCGGATTGTACGGCGTGCTGTACGTGTGGGCGGGGCTACATCTCGATCGGGCAGACTGGATTATTGGGATTGGACTGCTTGGGAAGCTGTTGGGGCCGTTCGGGCTGTTGCTGACTGTGCTGTCCGGAGAGTGGCCGGCGCGCACGTATTCGCTCGTGGTGATTGATGATCTCATCTGGTGGATTCCCTTCTTCCTGTTCCTGCTTCGCAATTGGCGGTTCAAGAAGGAGATTCACGCTACGGCGCCGTGGATCTGTGTGACGCTGAACGTCATTGCGGGGCTTTACTTCTTCCTGTATCTGTTGCCGGGCACCGAGATTGTGTCTGAGCTCCCGGCTCGGACCACCTTTATCGAACGAAACATCGGATCCTGGCGCACAGGGTGGATACTGTGGGGGGCGGCGCGGCTGAGTCTTCTGGGCTTTTTGGCGTGGTGGGCGGGGCAACTCGCGGAATCGCGATGGACCGCCGCGGGCCTGCTCACGGGGGGACTTGGGCTGTGCCTCGACCTGATCGGCGGCTCGATTTTTATCGGATGGTTCCCCGACCACATCGAGACGCTTGAGCGAACAGGGATGCTCCTGACAGCGGGATTGGGGACCGGTCTGTACTGCGTCGCAGGGATCCTGCTCACGCTCTCGACGATCTTCTCGCGCTTCTGGCTTCAAGGGTGGACGTGGGGCGTCTGGATGACAGGACTTGGGTTCTCCATAACGGTCCTTCTGCGCTCGCCTGTGGGAATGGCAATCACGGGGAGCTTGATGATGATCGTCCTCTGGCCGTGGATCGGGGTGATGGGCGCGCTGTTCGATCCGAGGGAGCAGCCGCAGCCGTGATTTTTCCGGGCGGTTTTCGCTCACGGCCGGAGCGGACCCCGTTTACGCCTCGGAGGCCTGTCACATGCCAGGTGTGCACACTCCTTCATCTCGATGAGGAGGGGCAAGTGCAGGGCGGACAGACGAACGATGTGGGTGGGGGTGCTGAGGCACTCAGGGAACCGAAAGCGTGATGGCGTCAGTGTCTGCCGTAACAACTCGTGGGAAGCCTACCTTCTCCGCGCCCACGCTTTCTTCCACGACGAACTGGACGGACGAGGCCACCTGCAAGGTGTCTAGGATTACCCCGTCCGTGTCACGAACCGTGATGGTCGGGAGAGAATAGAGTGATGGAAAGCGGGCACGATTCGTCGTGGTGAGGGTTCCGTCGGCGTCGGTTGTGCCGAGGAGAGCCGTTCCGGCCGGACCGAACGGGGGACGGCTTGGGCCGGCTCGGCGCAACGCGACGTAGTGGGTATCCCGTGCAGTCACCGCCCCATCAACACGCAGCCGCGACCGTTGCTCGTACAGCCCTGAGGGGATCCCTTCTGGCTTGAACCTAAACCGACAGGTTTGGCAGGCCTCGTTCTCTGCAATCGTGTCTACCACCGTGCCGTCGAGGGTGTGGAGCGTCGAACGAAAGAGGGCCGGCTCGGGAGAAGCAACCGCGAACGTGATTGAAGTCACAAAGGGATTCGGGAACGGTGCTTCAAAGACCGGTTCTGAAGGTGTAGGGTGCTGGGAAGCCGGTCGTGGTACGTCCGCGTCTGGGGACTCAGATCGCTCGGCAGAACGGCGGAGGCTGGAGCCGCAGCCCAGTCCGTTTCCGAATCGATAGCAGGGGCGTACGCCCACCTGGGCGTCCGCAACTGGGGCGCCGGACGCGTCCTCAACCTGAACGGTCAGGGAGAATCGATTCGGTTCGGAGGAGGTGTTGGGCGACTGGTTGTCGCAGCCGGAGAGGCCCAGGAGTAATAGGCAGATTCCAGTCGCTAGAAATGAGAGCGTCTGGAGTCGACTCATATCGTAAGGCGACTACTGGCGCAGAGTGGCGTCGTGTGTGCGGTTCAGGGCATCCGTAATGGCGTCGATCTGTTCGTCTACCTCCTCGTCGGTCAGCGTCCGGTCGACCCCGAAGCGGAGGGTGAAGGCCACGCTCTTGGCGTCATCGGCGATGCCTTCGCCTTCGTACACGTCGAACACGTCGACGCGACGGAGCAGAGGCGCTCCCGTTTCCCGAATCGTGTCCTGCATTGGTCCCACAGGTTGGTCGGCAGGCGCGAGGACGGCGAGGTCGCGGTCCACAACGGGATGGCGGCTCACCGGCTCGTAGGTGTGGTGCTGCGTGAGGGCGGCCCGGTCGACGAGGCGTGGCCAATGGAACTCGGCCACGAAGACCGGATGATCGTCCAGGTCGAAGTCGGCCGCCACGTCGGGGTGCACCTGCGCGAGGGTGCCGAGGGCCATGTCGCCGGCCGTCACGTCGATGTGGTGCTGCGTGATCGGGACCTGTCCATTCTGGGACGGCGCCTCGCGACGCGGCGTGAGGTCGGCGTTGGGCACCCGGAGGTCGTCGAGCAGCATCTCCACGAGGCCCTTCAGGTCGAAGAGGTCGGCGTCCCGAGGATCGGTGTCCCAGCCGGTGGGCGCGTGCGGGCCGCTGATGGCGAGGAGCAACGCCGGATGCTCGGCGTAGCCCGGTACCGGCGGCTCTTCGTCGTCCGTGGCGCGGCGGTAGACGTGCCCGAACTCGAAGAAGCGGAGGGCGTCCTGCCCGTGGTTGCGGTTGTGCTGCATGGACGTGAGGGCGCCGGGGAGGAGACGGGGCCGAAGCGCGGCCATCTCCTCGGAGATCGGGTTTTTCGTCTCCACGATGGGCGTCTTCGTGCTGCCGGCGGGGGGCACGTTGAACCGCTCGGCGCGGTCGATGCGGAGCATGCTGTTCGAGTAGATTTCGCGGTACCCCTGGCCGCGCAGCAGCGCACGCGCCTGGTCTTCAAGGGCGTCGGTTGGTCGTTCCGTGGGCGCGTGGCTGGGAACGGGCACCCGCTCCGGCTCGGGGATCTGATCGTAGCCGTGCAGGCGGGCCACCTCCTCGATCAGGTCCTCCTCGATCATAACGTCGGGCCGCCAGGTGGGCACCGTACAGTGGAGGGCGTCGTCCTGCTCATCGATGTCGAACCCGATGGCGGTGAGCAGGCGCGTGACCTCGTCGGTCGGCACGTCCATCCCGAGCACCTGTTGGAGCCGCTCCGGACGCAGCGTCACCGTTTCTGGGGAGGGCGGATTGGGGTGCTCGTCGACCCTGCCGGGCACCACCGTGCCGTCGCCGAGGTCGGCGATGAGACGGGCGGCCCGGGCGGCGGCCCACACCTGTCCGTCGCGATCCACGCCGCGCTCAAAGCGGTACGACGAGTCGGTCTGCACGTCGAGCGCCTTGGCCGTCTTGCGGATGGTCGACGGGTCGAAGTAGGCGCTCTCGATGAGGACGTCGGTTGTGTCCTCGGATACTTCGGAATTTGCGCCCCCCATCACGCCCGCGACGGCCACCGGCCCCTCGGCGTCGCAGATCATAAGGGTGTCCTCGGGCAGGGTCCGCTCTTCATCGTCGAGCGTGGTGAAGTCGGTCTCCGAGTCCGTGCGGCGGACGACGATCGTGTCGTCGGCGATCTCGGCCCGGTCGAAGGCGTGGAGGGGCTGGCCGCACTCGTGGAGGACGAAGTTGGTGACGT
>CAYOWD010000242.1:0-6491 GCA_964407535.1 uncultured Salinivenus sp. | reverse complement strand
CGAGGTTCTTGACCGGATGGTTGGCCCCGCGGTGCCCCACGTACATCTTGTAGACCTCAAATCCCTGCGCGAGCGACATGAGCTGGTGCCCCAGGCAAATGCCAAAGATGGGAATGCCCGTATCGAGGGCACGCCCCACGCGGTCAATCTCTTCGGACATCGCCCGGGGATCCCCAGGTCCGTTCGAGAAGAAGAGCCCATCGGGATCCCAGTTCAGCACCTCGTCGAGCGGCGTGCTCCCCGGAACGACGCGCACGGTCGCACCCCGCGCCCGGAAGGAGCGGAGAATGTTCTGCTTCACCCCAAAGTCGTACACCGCAATGCGGGGGCCGTCGCCTTCACAGTAGATGTAATCCGACTCCGTCGTCACTTTGGAGGCCAACTCCAATCCATCCATCTTTGGCCACTCTTCCGCCTTCTCGAGCAGCACCTCGTCGTCGAGCTCGTCCGAGGAGATCACCGCATTCATGACTCCCTTGTCCCGGATGTGCCGAACGAGGGCACGGGTATCCACCCCGGCAATGCCGACGAGGTCGTGCTTCCGCATAAAGTCGTCCAGCGTCTCGTCGGCCTGGCGATTGGAGTGGCGGTGCGTGAAGGACCGCACAATAAAGCCGGCCACCTTTGGCTCATCGGCCTCCATGTCGATGTCGGAAGCCCCGTAGTTTCCAATGTGCGGATACGTCATCATCATGAGCTGCCCGTAGTACGACGGGTCCGTCATGATCTCTTGGTACCCGGTCATACTCGTATTGAAGCAGAGCTCGCCTCCGGTCAGTCCCCGCGTCCCAATGGCAGTCCCTTCCACGATCGTGCCATCCTCCAGAACGAGCTTTGCGGGGTCGGGATCACGGGTCGTCGCGTCGCTGGTATCGGCGGTCATAAATCGGTGTATGGAGTCGGCTCGAAAGACTGCGGGGAACCATGGGGGATACTAAAAAACCTCCCCATCCGAACGGAAGGGGAAGGAAATATCAGCCTCGATCCTCAGTTGTTGCTGAGGTCCGAGACCACGGATGCACGGGAACGTAACAATCCAAAAACACAAGGTGAGGAGGACGGACTTCGTAATGAGAACCCTGACATTATTTTCTCGCCTCGCCAATGCCTGCACAGGCATAAGGTTTCACAACGATCCCCTCCCGAATGATCCGTCGTCGGATTTTCGAATCGCATTTTTCGGGTCTTCGATGAACGGACCGGCACCTGTACGCTCTCCCCTCGTCCCCGCCGCCCTCCCGGCTCCGCGAAAGCGGTCGCTGTACGGGGGATCACTGCCCGTTATGCGACCTTGCTCTCGTCCCCCCTCCCCCGCCTCCTGTGTCCGGACGGGATGACCGGTTTCGCCCCCCAAGACGGGTCAGGGGCCCCTACTCCGGCAAGTCTGTCCAGGTGGCATCTTCCACATCCTCGCCCCAGAACGTGGGGTCCTCCACAAATCCGTCCGTGTGCTGACGGGGGGAGGGTCCTTCCCAGTTGTGAGAGGGCTCGGACGACTCCGTAGAGGTTGGACGCCGCCCCCCGCCTCGCATAATGTACACGAGATTCCCCGCCGTCTGGAGAATAAAGTATAGTATTATTGCAAAAAAAAGATACTCCATGGGTCCCATCTCAGTGCCGGCGGTTAGTACCTTCTCGTTCGCATCCCGCGTACGTTCGTCCAGCGATTCGCGTCCCTCGTCCTTCGATGCCGGTCATACACGGCCCCTTTTTCGAACTGAGCTCCCCAAACCCCCTCAGGACTCCCTCCACAGGCGCATCGGACCACTGGAACGATCACGGATCGAACCGGAGCAGGTGAACACGGATGATAGACGAGCAAATGTGCAAAATTTCCAAAAGGCCCTACGCAGTTGAGCGGCGCCGCGTTCACGGGTGCGAACGGTCTTCGCCCGGATTGGCAGAAATATTGATTCCCGGCTGCTGCTCTGCCCCCGCCCTCGTACGCCCCTGCGTTCAACGCCCCGGGCCGGACGAAGGTGGAAACGAAAGGGACTTTTCCATCTGCCGGACGGAAGCAGCATCCGCACACTGCTCCAGCAACTGCTGCACCGTGGCCTCAAACGGAGCGGGCACTCGATGGTCGGGAGCCAGATCGTTCCACGGCTGGAGCACGAATTGGCGCTCGGCAAGCCGCGGATGGGGAAGGGTCAATACGTCGGTCGCACGCGTGATCGTCCCCACGGTTAACAGGTCTACGTCGAGCGGACGGGGCGCCCATCGGGGACTGCCCTGTCGCTGTCGTCCCTCCTGCGCCTCCACTTGGTGCGCCCGCCTCAGAAGCGCCTCGGGGGGGCACGTCACTGTACCCTCCACAACTGCATTCACGAAGGCACGCTGGTCCTCCTCCGGATCGAGGGTATGGGCCTCTGTTTCGTAGAGCGGGGACACAGCCGTTACGCGTATCCCATCCGTCGTTGCGAGCCCCTCCACGGCCGCCTGAAGGTGCGCGCGACGATCGCCGCGATTGGAGCCGAGACCGAGGTAGGCCGTATGCACAGGAAGAATGGGACGTGTCTGTGATGGAAACAGCCGTCTGCTCATCGGGAACGTTGAAACGCCGAGCGCCCCCTCGTGTATTGCGTGACCCGATGTCTCACGAAATCGAGGGACATCTGTTCGATACGCCGTACCGTCCGCCTTTCTCCCCACCCGTCTGTCCCCGCTTCTCATGCTCCACCTCGAACGTCCCCTCGTTTTTCTTGACTTGGAGGCCACCGGCACCGACCCCCAAGAAGCCCGCGTCATCCAGATTGCTCTGCAGCGCTTTCTTCCGGCCACTGACGGAGCCGCCCTCGACAAACAGTTCGACCAACTCGTCAATCCGGCACAAGACGTGCCGACCGAGGTCACTGAACTCACCGGCATTACAACCGACGACGTCCGCAACCAGCCGACGTTCAAGGAGCTGCTTCCCCGCCTCACCCCGCTGCTGACCGACGCCGACCTCGCCGGATACAATGCCATCGCGTACGACGTGCCCCTGCTACAAGCCGAGTTCGACCGGGCGGGCCGCGAGTTGCCCGGCCCCGACGACCGGGTCGTGGTCGATCCGTATCGCCTGGAACAGGTGCTGCGGCCTCGCACGCTTACGGCCCTCTACGAACGCTATACCGGCACCGAACTGGAGGACGCCCACGATGCCCTGGCCGACGTGTCGGCCGCTGGGCGGGTACTACAGCACCAGCTCGCCGACCATGACCTCGACGGCACCCCGGCCGACCTGGCCGACCTCACCCGCGGCGACTACCTCGACGACGGCCGAAAGCTCCGCCGCGACGGCGACAACGTCGTGGTCTGCTTCGGCAAGCACGACGGCAAAACCCTGCGGGAGCTCAAAACCGATCACCCCGGCTACTTCGAATGGATGTACGACACCATCGACGAGCTTCGCCCCCACATTGACGACGCCCTCTCGTAATTGTCGATATCCGAACTCGAGACTTCTGCGTTCGGACTGCAAACGTGCCGCTCGCTCCCTCGTCCCCGTCCCTTCCTACGCCCCACCGGAACTGTGACGACGTCCACGATGACCGAAGCCGACATTCAAGCCCAGCTGTACACGTGGTGCTCCAACAAGCGCCACCCCGTCACCATCGACAACTGCGGGGCCTGCACCATCGGCAAAGCCGATCTGCTGAGCGTGACGAAGGCCCGCCTGGTGCACGAGTTCGAAATCAAATGCACCGTCGCCGACTTTCGCCGCGACTTCGACGACAAGGACACGAAGCACGACCGCCTCGACCGCGCCGACAACCGGCTGATGGCACTGCCCAACTACTTCTGGTTCGCCACCCCGCCCGGCCTGCTGGAGAGCGAGGACCTCCCGGACTACGCAGGCCTCATGCTCGTAACCGACGACGGCTGCACCGAGGAAAAGGCGGCGCCCCGCATCCACTGCGACAACCTCTCAGACAAAAACCGCCGCTACATCGAACGCGGGCTCACCTACCGGTATTGGGACCAGCGGACGGCGTGATGCCACGCTCCCCCCATTCTACACTCCAAATTCTCGAATCCAAACTCGAAGGCGCCCTCGCCTGGACTCGAACCAGGATCTGCGGCTTAGGAGGCCACTGCTCTGTCCGGGTTGAGCTACGAGGGCAGGGTGGAGGATGCGTGAGGCGCGACCCGGGATCTCCCGCCAGGCGTACGATTCAACTCGTGCATTCACGTGGGTTCCAACACTCTCCGTTCGAGCGCCCGAACGCTGACTCGTTCCCGTCATTCAAAACGGCCCGTAGTACGGAATCCATCCCATTATGTCTGAACGCTGGAGAAGATGGTTCTCCTGAATGAGCGCAGTTTCACCGAAACGTTCCAACGTAAAACCGTGAACGTTAGAACGTTATGAGTAGGAACGTTTCGTTATCCAGGTCCGCATTCTTCTTTCCCAAGCAGACATTTCGAATTGGAAACGGTATAACTCCTCGTCCGTCCCGTCTTCCCCCCGCCCCGATGTCCGATCCCTCGTCTCGTGTTCGCACCGCCCTATCAATCGGCGCCGCCACCGCCGGGGCGTACGCCGGGCTCGCCGCCACCCGGTGGGTGTACCGGCGCCGGCTGCCCCCACCCACGGCGCTTCCGCCGGCCCTCGGCTGGGACACGCGCATGCTCGAAACCCGCCGCGGCCGCACCCACCTCTACGTGCGCCCCGGCAGCGGCTCGCCCATCGTTCTCCTCCACAGCCTAAACGCGGTGGCGTCGAGCTTTGAGATGACCCCCGTCGCCGAGCACCTGGCCGAGACCACGGACCGCCCGCTCTACGCCGTCGACTGGCTCGGCTTTGGCCGCTCGGCCCGGCCCGCCGGCCCCTACCGGCCCGACACCTACGCGCACCAGCTCTACCGGGTGCTCACCGAGGCGCTCGACGCGCCCGCAGACCTCGTCGCCCTCTCGCTAGGGTGCGAGTACGCGGCGCAGATGGCCCTGCAGGCCGCGCCCCGCGTCCGGCGCCTCGCGCTCGTGTCGCCGACCGGATTTACCCCCGCACGCGGCCCCTCGACGATCGGTCGCCTGGGCCTGTCGCTGGCCGCCCGCACCGGCGTCTTCGACCTGCTGTATTACCGGCTCACCCGGCGCGCGTCCCTCCGCGACTTCTACGAGCGCCAGGTCTTCCTCGACACCGGAGCCGTGCCGAACGCCCTGCTCGACTACGCGGAGGCCACCGCCCACGCTACGGGCGCGCCGTACGCCCCCCGCTACTTCGTGCAGGGCCGCCTCTTCACCGAGGACGTGGCCGACCGGGTCTACGCCCGACTCTACCGGCCCACTCTCCTCCTCACGCCTGAAACGCCCGGGCCCACCGTCCAGTCCTTCGACCTCCTCCCCCGACTGCTGGACCAAAACGCCCGGCACCTCACGCACCGAACCTTGCCGGGCGGGCTCATGCCCCACTGGGAGGCGCCGGCCCCCTTCGTCGAGGCCCTGGACGCCTTTCTCCTCGACTGAACCCGTATTCTCAGGGCCCGCCGTGCTGCCTCTGGGCCCACTCGGGGTCCTCCACCGCAACCCAAGTCGAGGGAGATAACGTCTGGAAATTTTCGTTCAAGCCTCTCGATTCAAACGGATGTTACGGAGCAATCGATCTGGTCTCTGCTTATTTGCGAGTGCAGAATCGAGAGGCAACCACACGGCGGTCACCGACCGCCGATGCCTCTCTGCACCCACCAGCTTCCCTCCTCTACCCCCGTTTTTATGCCCCGGGCCGTCGCCCTCCCCTCCCCGCCCCGCGGTCCGGGGCTTTTTTATTTTCTATCTGACCGATTTCCCCGTTCCGCCACTGGACGTGCCCACTCTGGGACCAGGGGCGCTCCTTAGAGACTGTTTTGATTTCACACGATGAGGGTGCGAGTGAGACGTGACGATCGCAGACCAGTGACTCCCATTCGATTCGTTTCGTCCTGAACGGTTTCTAAGTACCTGGACTGAGCCGAGCGACTTTCGATTTCAAGAGGCCCAAAAGTCAAAACGGTCTCTTAGAGCGACGTCAAGAAGATCAGTGCCCACGTTGTAGGATCCGGCCCCTTCGGACGTCCGGCCGAACCTACATGGTCGTGCCGCTCTCGCGTCAGGGAAACGGTCCCCCATTTCCCTATTCCCTCAACCTGTTCAGGCAGGCCTTCAGCCCCTGGCACGGAGCCCCCCCGGAAGGCACTGCCTCGGTACTCACTAAAGAAGGTGCTGGCTCCGCCCCCCGTCCACGGGCAGGGCCACGCCGGTGACGTACCCGGCGCGCTCGCTCGCCAAAAACGCCACCGTGGCGGCAAATTCCTCCGGCTCGCCGATGCGGGGAAGCGCGTTCTGATCGGCCCAGTCGGCCTCGATTTCCTCGTAGGACTGCCCGGTGGCCGCCTGGATGTCGTCGGCCAGGTCTTCGAGCCGGGCCGTTCGGGTGTAGCCGGGCAGCACCGTGTTGACGGTGATGCCGGTGGGGCCCAGGTCGTCGGCGAGGCTCTTGGCGTAGCCCTGCACGCCGGCCCGGGCCGTGT
>CAYOWD010000241.1:0-6496 GCA_964407535.1 uncultured Salinivenus sp. | reverse complement strand
CGATGCCTCGCTGCATCCTGGGACCTGATCCGCTTGACATTTACCACAGCATCTGCTTTGGGGGTCCCTGGACGTATAAATCAGTGTCTTTGGAGCGATCCCCAAACGGTTGATACGTCCTTTCACATTCGCCCCGTTTCGGCTTCTGCCTCCCTGGCACGTCGTTCCGATCTCCATCGGGGGGCCGCCAGACTTTCTCCGGCCGAAGTAACGTTCGACCTAATGAAACTCCCAATGGCCCTTTGTGAAAACAAAAACCGTTCCACATGCCACGACAGGACGGGTCGATAGCAGGAGATGCTTTAACTCACCCGCCAATCGGATTCGCTGCGCTTCATTTGATGACTGATGACCTTTCGGATTGGAATTAGATGACTGATGACCTTTCGGATTGGAATTAATGAGAAGCATCCATCCATATGCACCTCACCGCTACAGGTTCAGTTTATTCATACTTTAGTGTAGGGGAGGCGGAGGGAACGTGTCAACTACGTTCGATATGACACCGCAATCCGCGTCTTGAATTTAATACCAAATCCGGTAGCTTTATTCAGGTCTGGGATATGGTTTTGGGGCGCCAGCCCACCGGCCTTGCTGACTCGCTTCTTTGACCTGACCAATAGTCAGGAATCTGTTTCCCCCAAACCGGAAGTTTGTACCCGGACTTGGTATAAAAGAAGATCTTGCGGCAGGCGTACGTGCCGAACGGGGTATTTGCAGCATGGAAAAGCCTGAGGTTCTGATCTCCTATCAGGACGCCCTCAACCAAACCCGACTGTCCTGATCCCCTCCCTCGCGGAACTTCTCCGGCCCCTCGCACGCCTACCCCGGACGCCGATCCGGTACGGTAGATCGATGACCGGCAGAAATGAGCACAGGTACGGCGAGGCTATAGGCATCAACGGCATAGCCCTGAAGAAAACGGGCCAGTCCGAAGCCGCCCGGGAAACCGATGCTGCCGCTGGCCAACAGGACCAGCCCCAGTCCTCCCAGGACCAAGTGGCCCGCAAAGAACCCGCCGAGGGGAGGACGGGTGGGCGCGATGAGGAGCAAGAGGCCAGCCGGAAGCAGAAACTTGACGCCGGCCGGGGCCGAGTACCCGACCGCCGCGCCGCCGTCGGTACGCACCCGAAGCGTCTGGCTCGCGGTCCGGGCCTCAACCGCAGCATCCGCGTCGGTCGCATCGACGACCCGTTTAAGGAGGATTGCACTTTGCTCAATCCAAGCCGTCCGGGCCGGCGTCCAGGCGTAGAGGTACGCCGTCAGGAGGAGGCCGGCAAGCACGAGTCGATGAAGCCAGGACACACGTTCGAAGGACGAATGGAGCGCTTTGCGTTGATTTCCTGCGCTGCAGGACAAGGAAGTCAGGACGACGAGACGACCGGAGCCGGGCCTGCTGAATCGGCGGGCGGTTCGGCTGTACCGGAAGACGAGGCCGGCTCGCCGCCGTAGTTCGCCCACAGGACCCAGAGCCCAAAAACAACCACATAGAAGATGGTCGTAAGACCAAAACCGTGGAGGGGCTCGAATGCAGCGGGCCAGTACTTCTGGCTAAGCAACATGATAACCACACGGATCACATTCGTCGCGTACACAACGAAAACGCCGAACGGAATAAACCACAACCGTCGACGCGCCCGCCCCGGATAGGCAAGCACAAACCCGATGAACAGCCCGAGCGTCGAAAGCCCATTGCACCCATTCGCAATGCGCACCCCGCTCACCCCTTGTAGCGAGAGGATCCGCCCATCCAAGAAGACTTCAAACCCTACGCTCCCCAACAGCGTACTACTCACGGAGGCAACGTTCAGCGACAGCCACCGGTCGAGGGTGCCGTCCGGAAGCAGCCAGAGATCGTAGAGAATGTACCAGAGGGCGTAGAACGCCAGCACCTTCCCGACGAAAGACACGATGCGCCGCCTTGATCCGTTCAGAGCGGACGCCGTCGACATGGCAAATCTGGAGGATTTTGGGATGAACTGACGGACGCATAGATAGTGCACCCGCGCATCTGCCTGAGGTTTCCTTTCACGCCACGAAAGCTATGGCAATCGAATGTTCTCCCGACTTCCCGATCTGCGAGAGCGTCCACACATTATTTCCTCAGTTTGGGTGGGCAGTCCCGATTGCCAAGCCCCTGCTCAGCCACGAGCGAAAACCCACTCGACCGATCCAGATCGGTGGATATTTACATTATGAACCGGGATGCTCAACCGCGGATGCTGGGAGCGACTTCCCTCATAAGCGCATATACCACACCGGCAATACCGCCTGGAAGAGACAGATGAGCGGATCTCTCCTCGATAGAGGCGAACCTGCGCCCCCCCTCCCACGGAAACAGTGAGACCGGATGGTTCGCGCGCGCCTGCCGCCGTGCTCCATCTGGGCTTTGCCCTTCCTCTCCGCAAGAACCTTCTAAGAACAGGGGAACGGATTTTGTCCGAGCGCATACGCACCGACCGTTCGATTCATGCTCTTATCTGAGATGCGTCCGTCTCAATGAGCCGCTCCGTAGTGTTTTCTCCCCCGCCTCGCCTATCCCGCGTGGCAGCGGTGGTGCTCCTCCTAACGTGTATCGGAGCCGTCGGACCGGATGTTGCTTGGGGACAGGCCTTCGGCCGCATTGAGGAAACGAAATCGACCGTATCCTATCATTATCACACGCGCCCGGGTGAGGCCACCATTCAGGTATCGCTTTGGGGAACCGTTCCGAAAACGGGCATCTACGAGGTCCCCGATACGACAGGACTCGTCCAGTTGCTCACGATGGCCGGCGGAGTCCCAGCAGCCGGAAAGCGAACAGAACGTAAGGACCCCGCTGAAGTTACAGTTAGAGCCTACCGACCGAAAGACGGGACACGAACGAAAATCTTCGAATCCCGACTTGAGAATCTCATTGAGGGTGACCGAGACCCGGTTTCGCTTCGGGAAAACGATATTGTTGTGGTGGAAACGGAAGAGCAGAGACAGCTTTTCGGGTGGCGAGACGTACTATCAGTCCTCTCCACGCTCGGCTCCCTCATCCTACTGTTCCTCCGAGTCTTCACGCGCGTGTAGTATTCTTTTTGCTCGGGCCCGCACAACCCATGTCTTCTCCCTCTCCCTCCCATAACGGTCAGTCGGATTCTAATTCTCCGACACCGGCCTCGGGATTGCTTTACGATGAGGCCCTACCCGGCTCGGAACCGGATGCCGATCGGGGATCGCAGCTGCGAGAGTGGGTGCAGATCCTGTGGGGAGGAAAATGGATCATTCTGGGGGTGATCATTATCACCATGGTCGCCGCGGCGGCGTATACCCACAGTATTCCAACCCGGTACCGCACCTCGAGCCTGTTGATGGTCGACCGCAACGGGGAATCCTCCGCGCTGTCGGGCCTGGGCCGGAGTCGCTCTTCCTCGTTTCTGCAACAAGACCAGTCTCTCCAGAACGAACTCCTCATTCTCCGCCAGTCTCGAACAATTGCCAATCGGGTCGCCGACCGGCTCCTTCAAATGGATACCCATCCGGAGACGGGCACTCCGCTTCAGGTGTTGCGCGACGACGAAGGCAACCGAATCTCTTCCGTTCAGGTGGCCGGTCGAGTAAAGAACACCGTGAATGCCCGTCCCAGCGGCGAAAACACGAAGGGGCTCTATATCTCGGCGCAGACCCGTCACCCCCGCGAGGCCAGTCTCATTGTGAATGTGTACGCGGAGGAATACATCCAACGGACGCGGGAGAAGAGCCGAGCAGACCTGAAGGCCTCGCGGACGTTTTTGCAAGAACAGGCCGATACGCTACGGACGGAGGTCCAGGCCGCCGAACGTCGCCTTCAGGAGTATATGAGCCGGGAACAGGCCGTCTCCCTCGACCAAGAGACCGGACGCATCGTCAACCGCATCTCGGATCTTGAAAGCAAGAAGGCGGAACTGCAGATCGAGCTCGATATGAAACAGGCCTCGATCGAGTCGCTGAAGGAGGAGTTGGATCAGGTTCAATCGAAACTGGCGGATCGCGTATCGTCCACCCTTCGAGAGCGCCTTACTCGTCTCCAGAAGGAGAAAGCTGAACTGGAGTCCCAAATTCAGGCCGTCAAGCGCAGAAATGCGGAACTCTCCCCCGGAAGCCGGGAGTACAGGGAGCTCCAGCGCCTGCAAGCGCGCACCGCTCAGATCGAACAGAAGACCGATTCTCTAGCGAACCAGTACGTGGAGGAGTCGCTCTCAGCGGGTGGAGTAGGGGGCGAAAGTGGCGGAGAGGCCGGCGTCAGCTACCTTGCCGACCAGCGTCGCACGCTTACTCAGAAGCAGATTGAACGGAATGGATTGCAGGCACGGCTGGATGTGATTCGAGAGCGGCTTCGTGAAAATCGGCAGTCGCTCCAGGAAATTCCCAGCAAGTCCATTCGGATGGCGCAACTTCAGCGTGAGCGCCGCTCAACTGAAAAGGTATACAACTTCATTCAGGAGAAACTGCAGGAAGCACGACTTGCCGAACAGTCGCAACTCGGATACGCTGAAGTCATCCGTCCGGCGGGACCGGGTCGTCCCATTCGCCCCGATATGAAGAAGAATCTCTTCCTGGCGCTCTTTCTCGGAGCGGGCCTCGGCGGGGGACTCGTGATCCTGGGCGAGCAACTCGACACGCGGATCCATCAACCCGCTGATCTTCGCGAATACGGCCACAACGTTTTGGGCGTAGTTCCCTCTATGACGCCACTCATCGAGGACGAGTTTGGAGGCGATGATCTCGTTGAGATCGACGGCCGCCCCGTGCGTACCACACTTGCCATGCTTGTGAGTCCCATGTCGGCCGCCGCAGAAGCCTACCGGCGCATTCGCACCAACCTCCGATTTACGCGGCCGGATACGCCGTTGACCTCGATCGTCATTAGCAGCGCCGAGAAAGGCGCCGGCAAAACGACCACGTGTCTCAACCTGGCGCTGTCCATGGCAAGTGCCGGCAAGGACGTGATCGTGATCGATGCCGACCTTCGCCGGCCCTGGGTCCACGAACTTCTGGATCTTTCTCGAGAGCCCGGACTTTCTCAGGCCCTCTACGAGAGCGAACGGACTGACGCCCCCTTTTCGACTGCCATCGATAACTTGTCCGTCATTCCCGCGGGGGAGCCGGTGCCCAACCCCGCCGAGCTGCTTGGCTCGAATCGGATGCAGTCCCTGCTATCTCGTCTCGAGTCCGAATACGACTACGTATTCGTGGATACCCCCCCGGCGCTTCTATTCAGCGACATGCTCGGCCTGACCCCCCACTGCGATGGATCTATTCTCGTTGCTCGATCGGGCGAGACGGACGGCAATGCATTTGATCACACGACCGAGCGCGTACGAGAGGTAGAAGGTGACCTTATCGGCGTCGTCTTGAACCAAGTAAGTGCGTCGTCTATAGCGTACTACAAAGGGGCGGATTACGGCTACGCATACACCTACGCGCATCTGGAAGACTACTACGAAGACGATGCCCCAGTCTCACAGACGGGAATTCGTAACTGGTGGAATACATAGGGATTCCCTGCTCCCCCTTTCTTCGATCTTGCCTAATTTCAAGTGAGGGTACTCAGCAGCCTTGAGGCAGGTTCGAATAAACTGCCATACTTCCCTTTGTCGTGACTGCACACCGAAACCTCCGGAGTCCCGACATGGCGTTTTGAGGAGACGAGAGCCAAACCGGAAAATGAGCCTCAGGTATTTGCACGGCGCTCAGTCCTTAATCTGTTTAAGCAGAGAGAATAGGAAGCGAGCAGCTTCGGATCTGTTGTAATCATCTACCCTTACGAAATATTTGATACATGTTGGTGAACTCTTCTCATCTTTCTCTTGTGTTTCCTGGACCTCCCTATTTTCGTAGGTAAGGTATGTATTGAGGGAGGCATCAAGATCATCCGAGCGCCGTTTTTTTATTAGGATTTGCTGAGCGACAGCTTCCAGTTTGCCGCCGTACATCTCGTAGTAAGGCCGTCGCTTTGCATAGCCACCTGTACCAATCTTCCAGAAGATCTACACGAAAATGGAATTCGGGGCACGCTCGCCTGTACGCCTGGAAGCGTAAGAGCGGCGTTCGTTGAAATGGGTCCCCGACTCCGACAGAACGGATTGTTGGGGCCGCCCCTCAAACCAGTGCAGCGACCGCTCTGGGATGAGAGGCACACCATTTGCTAGACACCTGCACAGTCCCATCGAAAATCTCGAATGGGACTGACGTGGCGGAGCTGTATCTTAACCGGATGGCAACGGCGGACCGCGGTTTTCCCGAATAAGCCGGTTCTTACGACCATGAGCAATGCTCAGGATGCCCGAGAATGGCGGGTCTTTTACACGCGGGCCCGGGCCGAGAAGAAGTGCGAGGAGCGCCTGCGGGACCGCCGGATCGACGTGCTGGTGCCGAAGAAGCGGGAGACGCGGCAGTGGTCTGATCGCACGAAGGAGATCGAGGAGCCGCTCTTCCGGAACTACCTCTTCGCCCGGGTCGACGAAAAGGACCGCCTGCGCACACTGAA
>CAYOWD010000240.1:0-6511 GCA_964407535.1 uncultured Salinivenus sp. | reverse complement strand
ACTCAAAAAGAGAACACCAGCGTCCTGCGGTTAATCTCATAATCCTATACAGATTTCCTGGACCGTGAAGCACAGCAGCGCAGTACATCGTCGCAGCCGAATCCGCCTTTACGGACGTATTCACGTATCGGGAATGGTCCCCAGAGGTCAAAAAGGACGGGATGCAGAGGCCATCATAACAAGACCGGTCGCACAATTCCAGTCCGTCCGCCCGTTTCGTCAGACCGTTGCACTTCGGTCGCACCGAGCGCTCACCCGCGCAGGAGCTGCATCACCTCCTGCGTCACCGACGGCTCGCAGGCCACGATGTAGTCCTGGCCGGCCTCAATGACCGTATCGGGCCGGGCCACCCGGGTCCCGGCCTGGTCGGACACGACGAGGCTCCCCTGCGGAAAGCTGATGGCTTCGAGCGGCTTCCCCACGGCCGGCGCGCCGGGTTCCACGCGCACCTCAATAATTTCGAGCGTCCCCATCGCGTGCTCCAGGGACCGCACGTCGCTCCCCAGAATCGCGTTGACCGCCAGGAGGGCACTGGCCCGTTCCGGATAGATCACCGCCCCGACGAGGTCGGCGTGCGCGTCCCCAATGTTCGCGTCGGTACGCAGGACCGTGTGAACGGCAGCGTTCATCTGCTGCGCCATCATGCAGATCGCCAGGTTGGCCGACACGTCGTTGGTGAGGGCCGCCACGATGTCGGCCCGTTCAGGGTCGGCCTGTCGGAGGATGGACGGCAGCGTCGCGTCTCCCTCGATGACGGTGGCCACGTAGGCGTCGGCCAGCTCCGCACAGCGGTCGGGATCGCGTTCGACGAGGAAGACGTCGTGCCCGCGTTCATCGAGAAGCTCGGCGGACCGAAGGCCGATGTCGCCCCCGCCGGCCACAATGACGCGCAGATCTTTTCCGGGGCTGGTCATACGTACGAGAGGGTCAGTCGAACAGAAAGCGAATAGGACGCACTCACGGCGTCTCCGCCGACGAGGACGAGGCCGACGGCTGGGCGGCATTCCACTGGAGCCCCCCGTAGACTGCTCCGCCGACGGCCATCCACCCGAGCCCGATGAGGAGGGTCACCGGATCGTCCCGCAGGAGGAAGTAGGCGAGAAGCAGGTTCAGGCCGATGCCCAGTGCCGGCACGATCGGGTAGAGCGGCATCTCGAAGGGGCGTTGCATGTTCGGGCGGCGCCGACGGAGCCGAATGACGCTGTAGTTGACCACCACGAACGAGATCAGAAAGAAGAAGCTCGACACGCGGCCCACCTGCTGGATGGGCAGCAGCGCGGCGCTCGCGAACATGACGGCCCCACAGATCACAACGGAGGTCAGCGGGGTCCCGTACTGGGCGCTAATCTGCCCGATTGGATCGGGGAGCTGATTTTCGCGGCCCATGGCGAAGACGACGCGACTCGACGCCAGGACGACGGCGTTGAGGGCGCTGAGGGTCGAAAACACGGCCCCGAAGACAATGAGGGCGGCACCACTCCCCAATAGAGGAAGGGTGGGCATAAATCCTTCCGCGGCCGCCGCAATGCCGGTCTCACCGGCCTGCCCCAGCTTCTCGGCCCCCAGCGTGCCGAGGGCCACGAACACGACCACCAGATAGATGGCCACGGTGGCGACGAGGCTGATAAAGATGGCCTTCGGAATGTTCTCGCGGGGATTCTCCACCTCCTCGGTCACCGTCGTAATGAGGTCGTAGCCCTCGAAGGCGATAAATGTGAGCCCCATGGCGGGCAGCAGGGAGAGCGCGGTCTTGTTCTCCGCAATGAAGGGCTGGAAATTGCTCATCTCCACCGCCGCGGCCCCGAATCCGGCAAAGAGGAGGAGGATGACAATCTTTACGATCGTCACCGCCGTCTCCGCCCCGCCGCTCGCCGCCGTGGACAGCGCGTTGAGCACCACGAGGAGTCCCACGACCGCGAGGGCATAGCCGATGGTCCACCCCGGTCCGTGGGGGAGTCCCGTCCAGTAGAGGTGGACGAACTCGACAAAGTTCGACGCGAAGCCGAAGGCGTAGAGCGCGCCCGCGATCATGTAGGCGAAGGCCAGCATCCACCCCATGAGGAAGGAGGTGGGATCCGAAAAGACCTCCCGGACGAACGCGTAGCCGCCGCCGCTCTTGGGGATGGCACTCGCCAGCTCGGCGTACGACAGGCCGGTAAAGGCCGTGACCACGCCGTTGAGGGCAAAGACCAGGAGGGCGGCCGGCCCGGCAATCTCGGCGGCGAGGCCGGTCAGGACGAAGATACCGGCCCCAATCATGGCCCCCATCCCCACCATCGTCGCATCGAGGAGGCTGAGATGGGCGGCAGGCTCTCGGTCGCCGGACTGAGCCATAAGGGACGAGTGCCTTGGTGAAACGGGGAACAACATTGGTCCGCAACGGCGGGACCGGACAGAAGTTTGGGCCGGCCCCCGGTGTTCGTTCAGGGGCCGTGTCTACGGAGCGGCCGCCCGCTGGACAGAAGGCTCCCGTGTCCCCCGTATGCGGCGGGAATCCGATTCTCCAGCCCCCACGTCTATCAGTACGACGGCTCTCTACGTAAACTATTATTAAACAAACTCAAAAACGGCAAGGAGCAGAACGAGCCCGGCGCCCCCGGTAAATCCCCACACGTCCCCGTAATTCAGGTTGACGAGGGCAAAACAGGTGAGGTCAAGGGAGCCAAGAGTAAGAAGTATGGTCGTCTTGTATGTTGGCATCGCAGTGTGTTGTTGGATCATTCGTTGCGGGTGAGAACCGCTGCCCCCCGACTCCTCTCAACTGTTGACGAGGTGGGGCACAGCGATTCACACAGATCGGCAGACATGCGTGCTAGAAAAGTGCTGCCTGAATCAGCATCCAGAGTCCAGCAAGCACTGCAAATCCCAGTGTGCTGATGAAAAAGTAGAAGGAAAGCGACGTAGAGGCATCGTCGTTCTCGTTCGCGTGTTGAGGATTGGACATCAGTAGATCCCTCGCATGAGACGCATTAATGACGGTTGGTACGGGAATCGTCCGGACAGAACGGTCCCCGCACGCAGTTCAGCGTGTCGCCGCGGACCGCTTGCGTTTCTCGGGTGCATGTGTGATCGGATTCCGCCCGAAGGCAGGGAATCCGGTCGAGCAATGCGCGACGACGGAAAGAGGTGGGGTGGGGCACGGCGCACGGCGCGATTTTTACATCGGCATTCCCGGGATGTCAAAGGACGCTCCCAGGCTGATCTCCATACGACGGGCCCCAGCGAGGGTCAACAGAGGTAGACACAAAGAAAAGAGCGGCTCTGCGTGAGCCAGACGGCCCCTCGTCCAAAGGAGCACAATCCGGAAACGATAGCCGATCGCGGAGCTGAGGAGACAGAACGAGAGGGCGTTTCCGTGCCCTCCTCTTCTTCCTCCGTCGTGAGTGTGTAGGACTCCGTTCCCCCGAGACGTGCCGACGCGCGGATCGGCAGGCGGGGAAACGTCATCCCCGTAGCAGAGCGACCGTCGATGTGCCCGGCACTGCGATCAGGCGGGGGCGGTGTAGCAGACGCAACGGCTGTGTCCTGCGCTCCGCCCAAAAACAGTCCCCAGAGGCCAACGAGAAGGGCCCAGTATGTGGCGTGCCGGAGGCTGTTCATCAGACGTTGGTGCGCAATTCGACGCTGCTGCCGTCTCGTTTTTACTGATACGTGAATGGGTTCTTAAAGACGATTCCGACTATTTGCCTACCACGGCTCCCACCGAACGAAAGCGAGAGTTTACCTACCTGTGCACGGATCAGTAAGAAGCACGGTTGTGCATGCCCCTTCGAAGGCAACGGATGTCCATTCGTTTCGATGCGCGTTGCATTTCCCCTGAATGGACTACGCAATGCGATAGGGTTCTGGAGTCGGAGGCACGACTCCTACGACGAAAACACGTCATCCTTGTCTTCAGTGGTCGACTCCTCAACCTCAAAGGAATCTTCGTCGACTGTGTGTTCCACCTCCGGGGTCTTGTGATCCCCGTCGCGCACGTCGACCTCCGATCCCACGAGCGCCACGAACCGATCGTCGGGGGCAATCCGGAACTGGTCCGTTTCGGACACGACCTCCAGGTCGTCGGACTCGTGGAGAATGAAGAGCGGAATAACGGTCACATCCTCGTAGTAGCTCGTGAGGTCTTCATAGGTATATAAGTCCTTCTCCTCCGCCGAGAAGTCATCGGCCAGGGTAAGCATCTCCACCGTGTCGCCGCGCTGTACGTGAGATTGGAGGGACCGATAGCTGGTATTTTTCCCGAAGAGGGGGCGCCCGCGGAGGCGTTTCGGCATCACGCCCTCGCCGCCGTGTCGGCTGTCGGGCTGGGCCGCCAGCTGGTAGATGTCGGTGCTTTCGAAGATCTCGGAGAAGTGCAGGGCCGTGAGGGAAGCGACCTCGTCGTTGGGAATGGTAATAAGAAGGCGCCCGATGCCGCTGAGATCAATCTCGTCCAGCACTGCTTCGGAAAGCGCATTGCCCTGCTGAGCGGGCAGGCCCTCCTCCCGCGCCGCCTGCACGTGGCTGGGATTGTTGTCAATGAGGGCCACGGAGAAGCCCAGCTCCTGGACGTGCTTGGCGATGGTTCGTACCCAGGGCGCGGCGCCCACGAAGAGGAGCCCGTTGGGGTCCGGATCGGCCAGGTCCAGCCACTGGGCGAGCGGGGCGAGCGTGAGGCCGTAAATGGCGACGGTCCCTACAATGACGGCGAAAATCACCGGCACCATTCCGTCGATGGCTTCCGGGTAAATGGGACGGAGCTGGTACGCAAAGAGGGAGGCGACGGCCGCGGCGACAATGCCGCGCGGGGCCAGCCAGGAGAGAAAGACCTTTTCCTCCCATTCCAGATTGGTGCCGATCGAGGAAATCAGCACCGCCAGCGGTCGCACGAGAATCACCAGAATGCCGAGAAAGACGAGGACGCGCGAGTCGATGTAGTTCAGCGCGCTCAATTCCAGGCGTGCACTCAGCAAGACGAAGAGCGACCCGATGAGCAACACCTGCAGGTTCTCCTTGAACTTAATGATACGATGGACGGACACATACGGCTGATTGGCCATCGCAATGCCCATCAGCGTGGTGGTGAGCAGGCCGGATTCGTGCTGCAGCACGTTGGAGATCACGAAGGCCGTAATCACGATCATCAGGGTGACCGGATTCCGGAGAAAGTCCGGAACCATGCGCCGGTACAGAATAAAGATGAGCAGCATACTGGCGGCGACGCTTACGCCGAGGGCCACGAAAATTTCGAGGCCGAGTCCCTCGGCCACCTCCGCGGCGGCATGAGCCGGACTGGCGCCCGACTCGCGGGGATTGTTCAGCAACACGAGCGTCTCCAGGGTCAATACGGACAGGATGGCCCCGACCGGGTCGATGGTGATGCCCTCCCACTTGGCGATGGTGTTGACGCGTCCCTTGGGACGCACGTGGCGCAGGAGCGGGATGACGACGGTGGGCCCGGTCACGGTAAGAATGGCCCCGATGAGAATGGCCAACTCAACATTGAACCCGAGAATGTAGTGCGCGGCCGTGGCGCCGAGGCCCCACGTGAGAAAAACGCCGATGGTGATGAGGTTGAGCACCGACGTGCCCACCTCCCGAAGCTCATCGAGACGGAGGCTCAATCCGCCTTCGAATAGGATAATTCCAATCGATAAGGACACGAAGGCGAACAGCCAGTCTCCCTGCAGGGCCGCCGGGTCGAGAAGGCCGAGCACCGGCCCGGCCAGAAACCCGACCAGCAGCAACAGCAAAATGGACGGCAGTCGAAAGCGCCACGCGAGCCACTGGGCGCCAATGCCGAGCAGAATGACGACCGTGATGTCGAGAAGAATGATTTCGGGCACGGGACTCCCGGAGGGACCGTCGAAAAGACCAGCGAAGTGAAGCTGTCGTTGTCAACCGCCAGTTCGCCGCAGGGATCCGTTGTTACGGACAGGCTGCTTGCGTCCCAAGGGGACGGAAAAACGATCCGTCATGGAACGGTCGGTCAACACATATTCAGCCCGGCCGGTTGGGGGACGAGAGAAAGGTCCGGTTCTTGCTGTATCAGGTTCCCGATCTGCGTCGTTGAACTTGAACGCTTGCGGGTCGGAGGGGACGCGCAGCCGGGACGGGCTGGACGGGACATCTGACGCCCACGCTTTCCTCGGATGTGTGCACATCTGGGGCAGGATTTGGGCAGATCCTATCTCTTTCAGGGAAGGGCTGAATCCCAAAATTGCTCGGCCGCCTGTAACAGGACTTGCGGTTCGCACGGTTGGTCGTTTACATGGAAGCGCTACTTTTTTCCACATCTGTTTGCCTTATGAGCTCTTCTTCCTCCAACGGCGACACCACACTCGACTTCTTCGGTCAGGTCAACCGCATGTTCGACAATGCGGCCCAGTACACGGACCACCCGTCCGGTGTGCTTTCCCAGATTCGAGCCTGTGACAACATCGTCCGGTTCGAGTTTCCCATCAAGCGCGACGACGGCACCATTCAGGTCATCCGCGGCTATCGCGGCGAGCACAGCCATCACAAAACCCCT
>CAYOWD010000239.1:0-6535 GCA_964407535.1 uncultured Salinivenus sp. | reverse complement strand
GCGCCGGGCTCCATCCGCTTTCCGGGCGGCAGCTGGGATCAGCGCGTCAAAGAGAAGCCGGATGAGATGGAGGCGTTCGTGCAGGAGAACATCGCCATTGAGCGCTTCGGGCGCGCCACGGAGGTGGCCGACTTCGTCACGTTCCTCTGCTCCGACCGCGCAAGCCTCATCACCGGCTCCTGCATCAACGTGGACGGCGGGCAGTCGCACTCGCTGATCTAGACGCAGGGTCGAGAGTCGAGAGGAGAGGGAACTGCCTCTCGGTTCTCGGACCGGGCCTCACTCAAACCGCGTCAGCTTGACGCGGAGGCGGCGTTGCTGGGCATCGGATCCGCGCCACTGCACGAGAATCGGGCTCTGGTAGCGCCCCTGGACGATCGTCCCCCGACCGTTGTTCTCGTCTTCGGTCACAAGCAGGGTGACCGACCGCTTCATGCGGAGAAAGCGCTCGGCGGGCACGGCCAGGCACTTGTCGATGATGCGCTCGACGAGCGACTCGTTCAGCCCCAGCGTGTCCACGACCCGGTTGACGAGGCGAACGAGGTCGTATTTGGCGTAGTTCTTCGCCTTGTCGGGAATGGCGCCGGGATCGGAAATCATGCTGCGTCCCTTTTCCGCCATGAAGCGCAGGGGATCGCGAAGGACCTCCGCGAGGTCGTGCTTCATGAGCAGCGTCTCGTACTCGTTGACCGTGAGGCCCGCGTGTTTTTCCTCCGGGGCGAGCTCAATTTCAACGCGGCCCGTGGTAATGTCCCGTTCGGCCAGCATCTCGTGAAGCTCATCGAAGAGGCCGAGCCGGGGATCGCGCAGACTGACCGAGTCGATGCGATGGTTGGAGACGGGCACCGTCATGTCCGCTTCCGCGACAGGGCGCTCCTCATCGAAGCCGATGACGGTTGTGCGTCGCTCGCGCCGGTCCTGGTTGTCTTTGTTGATGCCGTCGAGATCGACGAAGAAGACGGGACGCGAAGGGTCGCTCGGGTAGGTCACGCAGTTTTCGAGGCCCGACCCGATGAACGTAAGGTGCGAGTCGGCGTTGCGGGGTTCCGTTTGGCGCTGCTCGGGCGTCAATTCCTTGCGCAGGTGGAGCTGATCGTGCCGGTAGTCGGCCCCGAACGGGAACAGCTCGCGAAAGGGCGCCAGGAACTCTTCAACCTGATCGGGCCGCCGGTCGAGGCGATTGCAAATCGTTTCTTCGAGAAAGCCGGCAGTCGTGTGGTGGGAGCAGTACAACGCCTTCCGGTGGGTATTCAGAAACCCATCGGTTTCGTCCTCGACGTGCTTATTTACGTCGATGACATCAACGCGGCGCTTGGGTTGGAATTCAACCGTAAGTTGGCTTGGGTCGGAAGCCATGGGAGCAGGAAACTGTGACAAGAGGGTCGGCCGACGGACCGACGACGTGCCACTTTACAAGACACACCGTGGCACAACGCAGGACACTCAGACGATGGATTTGAGTGTCGTAGCCGAATTTCGTGCGGTGTACAGGCTGTAAATGGAGCAGTTCCA
Source organism: uncultured Salinivenus sp. (assembly GCA_964407535.1). Lineage (GTDB taxonomy): Bacteria > Bacteroidota > Rhodothermia > Rhodothermales > Salinibacteraceae > Salinibacter. The sequence continues at coordinate 5,023 of CAYOWD010000239.1, read as the reverse complement.
GTATGGAAGCCTTTACAAGGTGAAGGCTATGCACCGAAATCGCCAGTGAAAAATGTAAATTCATTGTTGCAAACGATGAGGAGGACATTACTCCTCCTTAGGAAGAATTTCGGCGTTTCGATCTCCCTCGTGGAAGCGGAGGCGAATCCGGTCACCAGTCTGGAGGCCATCGGGAGAGTGGACGGCGGTGCCGTCGCGCGTCACGTATACATAGCCGCGGCGGAGGGGTTGTTCGGGGTCCGCGGCGTCAAGCCGACTGCGGAGTTGTTCGAGGCGGGTGCGGGCCTGGTCGGTGAGGCGGGTGCCGCTGCGCTCCAGGCGGTCGATGAGGGCGTCGAGGTGCTGTCGGTGTTGTTCGAGGCGGCGAACGGGCGTGTGGAAGGCGCGGGAGGAGACGAGCGCGTCGATCCGCTGCCGAGCGTCTTGAAGGCGGCGGCGGACGTGACTGTGCAGGCGATCGTGGAGCTCGCGGATGCGGGCCTCGACGTCGCGGCGGTCCGGTACGGCCAGCTCAGCGGCCATCGAGGGCGTGGCGGCGCGCTCATCGGCCACAAAGTCGGCAATCGACACGTCGGATTCGTGCCCCACGGCGCTGATAATCGGGAGGGCCGACCCGGCCAGGGCGCGGGCCACCACTTCTTCGTTGAAGGCCCACAGGTCCTCCGTTGAGCCGCCGCCGCGGCCCACGATGAGCAGATCCGGACGCTGGGCGTCGTTCGCGGAAAGGTTGTTGAAGGCGGTCACGGCGTCGGCAATGGCCTGCGGGGCGTCGAGGCCCTGGACCGGCACCGGGCATAGGACGATCTCGGCAGGGGGAAAGCGACGTTCAATGCCCGACAGGATGTCCTGCACCGCGGCGCCCTGTCCGGAGGTGACGACGCCGATCGTTTCGGGGAAGGGGGGCAGCGCCTGTTTTCGCTCGGCATCGAAGAGGCCTTCCGCCTTCAGTTTCTGTTTGAGCTCCTCGTAGGCCTGTTGCTGCGCGCCCCTCCCGGCCTGCCGCATGGCCTGGGCCATGATTTGCAGATCGCCTCGGCGCTCGTACACGGACGCATGGCCGTTCACGCGGACCTGCATGCCCTCTTCCGGCTCAAAATACACGTACTGCGTGAGGTGCTTCCACATCACGCACCGGATCTGGGCGTCCTCGTCCTTGAGCGTAAAGTAGCAGTGGCCGGAGGCGGCCTGCGTAAAGTCCGACAGTTCGCCTTCCACCCACACGTTATCGTAGTGGGTCTCGACGAGGTCGCTGAGCCCGCGTGTAAGTTCGGTGACGCTGATGACGGGATCGTTGTCGGAATCAGAGGGCACGGTGGCAGCTAAAGATCAAAACGGAGAGCGAACGCGGGACGCTGACAAAAACACTCGGGAGACACCTCACACAGGAAAACGTGACGATGCGAATCGATCCCCGCGGCGAAACGTGAAGCGCGGTTTGGAATCGGCGACGCGTCGGCACACCCCCGAACTGCATACGTAGGCAATACTGATTCCTGTATTCCCCGGTCAATCCGTCCCGATTCCATGCCCGATCCTATTCGCGTTCAGTTCGTCTGTCTCGGCAACATCTGCCGGAGTCCCCTCGCCAAGGTCGTCTTTCGGGACAAGGTGGAGGCACACGGCCTCAGCGATCACTTTGACATCCACTCGTCCGGAACCGGCAACTGGCACGTCGGCGACAAGGCGGACGACCGGATGCGCGATACCGCCGAGCGCCACGGGCTTTCGCTGGAAGAGCATCGGGCCTCGCAGTTCCAGGCCGAGGACCTGGAGGCGTTCGATCACATCTTTGTGATGGACAAGAGCAACCTGAACGATGTGCTCCACCTCGATGAGAAGGATGAGCACGGGGGCAAGGTGCGGCTCTTTCGCGAGTTCGACCCGGAACCGGAAGATTATCAGGTGCCCGATCCCTACCACGGCGGTCGGCAGGGGTTTGAGAACGTCTTCGACATCGTCGAACGCACGTCGGAGATGCTGCTGCACCGCCTCATTGAGGAGTATGGGCTTGAGGAGCACGCGGAGGGCGTTGAACGGGTGGAGGAGGACTAATCCCCCGGCGTCGTCGATCCCTGTTATGCCGACTTTTGTATGCCGATGCTTCCCGATCTCCTTCGCGAGGCCCTTGAGGCGCGTCTCGACGTGACGATTACGGCGACCACTGCGGTGGGCGGCGGTTGCATCGCCAACGCCTGCCGGGTTGAAACCGGTGCCTCTCCGTTTTTTCTAAAGTACGGGGAGGAGGTGGTGGCCCGCACCTTTCCGGGGGAGGCGGCGGGGCTGAGGGCACTGGGAACGGGAGAGACTTCCCTTTCGGTGCCTTCCGTCGTCGAAACGGCCGTCCCCACCGACGAGCGTCCCGGATTCCTTGTGTTGGACTGGATTGAGACGGGGCCGAAATCCGATCGGTTCTGGGACACGTTCGGGGAGGGACTGGCCGCGTTGCATCGACACACCGAAGATCGGTACGGCTTTGAGCAGGACAACTTTATCGGCCGTCTGCCGCAGCAGAACGAGTGGACGGAGAGCTGGCCGGATTTTTTCCGGACCCAACGGCTGGAGCCGCAGGTGGCGACGGCGCGGGACCGGGGACGCTGGCAGACGGGCTGGACCGACGCGCTGGAGCAGCTATATCGTCGTCTGCCGGACATTCTGCCGGCCACCCCACCGGCCTCCGTGTTGCACGGCGACCTCTGGTCGGGCAATTTCATGGTGACGGCCGACGGCACGCCGGCCCTCATCGATCCCGCGGCGTACTACGGCCATCGGGAGGCCGACCTTGCCATGACGGAGCTCTTCGGCGGCTTCGACGACCGGTTCTACGACGCCTATCGGGCCGCCTGGTCGCTTGAACCGGGGTACGATACCCGCAGGCAGATCTACAACCTCTACCACCTCATCAATCACCTCAACCTCTTCGGGACCGGCTATGCCGGCTCCGTCGAGAAGATCCTGACAGCGTTTGAATGACGACTGTGCGAGTTGGAGGTCGAGCTGTCGGTCCGGGCATCTATTTGTCAAGATGATTATCGCTCCCAGGAGAGTGTGACTTCATTCGCGGAATGCAGATGAAGACGATTCGGGCTGTTCTGGGGATTCCCCGGTTCCACCTCATCCGATGGCGTGAACACAAGTGTGTCAAGTCCGGACCGAATCGCATCGGGGAATGGCCCCCCTCATACCAAATCCGGCTGAAACAATTCGGGGGTACAGAGACAGAAGAACGGTCGCAAGCACTTGGGCCTCACGCACATACCTCCCAGATCCACATACCCCAACGGAGCTGCCGAACTGGTTCGGCTGCAGAGTTCGTATCAGAATCCAGTCGAACGAACGGGACTCATATTTCGCGTGCCCAAATAGCAAAGCCGGTCCGACGAATCGGACCGGCCGGAACTCAGATCATACGTGAGAACGCAAATTAGGCGACCGCTTCTGCCTCCTCTTCCGGGATGGGCATCGCCTCGAAGCGTACGCCTCGGTCGCCCGGATACGGTTCGTGGTGATCGTGCTGGTTTCGCCAAATCTCTTCGGGAATACCTTCCGGGAAGGCCTCGCACACGGCCTCGTTGTCGCGGTCCCGGTCAAGATGGGCACAGGACTTGCACATTGGTTCGATATCGTGGGCCATGGCTACAGCGCTTCGGTTTTGTTTCAAGGGACTACTGAAAAACTTCAATATGCTAACTTCCAGTCCCGGAATCAGGATCCGCGTGCTCTTATATTTAGAGGGAGTCTAAATCTTCTGAAAAGGGGCTGCGAGCACGCGTTTGGGGGCAAAAATCGGCAGATATCGTCAACATCATGCGAAATTCCAGGGGGGAAAATTGCGAATTTCTCCCCTGAGCACCTATTTAGATTAGGTATAAACGCGCTTCTTTGGACGGGGCGTCTCGTAATACAGGGCATGTATTCCTGTTGAGACTAGTGTCCGATGAGGTGAAGAGCGCGTTTGAGTTCTTTACGTTGTGTCTTCACAAATGATCGCCGCCATGCATCTGGAAGAGTTCAAGAAGGAAGCCCCTACTGACTTTTCCGTCTGTGACCGTCCCGGACAGGACTGTTATAAGTACTGCCTGCGGGGGAAGGGCTGCACGCTCGGGGTGCTTTTTGAGACCTCAACCTGCGTGTGCTTCGAGTGGCTTGAAGAAAATGGGCAGATGGTGGAGTACCGGCCCGAAATTCGGTATAAAGCGTGGTCGAAGCAGAAGGTGGCCCAGCTCGTGGCCGATGGATGGTGGGAGCCCACAAACGTGGACGCGGCTGCGCTACCGAGCTCGTAATCCCTGTTGTGGACTACGGAGTATGCGTTATGCTGTTTGATTGGAGGGATCCAGTATGAGCCTGGTCCCTCTCAACACCGACAGCGGGAAGCGCCTTTGCCGTCGGTTCCCCCACTCTGCCCGGAATGGGTGGAGGTTTGGATGCATGGAAGCAAGAACCGCTGTGCTCCAACGCACTTCTGTGCGCGGCATAGAGCGATATGTAATCGCCCTGCCTGCACTAGGCGTCCGCTTGGCAATCGAACCCGTTGTTCATACACCCAGCGGAGCAGTCCAGTAAGGCTGCGGTGTTGGTATCATACACGTACAGCCTCATCCAGCGTGGAGACGATGTGGTCCACGATCTTTTCGGCGTGGAACCGGCCGTTTTCAATGAACCAGCGGCTCGTGTCACAGCCCCCACAGACGGTGCCGGCGAGGTAGACGCCGTCCCGGTTCGTTTCGAACGTCTCTTCTTCGTCGTGCACCGGCGTGCGGGCCGCGTCGTCCCGCACGGCAATGCCCAGCCGGTCGAGGAAGTCGTAGTTGGGCTTGTAGCCGGTGAGCGCAAGCACAAAGTCGTTGTCGAGCTGCTCAGGCCCGTCCGGCGTATCGAGGTGGATGACATCCTCCTCGATGGCCTCGACGGTCGTGTTGAAGTAGGCGTCGATGGAGCCCTCCTCAATTCGATTCTCCAGGTCCGGCTTGATCCAGTACTTCACCCCGTCGTCGATCCCGTCGCCGCGCACGATCATCGTGAC
>CAYOWD010000238.1:0-6590 GCA_964407535.1 uncultured Salinivenus sp. | reverse complement strand
CTTGAGACCGGACAGATGACTACCTGACCCTCAAAAACCTGCACGGACTATTGCCTTCTGAATAGTGTAGTCAACCCAAACCGATCCCATCTTCTCCCGGGCCGATACCGGACGTTCGCCCTCACGCGATGATCGGCTACTTTCAGTAATCTCGACATCTTGCAGCGTACCATTCACTTCGATGTCGAGTCCCGCCACCGGGCTAGCCACCGCTTCGACCTCGACCCCCTGTGAGTTCGCCGCTCCGGCCTGATTGGGTTCCGGCGGTACGGCTGATCCCTGAAGAGGCGTGTTTTTTCGAGTCAGGTCAAACAGTGCGATCGTCACGAAACTGTTCGTGCCCGGTGGTTGATATTTGGCTCCGATCTCCCACTGTTCACCTCGTTCGGGATCGAAGGGCTCGTCGTTCGGCCCGGTCCCCAGAAGAGGCAAGAAGGATTGTGAGTAGCTGGCATAGGGGTTTAGTCCGATACTGGACTCGTACACCAGTCCTGCTCGTCCGGTCAGCGCCCGGTCGTTCTGATCAAACGTGCGGCTCGTCGAACTCACATCGACTTCAGTGCGGACCCAATCCACGCGCCCGTTTAACATCACTATCCAGTTCTCATACAGGCGGAGTCGATCTTGCAGATAGACCCCGATTTGGCGCTGTGTGGTGGTAAGGTCCGGTCCATTTTGGGACACCGATACGTCAACTCCGTACGTCGGGTCGAAGAGATCGACCGAGGGAGCCCGACCGGCATTCTGGGTTGAGGTTGTACGAATCCACTGAATGTCCAGACCCGCTAGAAACGTATGCTCGATGGGTCCGGTCGCTAAGTCTCGTTGGACCTGTGTGTCCGTAGAAATTCCATCAAGATGTCCGAGACGTTCTGAGAGGGAACGTGTGATCGTGCGCTGGTCACTTTGAAGTGTCCCGCCAATGACTCTTGTTTCCTCAACGTCGACTGAGTAGTAGCGCGTTTTCTGATTGATGGAAAACGCGCCGCTGAAGTCGTGTGAAAAAAGTCCTTCGACCGACCACTGCGTGCGGTCATACCGGTCTACGTCTGGCTCGCCCAAGAACCGGCGAGGGGGCACCTCTCCATTGGGATTTGGCTCTATTGTACCGGAAACCGGAAGCGGCTGCGGGGCGCCTGTGTTATCCTGCTGGTATCGCCCGAGTACGGTGAGTGTTGTAGCATCGGACGGGCGCCAACTTAAGGCCGGAGCCACAAAAATCCGGTCGTTTGGCACGTGGTCAATCTGGGTATCTGCCTTTCGGGCGACCCCTGTGAGCCGGTATGAAAAGGTGCCGTCGTCGTCGATTGGCCCGGTCACGTCTACTTTCCCTTGCCAGTGATTATCCGTTCCGTACTCAGCAATTACTTCTTGGTAGGGGGCCCGTTGTGGGCGTTTCGTGACGAAGTTGACGAGCCCACCAAGGCTACCGGCTCCGTATAGTACCGAAGACGGTCCCCGCGGTACTTCGATTCGCTCGGCGGCATAGGGCTCCGGGTCGTACCCAATCGGGGATGTCGTGGGACTGCGGAACTGTAAGCCGTTTCGGTACAGACCTGCCCTCGTGGCGTCAAAGCCACGAAACCGAAGAAAGAATGTCCGTGGATCAAACCCGAACGTTTCTCCTTGAACACCCGGCGTGTATCGCAGCGACTCAGAGAGCCGATCCACACTTCGAACGGCCAACTGATCACTCGTAACGACCGATACGGACTGGGGCGTCTCCGATATCGGAGCGCCGATCTTTGTTACACTCGTCACTTCCTCCGGGACATAATTTTCCGTCTCTTCCGTCACCGTGATTCCGCTCAATTCCACAGACTTTTGAGAAAGTCGGATATTGAGGCTCGTCGTCTCGCCGGGATGCACGCGGACGTTCTTCGTAGCCGTCGAGTAGCCTACGAGACTGGCCTTCACGACGTGCGTTCCTTCCGGCACCTTGCTGATTCGAAACCGGCCCTTCTCATCCGTAACGGCCCCAAGCGACTGTTTTTGGATGCGAACATTCACGGACGGAAGCGGCTCTTCGTCTTTGCTTTGCACGACTGTGCCCGTAATTTCGCCCTCCTGCGCTTTCCCCGGCATTGCCGTCACCGCGGTGCCCAGTACGAGAACGACTAGACAATGAGCGATTCGATGCATCGATTTGAGCGAACGCCAATGGTCGTTTTTAAAACGTGACATCGTGATCAAGGAAACGGATATATGAACGAAGCGAGGCGATGAGTCCTTATATCGAAAAGAAAACTTCAGTCACTACCTGCATTGATGTCATAAAATGCCTCTCTGCGTTTGAGACCCTGTTTAAAACCTAATAGCCCATTTCTATTAATTTTTTGTTCATTTGTTAATCATTTCCTTGAGGTTTGGATCTGTCGCAATGGTCGGTTTATAATCTACTGAACAAGAAGAGGTATCTTTTTATCGTTTTCCGACTCGGGCATTCGTAATTCGCCGCAATAATCGAGGCCAATACTGACCGAAAAGATGGACGTGGAGCGCAACCCTTTTTCCGGATTGGTCGACAAGCACCTGCTCATGAATCCGATTCGTCTTCCTCATCTCATCAACGGAGCGCTCGTCTTATTGCTGCTCGGCGGAAGTTTGCTGGTCTACCCGTCGCTGCCTGAACAAATCCCCCAGAATGCCGGCTTTCTGGGCGGTTCCGTGTCGTACTGGGAGACCACGCTCCTGCATTGGCTGGTTTTTACCCCTTTTTGCTATTTTCATCGTCGTGCTCGGGTATGGGGGAGTCTATATGGCCGCCCGGAACCCACAGCGGGCGATCAGCCAAATCCGCAACCCGGACACCTACGGGACGCTTTCTCGCCGGCATAAACGAATCGTTACCGACATCGTCCGCGCCCTCCTGCACGCGTCGATCACCCCTGTGCTTGTCTACTTTATTGCTGCGCAGGTGCATTTTTATCTCCTTGCCCTGTCATCTGGGACAAAGCCCCTTGGATTTATGAGATGGTGGAGAGTAGGATCGGCTATTGGCTTTGTCGGAATCTGCCTGCTCCTTGTCTGGTGGCTCCCCCGATACATCCAGCGCCTGGCCGAAGCCGAAGATACGGCCTCCGTCGACGGGTAACGCACTGTGTCCTCCCAGCTGTCGAATGCGATTGATCCGCTGAGGTCTGGATTCCGACTGTCGCCTCTGCCGAAGTACTTATGCGTATCGACTCGCACGTATCATGCAGGAAACGCGCTATACTCGCATCGCTCAGGCCGTCAACCTCGCTCTTTTCATCCTGCTTCTCGGCGGCAGCCTCTGGGGCTATCCGTCGCTGCCTGAAAAAATTCCAACGAGTATTCGTCCGGGGACTGTCCACTATGAAAAAACCACTCTTCTGAAGTGGTTAGTAAGTTCGTTTCTCCAGGCGCTCGTTGTTGCGATTCCTTACGGAAGCGTTCGTCTGACGGCCCGGACGTTCCAGCAGGTGATCGGTTACGTCCGTACCCCGGACACGTACCGGTCGCTTTCTCCTCAGCACAAAAAAATCGTTACCGACCTCATTCGTGCTTATCTTCACTGGTTAGCCACCCCTTTTCTTTTGTCTATAATCGTCGTACAGGTCGGTTTCTACCATATTGCTACATCGTCCCTGACAACAATGCCTTCCTTTGTGGTATGGACGGTGGGGGGATTAATACTTCTCTTCATAGGAATAAAGAATTTCTTCCCTGCCTGGTGGCTACCCCGATATATCCAGTACCTCGTCGACCAGGAAAATCGTCGTGACCGCGGCGACGGGAACCAATCCGAACAATCGAAAACGGACCAATAGTGCTTCTCAGTTAACGTATTTCGGCATCTCCGTTTGCCAGGAAAACACCCATCACGCTGGCCGCAAAGCAATCCGGCGTTCAGAAGTTATTTTGCGAGCTGATACGTCGCCGAGATCCACGAAGTCGCAGGCAGTAAGCGTCTCGGAACAGATTCTCAAAGCCTGGAGAATGTACTTGAGTTGAAAGGAGGTCCGTCCCCAACGACCGAAGAACTTTCATCCCGCTATGCGAGCAACCGGTGACAGTCACGGGTGTGATGAAGACGCGACTCACTCCCGAGAATCAAACCGGAACCGGAAGACTCGCGGCCACGAACGCTACTGCGTGTGCTCCAGCGTGGGCAGCCATCGCCGTCTCCAGTCCCCACTGCCAGTACAGGTACCCCGCCACGATCCCGAATACAGTATTTCCGGCGAGGACGTGGGTCAGCACCTCCGGGGTGAGTTCGCCTACTAGGCTGACAGCCATCGGCAGGTGCCCGGCCCCGAACAGAAGCGCAGACAGCACGATGGCCGTCCACACGAGTGCGGAATGCGGATCCCCCTCGCTCTGAAACAGCCGCCATCCGCCCCACAGCAGAACCGTCATCAGACCCCATCGAATCAGCACCTCCTCGGTGATGCCGCCGTAGAGGAGACGCGTGAGTAACGGCGGCTGGAACTGCCGGCCCGCCTCTTCCAGCGCCGGCGGCATGACCGCGTTTGCAACCAAGAGCACCGCCCCGCCGAGGACAACGCCGATGAGCGCGGGCGTGCGTCGCGCTTGTAGTATCGCCTCGATGTCTTCTCCCTCCACAGCCGCCCGGAGCACGGGCGCGTCGAGCCCGACGGACGGAGCAAGCTTCGTCCCGGCCCATACCGCCAGGATGAGAAGAAGGGTCGGCTGAATGAGGTTCAGGAGCTTTGCCACCCAAATCGGCATGGGGAGCTCGGTGCCCTCCGGAAGCGGGATCGGCATCAACAGCGTAGAGAGCACGCCGATCATCCCGGCGAGCCAGAGCCCTGCGCCTACCCGAAACAGTGGGCTTCGAATCGTCGCTTTCACATTCATAGACCCTGCCCGGCATTGTTGGGAAAAAACATGTCTCAGGATTCAAGAGAATACGGCTCCCGACATCTCAACGCATTTCCAGTGGTTCCTGCTACGACTATGCAGCACTTTCTTGCGCACGACGCTCTCTCGACGCGGGAAACACGCGCGTCACCGACCGGAGAGATTTAAGCTGCGGCAGCCGGAACTCGAAGGGGGAATCCGGCGGCCTCAAATAGAGAACAAGTGCGCCGAACATCGCGATGGAAAACGACACGAGGCCTTGGAAGAACGCGATCCCCGCGTGAAAGGCAAAGGCGCTGTACAGCATGAACGGCCACCACTTCTTGTCCATCACGAGCGCCGTGAAGAGAAACAGTTCGTAGACGATCACCCCCCAGGTGAGAAGCGTGACCGTCACGCCGTTTGTGAGCAGCGGGGTTATGATCGTTGCCCGCCAGCCGGGCGCTCCCGTGAGAGGATGGGTTAACCAGTAGTACAGTGCGGTTCCGTTGACCCACTCTTCCACCCCCATTTTCCCGATCGACGAGTGGAGGTATACGAGCGCGACCTGCACTCGAATCACGACCCACGTAGAACGAGCAATCATGCGCTTTGAGGCTTCGCTCCATGCCGTCACGTTCACGGCCGTTCGCTCTTCCCAATGCCACGTGCGATCGTCCGTCAGGGTGATGGGAATGAGCAGAAGCGCAAGGTTGGCCGTAAGCTGATCTCCCCCCTCCATCATCATTGAGGACGAGAAGTAGCTCCAGGAGACCCACCAGTGGAGAATGCCCGTAATCCGGGGACGCCACCCCGATGCCACCACTACTAGAATGGCAATCGCAATCCATTTTGCAATCCAGAGCTCTCCCTCGGGAACCTGACAGTATAAACTGGCACCGCCAACGCCGTCGGATCTGGCTGAGGAGTTTGAACCGACAGAGACCACAATCCGGAATTGGATAAAGCAGGCCGATCGGGATGAGGGAAAAAGTGCCGAGGGACTCTCGACCGACGAACGGGAAGAGCTTCGCCAGCTTCGAAAGAAGTTGCGTGAACTGAATCAGGAACGGGATATTTTAGCAAAAGCGACGGCCAGGTCCCAAAGGGAGAAGGGAGATGTCCCGCCAAAATCTTCCGATTCTGGCGATGTCTCATCGCCTGGGCGCACCAGGCCGAATTCCCGATCAGCGCGATGTGTCGTGTCCTCGGCGTAAGCCGGAGTGGATACTACGCGTGGCGCAAGCGCCCGCCCTCAAAGCGAGACCGAAAAGACGCGATGTTGACCAAGCGAATCAGACAGATTCATGAGAGCTCGCGTGACGGACGTGTCCGTCTGGACCTATGGGTCCCCTCGCGTCCACGCCGCTTTGCAGGCTGAAGGCATCCATGTTGGCAAAAAGCGTGTGGCTCGTCTCATGAAAGAGGACGGCCTGCGCGCGTAAGCCGTCGGAAGCGGCCCTCTACGACCGTTTCTGGCGACACGGGGCGCCCTGCTCCAGACCTCGTGGCCCGAGACTTTACCGCTTCTGGGCCCGATGAGCTCTGGGTGGCAGACATCACCTACGTGCCAACACAGGAAGGTTATCTGTACTTGGCAGTCGTCATCGACGTGTGCAGCAGGAAGGTTGTCGGCTGGGAGATGGCTGGCCACCTGCGGAGTGAACTGGTGCTGGAGGCTCTGGACATGGCGACCGAGCAACGAGACCCTGAGGAGACGGTCCATCACTCCGACCAAGACGAACGCGTTCGTCAGGCTGTCAGTA
>CAYOWD010000237.1:0-6627 GCA_964407535.1 uncultured Salinivenus sp. | reverse complement strand
TGCGCCTGTGCTGATATTTCTGCAACCCTGAACTTTGCAGGAGGATTTGGTATGAGAAGCTGTTTGGCGAGCGTTCTGTGACCACTCCAGGAGTATTTCTTCGCTCCGCTCAGGGCGCTGTGACTTCGTGGGCCTCGTTGCAAATGGCTTCTGCACGCGCCTGTACCGAAAGCCTTCGGTATACAAGGCGTATTTGGGCGCCATTTTCAACTTCGACTACTGGGGCTCGGCTGTACATCGATCCACAGAACGGCCGTCGAGATGCCATCGGAACATTGCACCTCCATGCCCCAACGGAGCTGCCGAACTCGTTCGGCTACGGAGTGAGGATCACGTCCTCCATTCCATTGTGCAGCCCAGCGACGCCATTGTGGTGGCGGTGAGTTAGGAGTTGGACTGGAGGAGGTCCACGAGTAATGGGGTCAGTCGGTCTGCGGCAAGGCGGTCAATGTGTTCGGAGGCCTCTTCGGGAAGGTCGATCGGGGTTTGTTCTGTCAGTTCAAGGCCGTAGCCCGCGAGCCCGATGCGTTTGCGCGGGTTGTTGGTGAGAAGCCGCAGTCGATGAATGCCGAGGTCGCGAAGGATCTGGCAGCCGATGCCGTAGTCCCGGTGGTCCATATTGAGGGAGGGATCGGCCGGATCGGCTTCTTCCTGGGATTGCTGGCGCTCCATCTGGCTCAATTTGGAGAGCAGGTTGTGGCCGTGGTTGCTTTGCATCATGTAGAGGACAGCGCCCTGTCCCTCATGCTCGATTCGAAGCAGGGCTTCGGCCAGTTGTTCGCCGTATTCCTCGCGTTGTGCAGCGAGCACGTCGCCGAGTACGTTCTGGGAGTGCACGCGGACGAGCACCGGTTCGGTCTTGTCCCATTCGCCTTTAGTGAGGGCGAGATGAACGTCGCCGGTGAGGGTTTCTTCGTAGGCCACGACCCGGAAGGTGCCGAAGGCCGTGTCGAGGTTGACCTCGGCCTTGCGGGACACGAGCCGCTCATTCTGCATGCGATAGGCGATGAGGTCCTGAATCGTGATGAGCGGCATGTCGAGTTCATCCGCCATCGTCCGAAGTTGGGGCACGCGGGCCATGGTGCCGTCGTCGTTCATAATTTCAACGAGCGCCCCAGCGGGTTCGAAGCCGGCAAGACGGGCGAGGTCGACGGCGGCCTCGGTGTGGCCGGCACGACGGAGGACGCCGCCAGAGCGGGCACGAAGTGGAAAGACGTGGCCGGGACGACCGAAGTCGTAGGCAGACGCGTTGGGATCGGCGAGGGCCTGAATGGTTTTGGCCCGGTCGGCGGCCGAGATGCCAGTGCTCGTCCCCTGCTTGTAATCGACCGATACTGTGAAGGGGGTGTCGTAGGCCGCTGAATTCGAGTCGACCATCAGGTCCAGGTCCAACTCGTCGGTCCGTTCGGGAGAGATGGCGGTACACAGGAGGCCTCGTCCGCGCTTCGTCATGAAGTTCACGAGGTCGGGAGTGATGGCTTCCGCCGCACCGATAAAGTCGCCTTCATTTTCGCGGTCTTCGTCGTCGACCACGATGACGAGTCCGCCGGCGCGGACGGCGTCGATGGCATCTTCGATGGGATCGAAGGTGACCTCGGTGGAGCGGGACGTACTCATACCGATGCAGGGGGACAATTCGTAGCGTGGTAGAGGCGGGCCGTCAAGTGGGCCTCATTCCTCAATTAGGACTCTTCTTCCTCTTCGAGGTTGGCGATGGCCTGCTTGTCGATGCGAAGCTTCGTGCCCTTGCTATCGACTTGGGTAAGCACGCTGTCCTCATCAATACGCTGGATGGTGCCGTGGATGCCGCCGATAGTAACAATTTTATCGCCCTGTTCAAGGTTTGCAACCATCTCGTCATGCTCCTTCTCCCGGTCCTTCTGGGGCTTGTAGATGAAAAAATAGAAGACTAGCCCGATCAATGCGAGGGGGAGGATCAGCCCGGCAAATCCGCCCGAGCCACCGCCGGACTGGTTCATAAGAAGGACCGGCACAACGGCGGGAAGCAACACGGAGAACATGGAGCAGCAGGAACCACAATTCAAACGAATCCGATCGAGGGGCGCACAGGGGGCTTTCGGGGCGCGGACGGAGAGGCACGCCTCGTCGAAAGCGGGCGGTCCGAGTCAAGACGGGGACCGAACGGCAAACTCTGCCAAAGAAAAAAGGGCAAGCGACCCGCAGCGCGCCGCTGCGACCTCCTACCGCTGCTGCCTTCCGGCCCTGACGGGGTTCAGAGGGAGCTGGCCGTGCGGGACTTGCCCTATTCGGTGCGAGGCGATGCCTCGCTCAAGTTGTGGCAGAACGTACCGAAGCGGTCTGTCCAGGTTCCGTTTTAGACGAGACGTATGGTCTTTCGAGGGGGTTTCAAGAAGTATAAGTCCAGAGCTCCCCAGTGCGTTCGAGGCCAGACTGACATAGGAAGACCAAGAACGCGTCGTGATACATGTGGACTGAATGTGTGCCTGCTTCCATTCTCCAGAAACGGCTACCATCGTCGCACCGACAGCTGTCGTGTGCCCATCCAGCCGACAGTTACAATCGACCCGTTCGGTTGATCGGCTTGGCAATCTAGATTGCCGGAATCGAGTTTGGACATCTCAGATGTCCTGAGCGACGAAGGTGCTTTTTCTTGCATTGAGCTTACCGATCCGTGAACAAGTTTCTAAAGTTCGGTTTCGCTCATAACTGAACACGGTTCACACCAGACCGAAGAAGATCGTTTACGTACTTTCTCACGGATCGGTATTTCCGGAGCAACACACATACTTTGCATCATGGCACAGGCCGTACTAGGAGGAAGGGGGGAGAGGGGAGTCCACCGAGGCTTCAGGTTCGGTAATCTCGACCGTCTGTTTAAGGAGAAGCGGCAGGCTTTTCTGTTTAAGGCGAACGTCAATGATCAATGGGCCTCCTACATAATGTCCGGTTTCTTCGACCACTGATCGAAGTTCCTCGTACGTTTCCACGCGCCAGCCGCGTCCACCCAGGGCGTCGGGAAGCTTCCGGTAATGCCAGTGCTGGAGGATCGATTGGGGGAAGAAGCGACCGTTTTGATGAAATGGGGTCGGATCGGTCCGCCACTGGTCAGCGCCGTAGACGCCGTTGTTGAGCACAAAGATCACCGGGTCAACGCACTTTTCGGCCATTGTGCCTACGCACTGCGGCATGGTTTGAAAGCCGCCGTCCCCCACGAAGACAAACACGCGATCGGCGTCGGAACCGAGGTCGACGCCGATGGAGGCGGGCGCCACGTATCCCATATCTCTGTAAGCGGCCTGGCAAACAAATCCCGAGGTTCTTGGAACAGAAAGCGTTTGGCTGCCGAATCGGTCGAAGCCGATTCCGCTCATGAGAACGTGATCGTCCTCAATGTAGTCGCTGATGAGATCGAAGAAGCCCTGGAAGGTCATTTCACGCTCCGGGTCGGGGGGAGAGTCCGTCCGGGGAGAGTGAACGGGGGCCTGTGCCTGGGCGGCTTTTTCTGGGCCGTTAAAGGAGGGAAGAAGCGGGTCCGCGTCCACTGTCAATTCGGAAAGGAGCGAAGACAGGGCGGTAGGGGCGTCTACCGTCGTTCGCTGCGGATCAGTTGCGGGCACGTCGTACAGCGCTCCGTTGTGGACCAGGGTCACAGCATCAGCGTTCAGAACGCATTCCGGGGCGGGTTCGCTCTGCCGGTCTATGCCGAGGCCAAGGATGTAGTCGACCTCTTCTGCCAGTTCACGTACAGTGGCGGACATGGCGTCGGCATCAAGGATCCCCGCGAAGTGACTGTGAGATTCCTTCAGGAGACCCTTGTTTAGCAAACTTGTGACGTACGGCGCGTCAAGTGCACGTACAAGGGCATCGAACTCTTCTTCGAGGTCGTACCGCTGGAGCTCAAGGCCGCCCCAGATTAGAACCGACTCGGCGTTTTGAAGGTGATCCGTGATCGTACGTTTTGCTTCGGCAGGCGGAGACGAAGATCCTGAATTGGGAGCGAGCTCGGACTGAGCCGGCGTGCAGGGTTGATCGTATACGTCGGCCTGGGGTTCAAGGTAGACAGGACGGCTGTAATGAAGACAGGCACGGAGAGCCCTATCAATCTGTTCGGGGGCCTGCTTTGGATCCGAAATACGCTCCGAGGCGCATGTGACATCTTCATACACGCGTGCGTTGGCGCCCTCTCCTCCCACAAGTGGCCGTTCCCGATGCTGAGCGGCGCCCCCAGACGAAGTAGGGGACGAAGCGGGGGCACCGTTAATTACAACAACCGGCACGCGCTCGGCATATGACCCGGCGATGGATGCCAAAAGTGGAAACCCTCCCACGGAATAGGGGACGCAGACGGCCCCAATCCCATTCATTCGAGCATACCCGTCGGCCGCGTAGCCGGCATTGAGGGCATTCGTTGTGCCGAACCGTTGGATGCAGGAGGATGCCTCAACGTAATCGTGGAGCCAGCGTGAACAGTGGGCGCCTGGAATTGAGAACAGATGGCGAATCCCAAGTTCGTGGAGCCGCTCAAGAAGGTGCTGACCAACGGTATAAGGAGTCCGATTCATGGAGCGAGGGGAAAATGTAATGTTATGCTCCAGCTGGTTCAATTAGAAACCATAATCAGAATAGCTGAAAGCTTCAACGTGAACGTACGTAGAAGTACGGATGCAGAATTAAGTTTAGGTTATATATTTTACATTGTGTGAGAATGTCATATCCAATAGATCGTCACCTTAACCGTACAAGTCTTCGGAAGTGCTTTGGGAGAGGGAGGCGTTGATACGGATTCCAATCGGCAATGTCGGGATCCAGCAGAAGCCTGTCGCTTTCAACCCGGATCGCCGTCTATGCTAAACAGATAAGCGTTAAAGTATTGAATATGGAAAAGTTATAGAGAGCGTAGTTGGGGCCCGCTGATCTCGGTTGGCGATCACCAGACATGATCTGGAAGCGGTAATTAGTAGCGATGAAGGCTGGTACTATGATTCTGGTCAGCGTGAGCGAGGCCCCCGATTACGAGTATGATACGCACGAGGGGGGCTGAAGTCCCCTTGCTCTGAGCCGCTCTGACGGCAGAATAGCTGCACGAGCACTACAGCACGCCCAGTGCATCGACGTCGATGGCCACGTGGTAGCCGTTGGGGGGCGATCCCTGGGCTTTGCGAGCACGACGGAGGGCCGTCTGGAGGGGCGTCACGTTGCCGCCCCGGGACTTTATCAGGGTGCGGTAGCGGTGTTGCTTTTGGACGCGCTGAATGAAGGCGGGCTCCGGGCCCAACACCTCCACCGAGCCCGCGTGGGTGCGGAGCTGATTCGTCCAATTCTCAGCGAGCCGTTCGACGCGTTCCTCCTGCGGCCCCCGAAACTCGACGGTGGCGACGTGTCCGAATGGGGGATAGCCGAACTGACGGCGTGTCTCGATTTCTTCCTCCACGAAGCCCTCGTAGTCGTGGGTCGTGGCGTGCCGGATGGCCGGATGGTCGGGATTGCGGGTTTGCAGGATCACTTCTCCCTTCAGGTCGGCGCGCCCCGCCCGTCCCGCCACCTGCGTGAGGAGCTGGAACGTATGCTCCTCGGCGCGGAAGTCGGGAAAAAGCAGGCCCACGTCCGCGTCCACCACGCCCACGAGGGTCACGCGGCTGAAGTCGAGCCCCTTTGCGATCATCTGCGTGCCGAGCAGGATGTCGGCGCCCTCGCGAAACTGCTGGAGGATTTTGTGGTGCCCGTGCTTCCGGCTCGTCGTGTCGCGATCCATGCGGAGGATGGTGGCGTTGGGGACGACGGATTCCAGTTCCTCTTCGACACGTTGCGTTCCCGTCCCAATCTGACTGACGTCGCCGCTTCCGCATTCCGGACACTGCTGCGGCACCGACCTGGCGTGCCCGCAGTAGTGGCAGCGCAGCTGTTGGCGGCCGCCCCCGCGGTGGAGCGTGAGGCTGACCGAGCAGTCGGTGCAGTTCGGGGCCCAGCCACAGTCCTCGCACTCCAGGACGGGGGCGTATCCGCGCCGATTCTGCAGGAGAATGGACTGCTCGCCCCGGTCGACCCGTTGCCGGACGGCCTCACGCAGGGGATCGGCCAGGGCACCGTCCAGCTGATGTTTTTTGCGCTGCAGCGTAAGGTCGAGCACGCGGACCTCGGGTAGGGAGGCTGTTTCGCCGGAGGCATCCGGCACCCGCTCCGGCAGGACCAGCCGCTCGTACTTATCCCAGCGCGCGTTCATGATGCTCTCCAGGCTGGGCGTGGCCGAGCCCAGGAGGCAGACGGCATCGCTCATGTGGGCCCGCATGACCGCCACGTCGCGGGCGTGATAGCGTGGGGCCGGGTCGAACTGTTTGTAGGAGGATTCGTGCTCCTCGTCCACCACGATGAGGCCCAGATTTTCCAGCGGGGCGAGGACGGCGGAACGCGGGCCGATGGCGATGGCGGCATCGCCCGTGCGCAGCCGCCGCCAGGCGTCGTAGCGCTCGCCCCGGCTCATCTGCGAGTGCAGCACGGCAATTCGGTCGCCGAAGTGGGCACGGAAGCGCTGGACCGTTTGCGGCGTCAGCGCGATCTCGGGGACGAGGATGATGCCGGTGCGATCCTGATCGAGCACGGCCTTGAGGGCGCGGATGTAGACCTCCGTCTTGCCGCTGCCGGTGATGC
>CAYOWD010000236.1:0-6633 GCA_964407535.1 uncultured Salinivenus sp. | reverse complement strand
TGATCTCGGTTGGTTTCGAAAGTGAAGGAACGTCCACCAACACGGGTCAGGTCCAAAGGCGGCGCTTTTTTCTCTCTGGTCTTTCCCTATCCTCAACTGCGGAGGTCGCAACCTTCCTACGCAGTTGCTCCAACCACCGTGGCCTCGGCCGCCTGCAGACGTGAGAGCACCTCCGCGAAGAGGCTCTTCTTCGGGTAGTGCCTCGAAATCTCGAAAAACACCCGGCGCACGCTCACTTTCACCAACGCCCCGATCTTCAGAAGCGTTGACCGCAAGGTCCACACCTGAGCGCGTGCCCACTCGGTTTCTTCCAATCCCCACTTCCGGAGCCGCGCGATCAGCACGTAGGCCAGGCTCGCCAGCCAGAGCCGCATCTGGTTCACCCGCATCTTGTGGGCAGAGGTCCGGTTAGCAAAAAGCCCGAGTTGTTGCTCTTTGATTCGGTTCTCCATCTCTCCTCTCTGGCAGTAGAGGTTCTCGTAAAGCGGCTTCCCTGCCCAATCGGTCTTCGCGAGCGAGGTGACCACAAAGCGTGGATTGGCCTTATCAGTGAGGTGTTCGGCTTTGGCGACCACCCGTCGCTTTTTGCTCCAGCTATCGAGGGTGCTGTAGCGCAGATTCTTGAATCGCCGGACCGGCTCGCCCGTCTCTTCGGCTTTGTCTTCGACCTGGGCCATCAGATCCGCGACCCGATCGGTCAACCGGCTGTTTTTGGCCAGACCAAACACGTAGTCTACCCCCGCCTCCTCACACCACTTCATAATCCGCTCACGGGCGAATCCGCTGTCGGCCCGAAGAATAATCTCGGCCTCCGGCCACTTCTCCCGAATCCGTTCTACGATTCGCTCGACTTCCGGAAGCGCTCCTTCGGACGGATCAATATTTGACCGCCTCAGCTTCGCGCAAAGAAGCTCCTCCCCGCAAAAAATGTACAGTGGAAGGTAGCAGTAACAGTCGTAGTATCCGTGGAAAAACCGGCCCTCTTGCTTCCCATGGAGCGGATCGTGGGTGGCGTCGAGGTCCAAGACGATCGGCTCCTCTGGCTCTTCGAGATCCTGGACGAACAGCTCCAGGAATAGATCTGCGATCCGGTCAGGTTCGGCTGTAATCTGGTGGTATCGGTCCGTCTCCTCTTCGGCCAAAGGCGCGTGTTCGAGCCGTCCAAGGGTGGCCTTGCTGGCAAGAGGCTTCCCCTGGTCGGCCTCCTGGATCCGGTCTTTTCCCGTCGGATCTTCTTCCTTGCCGGCCAACGCTCCCCAGGTCGGGTCCTCCCGAAGCTCGTCGTGATCGTTGAGATCTTCGTAGCCTAAAGCCAGGCCCATCACCCGTTGGGCGAGAAGCTGACTGACTTCATGCTCCCGTCGGTCTGGATCTCGATAGTCGGTAAAACAGCTGGCTGCCTTCTCGAAGAGGTCCATCTTCTCGGCTACCTCTCGAACCAGAAGCCCTCCGGTGTCGGTGGTGATGCGCTCGGCGGTAAACTGGGCCTCAACGCGGCGATCTCCCAGGCCTTTAAAGGAAAGCTTCTGTGCTGTACACTGTGTTTGCATAGGACGAACCAGTCGGCTTGTTGTAAGTGCTTCTACTACATCACTTTATAACAAGCCGACTCGTCCTATGCTAATTTCGTCGTGAGAGATGCGGGCTAGTGCGTTGACGCGCTAGCGCGTCTGGCCCATATGCTTGCACCCATACCGACACGCCTGCAATCCCGAACTTTATAAGCGGATTTGGTATTAACCGTCAATCCATACACGGAATCGGATTGCCAACATGTACCGACGGCGAGACGTGAGGCGTGATACCGAATCCGGTTGAGGGATTCGGGTTTGAAAGTGTGTAGGTAGCCTGTATCGACAGTGGTCGAGTACATCGTCCCGACGACTGTCGGGATGAAGGTATGTACTTGAGCCCCAACCGCTTGCGCCTATACCGATTTTTTCTGTCTCCCTGAGCTTTGCATACGGATTTGGTATGACTCGTGAGCTTACCGATCCATGTGTACGGATCGGTTCGATCCATGTGTACGGATTGGTAATTCAGTATCCCTCACGCGCCCTGAATGAAATGAGGAAGTGGTTTCGGAGTGCATCACGCATGCATAATCACACCGGCAGGGACCGTGTCTCAGGATTCGTGGCACGCAGAATGGGTATTGACCCCGCAATATGTGCATGAGGCCCAAGTGCTTGCACCTGTGCTGTTATACCGTACCCCAAACTTTTCAGCCGGATTTGGTATTATACCGTTTCCGAATCATGATGTCTGGTTATCGCCAACCGAGCTCAGCAGGACTTTCCAAATTACATTCCCCATAGCCTTGCAATCTTCAGAACCTGTTGATCGCACGACCGGAGATAAGGTCGCCGGAATTGATCTCGGGGAGAAGCACCTTGCTGCTGTATTCACAGGTGAAGATACGTCCACCGTAGTGGGTCAGGTCCAGAAGGCCCCTCAGACCGAAGCTGGGACGTGGCAAATGTTGAACCGGTTGGGTGTGAGCCATACGCGAGGGCAAGGTTATGCACTGAGCCCTGACGAGCAGTTTAAAGCGAAGCTGCACAGCTTTGCTGGGCTGGCCTTTATCGACGGGATTTGCAGACGAACCAGGAATAGGGAGACCGCTTCTGAGCCAACAGACCGGGTTTTTTACCTTGACGATGGGAATCTGGGATTCCCGTCACTTATGAGCTCCATCCAACCGTGGACAAGGACTGGTCTTTGGCCGGTGAGCAACCGACAACTCCGCGCGGTACCTGTGGACAGAGAGAAGGGCGATTGCTTGCAGCGATGGACGCAAAGACCGGACGCCTCTTCTATCGGCAGAAGCGAAGTGTCGGGCGAACGGATCTGACTTCTCTCTATCAAAAGCTGGTTGCCGCTTGTGAGAAGGAGCGCTTATGGGTCGTTCAAGACAACGCCCCGTTTCACTTCCATTGCGATGTACTCAAGAACTGGAGCCGCAGGTATGGCCCCGATCCCATCCGGCCTTCGAATATCCACGCCCCTCGCAGTGGCCGGACCCAGCCGAAGCAGCGTTCTCCGACGGAGCTCTTCCGGTGCAGGTCGTGCCTCTACCGACGTACGCTTCGTGGCTGAAGGCCATCTAGATGGCCGCAATCGAGCGGCTGTGGCGCTGGTTGAAGCAAGAGGTTCTTCATCTACATCCTTACGTCGCAAACTGGAAAAAGCTAAAGCAAGGCGTCCGGAACTTCCTCAATCGATTTACCGAGACCTCCCCGGAGCTTCTAAAATACGTGGGGCTGTCCGGCGCTTAATCTCATAACCCTACAGAGATCTCCACTCCCGGCTTTAGCCGGGGTAGAAGTCAAAAGTAGAAATCGAAGCCGGTGTAGCGGACGAGAGCTAAACATCCTGTCTCAAGATCCGCCACTCGCTTGACGGTTTTTCTTACGCGACCTCTACATCCCGACCTGTGGTTTTGGAGGAACGGTAGAGAAATAAGAGGCAAAGGGATGCCAATCGCACAAGTCTTGTGTGGCGTGCTAACCCCCTTACTCCCCGAATTGTTAAGCGAATTTGACATCAGTTGCTCACCGGCTCCACCCCCATCCGCTCCAGCTCGTCGTTCAGGAGCGAGAGGCTGTAGGTGGTGTCGATGGTGGGCTGCAGTTGCGTGAGCAGGTTGAGGAGGCCCACCAGCGCCTTGTTGAGGAAAATGAAGTGCGGCGAGCCCGCCACCTCGCGCAGCTGAGAGGCCTGCTGGAAGCAGTCGTGCAGGCGCTCGCGGAAGTCGGCGTCGCCGAAGTCGAACGTGGGCTTCCGGTAGGGCTCTACGATGAGCGAGCCGTAGCGGTCAAAGAAGTCGCGGATCTCGTCGTGGACCGTGGGCGAGAGGCCGTCGTGCAGGAGATCGAGTTCGTGCAGGAGCCGACCGATGGCCTCGTCGTCGTGCGCCATGCGGGCCCGGTAGAGCCGGAGCATGTCGTCGCGGAAGTCCTGCGGCAACGTTTTCACGCAGCCGAAGTCAATGACGCCGAGCTGCCCGTCGTCCCGAAAGAGGAAATTGCCGGGATGAGTGTCGGCGTGCAGGGTGCGCTGGTTGCTGGCCACCTGCTCGTGGAGCAGGTCCCACAGCAGTTGGCCGTAGCGGTCGCGCGTGGCCTGGTCGGGGTCGCCGTCCAGGAAGTCGTCCAGGTGGCGGCCCTCCACGTACGTCATCGTGAGCACCGTCTCCGTCGTGTACTCGGGGACGGACCGGGGCGTGACAATGCCGTCCTGATCGAAGGCCGAGGCAAAGTAGTCGATGTTCTCGGCCTCGTTCAGATAATCGGTCTCCTCTCGCAGGCGGGCGCGCACCTCCTCGAAGTGTTCGTCGACGTTGCCGCCGCTCACGAGCCGCTTAAACAGCGTGCGGGCCACGGCGAGGTCCGACTCCATGGTCTTGCGGACGTGTGGGTACTGGACCTTTACGACCACGTCTTCCCCCTCCTTGGTGCGAGCCCGGTGGACCTGGCCGATGGACGCCGCCGCCATCGCCTCGAGCTCGAACGACTCGAAGAGCATCTCCGGCAGCTGACCCAGCGCGTCCCGCACCCGCTTGCGGACGAGGGCCTTGTTCATCGGGGGGACGCTGTACTGCGCCTCCGCCATCACCTCCATGAACTCGTCCGGCAGCATGCCGGTGTCCATGCTCATCGACTGCGCCAGCTTGAGCGCCGTACCGCGCAGGCGCGTAAACTCGCGGAAGAGATCCTCGGCGTTCTGGGTGTTGAGGTCCTTCTTGCGTTCCTCCGCATCCCCGCCGCGGCCCGTCACGCGGTCGGCCAGGTACTGCGCATAGTTCTTTCCGACCTTCAAACCGGTTTTGGCGAAAATCTTACTGCGCTCCAGCTTGGAGGACGGAAAGTCACCGTTTTCGTCGTTGGGCTCGTCGGTCATACTGTCGCTGCGAGTTGGGCAGGGTCTGTATTGCGGGAGACGTACGTCGTATGGGGCGGACAGTGCCTACGAGGCGAGGTGCGCACGTCCAAAGGCAGGAGGGGGCGTTAGTGCGAAGACGACTCCTTGCCGGAGGGCAGAAGCCGGCCCACCAGCGGCAGGCGGCGCAGGCCCAGGGCATCGTTTTGCACGAGGTGCCACGCCAGGTCCACACCCCGTGACACGCCGCGAAAGGTGACCAGTTCGGCGATGAATGCAACGAGCTTGTCGACGAGCGCGGTGGTGGCGGCCTGGTCGTCCGTGTCGTCGCTAATCCAGTGTCGGAGGAGGGCGTAGGTCACCTCGACGAGGACCTCGTGCACCGGCCAGATGCCCGTGACGAGCTGGTTGGACTGCGGAATGGTTTCGTCGGTCAAAAGCGTACGCAGTTCGCTCCGGAGTTCAGCACGGAAGGACGAATCGTAGCGCACCGGGCTGTCGAAGGTCCGCTGGACAAACGCCCGATGCTCGGCCAGCGCGTCGAGCAGGATGTAGTAGAAGGAGGCCAGCCGCTCTTCGAAGGTGAACGACTCGTAGCCGTCCGTGGCGGCCGAGAGCATGCGGTACTGGTCCACCGCGAGGTCGTAGAACGCGGGATACAGGTCGGCGGGGCGGTCGAAGTGAACGAGAAAGACCGCCTTCGACACCCCGGCCTCCGCGCACACGGCGGCGACGGACGGCGGGTCGTCGTACGAGCCGTCAAGGGCGAGGGCGGCTTCGACCAGTTGTTTGCGCTCGGCAAAGGCGTCGGGATCGGGAATGGGTCGACCGGCGATTGAATCGGGAAGACACGCGAAAACTTGTTCGCGTGGGCGGGCCCAATGATCCCGCGTGTCGGAACGGTCGAGTGGAGGCCCTGGGCGAACCGCCGCGGGGCCACAGCACCCGGAGGGGAATTAGTCGATCGTTTGGAGCAGGGTTCGGGCGTCGGCCTTGTATTCGGGATCGAGCGGCGAGCCGGTCGCATCGAGAGCATGGTGGAGCGTGCGTCGAGCGGCGTCCTCGCGGTCCATCTGGAGATAGGTGTGGGCGAGGTGGAGGTAGTGGTAGGACTTCGTCTCCAGGGCAAGAGCCCGTTTGAGATGACGCACGGACTGTTCGAGAGACGCGTCGGGCAGATCGTCGTTGTAGATGGATCCGGCGACCTGACGTTCGATAAAGTTGAGGGCGGCGACGTGACGGTGCCAGCGCCCGAGCATGTGGTAGCCGAGGGCCAGGGTCGAGTCGAGGGCCAGGGCGCGCTCGGCGTAGTGCTTGAGGGCCTCGGAGCGCCGCGCGCGTTCGCGCCTCCCGACGTTGAGGCAGAGACGGCCCTCCACGAGGGCCTTAATGGCATGGGGCCAGGCGGCGGTCGAGTCGGCTTGGAGGGCGGCCTCGGCATTGTCGAGGGCGTGACGATAGTAAGACATGCGTTGTTCTTTGCGCGCGGCCTGTTTGCCGAGGTCCGTCAGCACGAGGGCCCGGCGCCACAGTACGGCTGCGCGGTCGGGATGCCGCTGTACCAGCGCGGTGAGGGTGTCGAGCGCCGTTTGAAATTTGCGTTGCGTGCGGAGGGCTTCGAGGGCCGTCAGGCGACCGGAGAGCGTGGAGGGAGCACGCGTTGACGGAGCGGAGACGGAGGGGGCTTGAGCCGCTCCCGAAAGGGGCGTCGTACAGAGAAGCAGAAGCATGATCCCTCCCGCCGGGAGGGAG
>CAYOWD010000235.1:0-6662 GCA_964407535.1 uncultured Salinivenus sp. | reverse complement strand
GCGCCCGACAACATGCCACGCTGTGGGCCGACGAGGAGATCCGGGTCGACGTGGCCCGCGACATGTACCGGCGCCGCCTCGGGGGCGAGCTGCCCGCCCACCAGCGCGACCTCGATTCGCTCCGCGGCATTGAAGGCCGGCGCGTCAAAAAGGTGTACCAGAACCTGGCCGACCAGTACGGGGTGGAGTGGAACGGGCGTCGCTACGACCGCAACGATCCCGACTCGAACGACACCGTCAACCACGCCATCAACCACGCCGTCACAGCGGTCTACGGGGCGCCCCGCATCGCCGTGGCCGCCACCGGCACCGTACCCGAGCTTGGCTTCATCCACGAATCCTCCGGCCACGCCTTCGCGCTGGACATTGCCGACCTCTTCCGGAGCTCCGTCGCCCTCCCCGTCGCCTTCCGCGCCGCCAAGAAGGTCCAGCAGCAACCGAACCGCGACATCGAACCCACCGCCCGCAAGATGGCCGGCACCACCCTCAAGGACGAGACCGTCATCCCCAACATGATCGACGCCATCAAGGACCTACTGGATCGTGACGCGTGAGACGGGATGCATGAATCGTGAGGAGTGGTTACAAGCGACGCCCATCCCCACGCCCACACTCCCAGACGCACATACGCACACGCGAGAGCTTCACGCCATTGTTAGAGGCATAGAGCCTCTTCGTTCGTTCTCATCCCCCCGATACGGTTGCCCTATGACGATTGCCGTCACCCGCAACACCCCGAATCGCTTCAACGGCTTCCTGTGCTCCTGCATGCAGGAAATCGCCCCGGGCGTCTACGTGGCCCCGGTCATGAACGCCGCCGTCCGCGAGCGAGTGTGGCGAGTGATGATGGACTGGGCGGAGCTGCTGGACGAGGAGGGCGGCGTGGTACTCTTCTGGAAAGACGACGACGCCCCGTCGGGCCTCCGCATTCGCATGGTGGGCTGGCCCAAGAAGGAGTTCGTGGAGCACGAAGGGCTGTGGCTTACCCTGCGCGACCTCACCGAGGCCCACGACGTGGAGGAGTTGCTGGAGCAGGGGGAGGTGGACGAGCCGCCAATCGACGACGAGGACCCGACGCTGCTCGGGACCGGCCCCGTCGACCCGACCGACGTGTCGTGAGAACTGGAGAGGTCGTCTTTAATGGTACGCGTCGCTGAGGTGTCGGGCGGAACGGTCGCCGAGAACGTCGTGCATGAGCCGTTCGCCAACCGGATCCGGGCGCTCCGCCCCGCATCGCTGCGCCCGATAAGGGGACGCATGCGGTCAATGTCGCTGTGGACCGATGAATGCACGGTGGGTGATAGAGCGTGGGAATGGGGAGCTGGGAACCCATCCTCCATTCCGGTCTTACTCTTCTGTCATGAAGAAGCTTTTGGCAACATATACGGAGTCGGCTTCAGCGGGAATGTGCTTCCGAAACTCGCCGCTATCGAACTCGCCTCTCGGACGGAGGGTATCCCCCTCCACTTTTTGTCGGGAGGGGCCTTCGGAATGCTCGATGAGGAATAAGAACTCGTATTTTGACACCATTTCTGTTCCTTCGTTGGTGATGTCGTAGTTCGCGTTGACGAAGATGCTGTCTGGCCCCGTTCCGTCACGGTTTACAGATTCGTTTCGCCAGCTAAAATCGACCGTTACGGAGGTGTCCGCCTGCGAGCTATTGGTACTTTTCGGATCGAGTTGGATCAGAGCAGACGCTGTCTGGTCTTTTTCGACCTTGACCGTCACCGATCCAGACTCAAAGCCGCGTTTGTCGGCCGTAATGGTGTAGTTCCCGGTCTCGACACGAGGGATGGCAAAGTAGCCGTTTTCATCCGTCAAAAAAGATTGAGTGGGGGGAGTGGTGCTCACATTTGCCCTGGTGAGTGAGTCCCCGGTTTCAGCATCAATGACGGTTCCTTCAATACGTCCCCGGGCGTCGGGACCGAGAGCCTGGTCGTCACATCCAATCAGTGAGAGACCAAGCAGCCCAATGAGAAGGAAGAGTGATCGTTGGCGGGAAGCACAGGAACTGAGGGTGGGCACAGCTGGATGATCACTTGAAGAACGGCAGTAATCGGGGGAGCGGAGGGCCTAATGTGAATTCGCAAGTGGCGTTCGTATGGAAAGAAGTACGTGGTTGACTTCCATGAACCTGCTGTCCGTACTGACAGGCGGGAAAACAGGGATCGTACAAGCGCGGGGCCGAGGGGGGAGTTGCTTCTTACGGAACGGTTCGATGCACATGTGCGGTGTCCAAGTTTTGAGTGCCTCGACGAGCAGTGAGCGTTCCGTGGATTTTATCCCCGGGTTGGAGGTTGAACTGCATCGTTGAAAGAGTGTCGATGCGTCCGGGGGCGGTCGCAAACGATCCCGACTGCGTCGAACGACTGGAGCCGGCCTTGCCTTGGCGACGCACGGAAACCGTGTACGTAAGTGTATCGGTCGGAATATTTTGGTTCACAAACAGCGTTCGGATTTGGATCGTGCCGTCCGTCTGCTTAACCTGAAGTACGGCACCCGTACTGTCCGTAAGAGGAGAAAGCACGTCCGATATAGGGGCGCCCCCCTCGGCGGCTGGCGCGATGAGGGGAAGCGAAATCAACAGGAGGACGAGACAGCCTCCCATGGCCCCGACTACGTGTGGAAGCGAGGTACGATCAGCCATTATACCGCGTTCTAGTTAAAGATCTCATTGAACGGTTCCGACGCTTCGGGGCACTCGGTATCTTACAGTCGATTGGAGCCAATGTCGAAAGGGACCGCAAAGTCCCTGCCAGCATCATCGTACCTGAGCACTAAGGCGTGTGCCGGATCAGGACCTTCATCCCATTTCCGCGCTGACGAACGTTGACCGGCTTACTTCCCCTCCCGACTTGCTTGAGCGTATTCTGATTGCCGATCTGCTTGACGGTGTGGGTTCCGTTCGCGCCGAGCCCGTTGCCTTTGAAGTCAAGCAGGTACTCATTGCCCGTTCCCTGTTGAAGGATGTTCGTCTGGTTATTGTTGCCCCGCAGACGGACGCCCACTCTGTTCTGGGTGCCCCTCTGGGTGACGGTCGTCTCATTCAGTTGGCCCTGCTGCACGACAACAGCAAGGTTGCCTCGATTGCGCTGAGTTACCTGGGCCGTATTGTTGCCACCGGCGCCCTGCCAGCGGCGCTGGCTCACCACCGCTTTATTCTCAGCCCCGTTTTGTTGGAGGACAGCGTCATTGGACGTCCCCTTCTGGACCACAATTCCGCTTTTCCCAGTGGCGGACGGAATGGGATCCACGCCGGGAATCAATGACAGTGCGTCGCTGCGGGTCACCGGATCTGCCTTCTGAACCTGAACTGGTTGTTGATCAGAGGCTGATGTCTGAGAAGACACCTGATCAATCTGAGGGGATTGGGCCTGGCTGGCGATCGGAAGGCCCAAAAGTACCCAGGCGAGGACGATGTAGGACAGAGAGGTACGGAAAGTGTACGTGGAGTCGTGCATAATGGGAATAAACTGACAGTTAGAGTTGAAATGTATAAGTGCCCTTACGGGTTTTACCGAGCTAATCGGCCCGGGGTAATCGCCTATTTCCAGCCGATTATCGCGGCGATCCTGCGTGCCATCGTCCTGACATCTGGGAAGGGTTCTGGAGCATGCCTAGAAGATCGTTCCGAGACCATAGTAGGTGAGCGCTACGCTTCCATTCCAGATGCTATCGTAGTAGCGCCCAACACGTACCCCATCCAGGTTGTCGGAGGTTGTATACCGGGCGCCGAAGATCGCGCTCACTCCCACACGGTTGTTCACCATATATTCCATACCGATGCCTCCGCCGCCGACGGGGAAGGCGGTTTGTCCAAACCGATAGGGATCGGCCGTCTGCGTAAGCACCCCTGCTTCGGCGCGGAGGAAGGGGGTAAACCGACTTTTGGGAACGAAGTGATACGTGAGTTGCAGGTGAGTCGACACGGTTGAGGCGCCAAACCCGCTGGACTGCAAGCGTCCGTAGGTCCCTTCCAGACCCATGACCCAGCGTGAGGACAAGGGGGCTTGCAGGGCCGCGGAAATCGAGGGCATCGTTTCTGAATTGCGAAAATCCCCCTGATACAGACGACCGCCTCCTTCCACCTCCAGCCCCATTCCCGAGCGGTTGTTCGGGCGCAACAAACGGTCAAAGTAGTCACGACGAGCAGTTTGTGCGGACCGGGTCTCGTAGGTATTGACGGCTTTCTGTCCGGCTGTTGAATCACGAGAGGTAAAGGTCCCGTCACGGATGCCTTCCAATACAAGGGAGTGTACGGAGGCGTCAATGGCCTCCGTCACGGCAACCGTCGTCGGTTCGTTATAGCTCATCCCCGCTTCTGCCTCGAGAAGCCGATTCGGGGCGATGAACCGAAAAGCCCCTCCCTCCAACTTCTGAGAGAGAATCGTTTTTGTCGTATGCACTGTTTGGAGGACTTCGCCCGTCTGGGTCGAGACGGCCCGGAGATAAACTGTCACCTGGTCCTGTCGATATTCTCCGGAGCCGCCAATGGAGGCAAATCGAAGGCCGCCTCCGCCGGTGATCACGTTTGTGTCGTAGCCGATAATTCCTCCTTCCAGTACGACGCCGGCAAAAAGAAGCGGAGAGAGCTGCTGTCCACCTCCCTGCTCGTACTGAGACCGAATGGAACGGATAATGTCGCGCTCTTGCGTCAGGTTGGAAAGCCCTCTTCGCTCAATGGGATTGAACCACTCTGAGTCCGATAATGCCTTCATCAGGATGGCCGTGCCACCCTGCGTAACGGCGCGCGAAAAAGTCGACCCACGCTCTTTTTGCTTGTACTGCCCGGTTTGGTCTCGGAATTGGTAGACTGCAGCCACAATCTGCTCGCGGGGGGCCGGAAGAGACGTGAGGGAATCATACGCAGCGCTCTGCAGACCGGGGTGCGCGCTTTTCGTGTCGAAGGAATGCTCCATGGAGACACATCCGGAAAGCAGCAGCATGCACGCCAGGATGATCAAACCCCGAACAAGGGCTGGTGGCCTCCCTCCCCATACCGAAGAACATGCTTCACGTCCGTTCGGGCGGAGTGACCGGTCAATCGACGAAAGAGAGCAATGCAGCATGAACGAGTTGGGATTGGAGAGGTGATGTCCGTGTCGACCGATCCGTGAATCAGTTTCTAAAGTTCGGTTTTGCTCATAACTGAGCACGGTTTCCACTAGGCTGAAGCGTAATCGTTTACGTACGTTCTTCCGGATCGGTATGATGGATGCAAGAGTCGGCTTGTGTGCAGGATGTTCTACACGGCACGTATTCGGGACGGCACGTATTCGGGACGGCACGTGTTCGGGACACCAGTGTCTGAGACCGCGCCTCAGAAGCGGGGAATCTCGACGTCAGTGCTTTCCCCCGTCTGCTTGTTAAATACGTTAATGCTGATCCCATTCGGTCCGGGGCTGACGTCGACCGAGAACTGATCGAAGTCGAACGACCCTTCTTCCGTAAGGTCAATATTGCCGAAACGCTCTTCAATTACTTGCTGGGAAATCTGATTGAGCACTCGTCGCTGCAGACGACGCTCAAAGTTTTGGAGAGGGTTGTTCCCAAACTGCCCTGCGCCACCGTCCCCTTTGAAGGGATCCTGCTTGTTGGCTGTGTTGAGCAAAAATGTTCCGTTCACCGCACGCCCTCCGAACGCAGGATTTTTCGGCTCGTAGGTGAGATCCTGTCCCGTGGCCGGAAGGGAGGAGCTCAGCACGGTGAAAACAAGGCCAGTCAGTACGAAAGAAGAAATCAGTCGGAGAAGCGAACGCATGAGAAGAGTGGAATAATCGTGTATAAGAACGCACCTGTGAAATACATGCGTCAGTAGATCCGGCGGGGCTCGTGAAATTCACGGAGATAGTATTGAGCACGCTGGGCAGCCTTTTGGGCAGCCGTCCGGATGTCACGGGAACCGGGACGAAACTGGGACTGGAAAATATGCGTGTCGTCTACCTGTACGATCAGACGACTCCCAAACTGCGGGAGGGGTTGTTCGCGAATCCTGATTTGAAACCCGGAAATATTGTCCGGCTCCTCCCAGTGGTCGTAGAAGGCCCCGTAGAATGTCCGACCCACGACGGACATGGTTTCATCCAACAGGAGACCGCCGGCAGTTACGCCCCGATTGGCGGACGGGGCCGTCGTATCTGCTGGAAATGGGAAGAGCGTATAATGCCGGTGTGCAAGATCGTCTTCGGTTGATCGCAGAACCTCTGTGGAAGGGCGAGACCGGTTTTCTGCTTCGGATGGGGCCGAAAGCAAAAGAAGAAGGACACCAATGAAGGCAAGACGCATCGCAACCGGAGCTTTACTTCGAGAATGCGGGTAGATGTCCATCCTATCAGTGCTAGCAGGCCGGATCAGTGCTAGCAGGTCGGCCAAACTGCAATCTTAATCAAAACGAGAAACAGAATCTCTCATCGACTTGCTCTTTCCGCTGCGGTCTGGATCAGTATCTCTCCCAGCGACAAACTGCGTAATTTGCGGTCTCCTCAATGGCAGAGCAATCAGAAGTGGAAGAAAGATAAGAACAGAAGAGACATGTCTGAGAGTGGCGTGTTGTGAGGCAAAATTGCGTATTTGCTCGCATTGTACCAATACCATTGGTATAGAGCAGGGCTAAGTAGGACAGTAAAAGTACGTTAGTTTATATAGAGGCCAGCTGTTCGGAG
>CAYOWD010000234.1:0-6718 GCA_964407535.1 uncultured Salinivenus sp. | reverse complement strand
CAACGACGACATCACCATCGCGTAGCTATGGTCCATCGCTTAGTGAGGGCACCGTAGCCTAGCTACGGGTTCCTTGCTTAGCTGCGATTCTGCCTACCGACCTCCAGTGGTCGCGACGCGACCGCTTACACAGAGAGCAACGCGTGCCTCCTGCCTCTAGAGGGTAGGAGGCACGCTTTTTTGTTGCTGCCCTCCCAATCCGAACTGCGAGAGTTGTGCACCGCCGTCCTACCGTATTCGGTTAATGGATTCGAGGATGTAGGTGTGGAGGTGTAAACCGCAGTATGTGCGTGATGCACAAGTGCATTTAGGTCCAAGTACTTGCACCTTTACTTTTGCATCTGTCCCCACCGAACTTTTCGGATCAGGTTCACGAGTCATACCAAATTCTATTGAGGAGGTCGCAGTATCGTCGCAGTGATAAACACGCTTCCTGAACCGGCCGAGGGGAATCGACCGTCCCCGCCCCCGATCCAGATCGTACAGCTGTCCCTGTCGATGAACTGCGATACGAGCAGGCACGTCGCCGGGCTCCAGCCACCCGTACCTGCGTGCCGTGCAGCTCTACACCAGGGCAGTCGGCGCGAAGCGATGGCGCCGCGGTGAGAGGTCTGCCACGCCGCAACCGGCGCCACGTCGGCAGTGGGCTCCGGACGCCCCCACTTTGCACAGCAGGCCTCCCGTTGCCCGTTGCCGCCGGTGAGCAGAAGGGGCGTCTAGGCCTCTTCATCGGGCACTGAACGCAGCACCTCTGGCCCCTTATCGCAACCTCCTCGTCGGTGCGAAGCGTCCAGTCATGCACAACCGACGCGTGCCCGGTCCAAACCGCAAGAAACGAATTCGCTCCGGGATCTTTCGGCTCGCGAGGGACTTTCGAATGAGTTGCACCCGCAGGTCGGGAAGAATCTCCATCCACCGTCGGATTACGTCTCGAACGTCGGAAAACCAATCGGTCTCCTCAACGGCGGCTTCGTCTCATGGAGACGGATCCTCGATGAGGAACCAGTAGGGGGCCCTCCGTGGCCACACCGGCTGGAGCTCCCTCCTGGGAACGGGCACGCTGGGAGAAGGAGAAGGAAGGGAACAAAGATGCCGAGACGGGAAGCACCCTCAGTTTCGGCGGAACTGCACCCACGCGATTTTCTCCGCGGGGACCGGGTTTCCCTCATACGTCGCCGGCTCAAACTCCGCCTCCTTCACGACACGGAGCGCCTCCTGGTTCAAGGCCTCATTCTTCCCCCGTTCAATCTCCGCACTACGAACCGACCCGTCCGGATTGATAACGGCCCGGACGTATACCCGTCCCTCCTGCCCCTTCGCTCCGTCTGGATACCGCGCCTCGCGCGAAAGCGACGCCATGCCGCCCTTCACCTTGGGCTCCTGGTCGACCGTTTCGTACACATCAGCCTGCTGGCCACTCGCCTGCTTCTGCATCTCCTGTCGGGCAAGGTCCGTCTGCTCAAGTTCCTGATTGGCCTGCTCAATGCGCCGCTTGACGTAGTCGTCGTCCGACCGGATGGAGAGTGCGTTCTTGTAACTGGAAATGGCCTCCTCAAACTGTCCCTCTTCAAAGAACGAATCCCCGCGCGCTCGATACTGCTCGTACTGCCGGGTCTCTTCTTTCCGCTGCTTCAACATCCGCTCCGTCGTCTTCATCGCTTCCTGCAACCGAGGCTCGTTCGGCATCACTTCCTCGGCCTTCTGAAATGCCTGCTTCGCCTCTGCAAACTTCCCCTCTCGCAGGAACTGGCGGCCCTTATTGTAGTTGCGCCGGAATTTCTGCTTGCCCTGCTCCTCTTCAATCTGCTCCTCTAAACTCGCAACCTTGTCTCGAAGAGACTGATTGTTGGGCTTGTACTCCAACGATCGCTTGTACTTGTCGAGCGCTGCCTTCAGATTGCCGGCCTCAAGCTGCCGATCCCCGCGCTCCCGGAAAAATTTCGCCAACTGATCGATGCTTACCTCCCCCGACTCGTTGTCGCCCCCCTCCTGCTGCCGACTCGCAGTGGCAGAGGCCTGCTTCGCCTGACGCTTTGCAATCTGTTCCTGCCGTCCCTGGATGGAGGAAATTCGCTGTTCAACCTCTCCTTCCTCCGGCTTGATGTTCTGCGCGGAATAGTACAGCCCAAGCGCCTTCGAATACTGGTTCGACGCCCTACTCAAAGCCTCTGCCGCGAGCAGCGAGTCGGCTACATTTTGAAGAGAATCCCCGCGCTGAAGCTGCCGCTGATACCGCTCCTCACTGCCTCGATCCTGCAACTCTGCCAGACGCGCGAGACGCTGCTGAACGTACTCATCGTCTCGATTAAATTCGAGCGCCTGGTTATAGAAAAATTCCGCCCGTTCGTACTCCTCGTTCTGAAAGAGCGAATCGGCTCGTGCCCGCATCGACTCATATGCCGAGCTTTGTCCTCCCGAGTCCCCACCGGAACTCATCACGTACCAGACCCCACCGCCCCCGAGTGCAAGCAAGAGAATGGGAATGCTGACCAAGAGGGCCATCTGGCTTGTCGAGGCCGTCTCGTCGTCGGTCTCACGAGACGCCCGCTCTGGTCGATCGGCACTGGCCGACAATACCTCTACCTCATCGTCCTCGAGTTCTTCCTCCTCATCGTCCGACTCCACCGGCATAATCGTGTAGGCGGAGTCATCCGCTTCGCCCTCTTCATATTTCGTGGACGCTTCGGTAAGGGCATTGATCAGCGCCTCGATCGACTGCAGTCGCTGCGACGGATCGACCGCGAGCGCATCGACCAGGGTCTCTCGCACCCCCGGCGCCGAAAAAACATTCGCATCCTGGATGAGCTCCTCAAGCGTGTCCGTTCCCTCCAACCGGTCCGTGGATTCGGGCAGCTCCTCGTCCGTCACCATCTTGCAAATGGTGGCCGCCGCAGAATAGACATCCGTCCAGGGGCCCTGCTGTCCCCGGGGCGTGTACTGCTCAACCGGACTCGTGCCCGACTGGACAAGGACGGACATCTTCCCGGTCTCCCGGGCGAGCTGAAAGTACGCCCCGCTGAATCCGGTAAGCAAGACATTGCCCCCTTCCAACAACCGAATGGTCCGGGGTGAAACCGCTCCGTGATACAGTCCCGCCTCGTGCGCCGTGTGGAGCGCTTCGAGAACCGGCATCATGATCGTCAACGCCGCCTTCTCGGACAACTGCCCTTGGTTCTCCAGCCCCTTCGCCAACGACATACTCGAGGGGTGAGGCCGCACCCGATAGGTGGTCCCATTCGCCTGAAAGAGATCGTAGGACGCCGGCAACGCCTCGTGACTCAGCTCCGACAACACCTTCGACTCTTTCGCAAAATACTCCATTCCCGAATCAAACAGATCCGCCTCCTCCTCCCCTCGCATCTCAACCGATGTCTTTCCTTCTTCCCGACGCACCAGGTGCACCGGAAAATACTCCCGAATAATGAACTCGTCGTCCGAGTCCACATGTTGCCCGAGGTACGTGATGTCAAACGGCCCCGGTTCCCCAAGCATCCGCTTGACGGTATACTGCTGATTCAGTACAGTAAGCGCTGCCAGTTCCATAGCAGATGTTCCTGACGTTGGTGATCGTGTCGGCGGCCAATACTGCGGTCGAAAGCCGGACGTACATCCACTCCGCTGCATCCGACAAAATTATCACACCAAGAATTATGCCTCTCGCTTTCTTCTCCGGAGGCAACAGCCGGAGCTCCGTAACCAGAGTGCTCCGTGCGCTTTCTTGATTGCACTTAAATTCACAGCCCCGAGACTTCTAGGTGTTCCGAAATAAAAAGCCCCCCAGACTGGAGCCCGTCTTCCAGGCGTTTCCGACAAAGGGGTTCTCCCTCTTCTAAACGAATACGCCGCTACCGCCCCCTCTACGACAGCTCATTCAGTGGTTACGTTTCCACAAATCCATCTCCCCCGCGCGTTCCCTCCGGCGTGCTCCTTCCGTCGACCGCTTCGCCCCCTGCTCTCGTGGCGCTTTCCCAATGGCAACGTCTGTCTGAAACGATGGAAACAGCTCTCTCCCGCCCCCGACAAGGCCATCCGTACGACAACGTTGTCTTTTCCGAAACAGGGAAAATCTATAAAAAGGCCTCGGGAGAACCTCCCGAGGCCCTACATCAACATAACAAAATGTACCGCGTACGGGATTTGAACCCGTGTTACCGGCGTGAAAAGCCGGCGTCCTAGACCAGGCTAGACGAACGCGGCACGGAAACTCAATAGCAAGGAAGGGTGAACGGTGGGATTTGAACCCACGGCCTCCAGGACCACAACCTGGCGCTCTAACCGACTGAGCTACGTCCACCATGAGTGTCTCATAACTCACCCTGTGAGACGGGGAATCCCACCGATACGTTTCACTCGCAACCGGATCGTCCACGTGTTAGGGCGTGAACTTTCCGTGGACCCTCAAGAAAAGGCCCTCCGACGCGTACTCCGCGGCCGTCTCAAGGACGGGGAGACGTCAGATCTGGCTCATCAGATTCGCCATTTCGATGGCTGCCTCCGCCGCATCGCTTCCCTTGTTTCCAGCCTTCGTCCCAGCTCGCTCAATGGCCTGCTGAATGGTGTCGGTCGTAATGACGCCAAAGATGACCGGCACCTCCGCATCGAGGGAGGCCTGCTGTGTCCCGCTCGATACGCCCGAACACACGTAGTCAAAATGGTCCGTGGCGCCACGAATGACTGCGCCGATGCAGATCACGGCGTCGTAGTCGCCGGCATCCGCAAACTTCTTCGCTACGACCGGAATTTCGCGGGAGCCGGGGACGTGCGCAACGGTGACCTCGTCCATGTCCGCCCCGTGGCGACGTAGCGTATCGAGGGCGCCGTCCAGCATTTGCTCAGTAATGAATTCATTGAAGCGACCCACCACAATCGCAAAGCGGTGGTCGCCGGCCACAAGATCCCCTTCTAAATACGTAGGCATCGGCGCAGCAATTTGACCTGGAAGACAAAAGCAGCCCCTGTTACGTAACCGCCGCCCGAAATCGTTCCCACTCGGCCCGGTCCATCCCCAGCGTCCCGAGATGTGTGTCGTCGGCCTCCGTGTGCCCGTGGTAGTCCGATCCGCCCGTCGTCAGCAAATCATGGCCGTCCGCCACCCGTCGGTAGTATTCCCGCAGTGACGATCGATGCGAGGGATGAGTGACCTCAATGCCGTCGAGCCCCCTCTCCACCAGTCGCCGGATCTGCGTCCCCGAGACCCAATCCCCCGGATGTGCAAGTACGCCTACCCCGCCGGTCTCGTGCACCAGCGTCAACGCGTCTGCGGCCGCCACGTCCGGCTTCGGCACGTACCCCGGCTGGTCCATTCCCAGATACTGCTGAAACGCCTGCCGCGTCGTGCGGACGTGCCCGGCCGCAACCAGCGCCGCCGCCACGTGGGGACGCCCCAGGGCCGTCGCCCCATCGACCTGCGCACGGAGGCATTCGTCGTCAATGTCAAGCCCGTGCGCCCGAAGCCGCTCCATCATGCGAAACGCCCGACGCCGACGGGCCTCGCGCATGTCCTGCATGTGTGCCTGCAGTCGGTCGTGCCCCGGATCAACGCCGTACGCCAGCAGATGCAGCTCATCTCCATCCAGCGTGACACTCAGTTCAATGCCGGACACGACCTCCACTTCACACGTCTCCGCTGCCTCACGGGCCATCGACAGCCCCGCCACCGTATCGTGATCGGTCACCGCCAGCACCTGCAGTCCCCGCTCTGCGGCCAACTGCACGAGCGCCTCCGGAGCAAGCTGCCCATCCGAACACCGAGTATGCGTATGCAAATCCGCATACACAGGAGCGGTCGACTCAAATCGAGACATCGATCGGGATTGACGATACGTGAACATCCATCGACCTAGGATCGGTACATGTCGCGACACCTGCACTCACTCTTCCATCCCCAAACGTCTATCCACGTCCGTTCTCAGAGATCGGGATCTTCGATCAACGGCGCAGCATCTGTTGAACTGCACCGCGTGCGTGGAGTTTACCAGTTCGGAACGGCAGTTTGCCCGGCGCGGTCGTCCCTCCGCCCACTCGTCCGCTCCTCCGAAGCGGGCCTCCTCGCCTCTTCCGGTGCATTGTCTTGCTCACGAATCTCGCTTCATCCATGGATCGCATGTGGAGTCCCTGGCGCTCGGAGTACGTGTCCGAAGCGGCCGGACGCGCTCCGTCCGACGATGCTTCCGTGTTCACCCAACTCGTCAATGAAGACAATGACGCTGAGAATCTGATTCTCTGGCGGGGCGAACACGTGTTCGTCATCATGAACCTCTATCCCTACAACAACGGCCACCTGCTGATTGTCCCCTACCGGGAGGTCGACTCGTACCGTGCCCTCACCGCCGACGAGCAAGCCGCCATGGCCGCCACGATCGACCGCTGCATCGGCTGGCTGGACGACGCGCTCTCGCCCGAGGGCGTAAACGTAGGAATGAACCTGGGCGCCGCCGCGGGCGCCGGCATTCCCGAACACCTGCACATGCACGTCGTGCCGCGCTGGGACGGAGACACCAATTTCATGTCCACGACCGCCGAGACCCGGGTCCTCCCCGAAGACCTCTCCACCACCTACGAAAAACTCCGAGCCGCAATTGAAAATGCCTCCTCGTCTCCCAATTCCAACTGATTGTCCTTGATTCTCCCCTGTCATGCCTGTTCCCGCCCCCGACCGCCCAATCGACGAGCGCCGCACAGCCGTGGACAACTACGATGTCCGCCAGATCCACCCGAA
>CAYOWD010000233.1:0-6798 GCA_964407535.1 uncultured Salinivenus sp. | reverse complement strand
TGCAGTGGAGCCCGGACAAGAACGGCGGCTTCTCGCGGGCGCCGCACCACAAGCTGTTCATGCCCCCCATCAACCGGGGCCCGTACAGCTACGAGTTTGTCAATGTGGAAAACGCCGAGGAGGACCCCCACTCCCTCCTCCACTTTACCCGCCGCCTCATCGGCCTGCGACAGCAGCACAAGAAAATCTTCGGCCGCGGGAGCTTTGAGCTTCTTCCCGTCGAGAACCAGTCGATCCTCGCGTTCCTGCGGGAGTACGAGGGCGAGAAAATTCTCGTCGTGGTCAACCTGTCCCGGTACGTGCAGTCCACTGAGATTCCGGCTCGCGACGACCTGGAGGGCCTGGTGCCGGTGGAGCTGTTCGGACAGTCGCCCTTCCCGGCCATCGAGGAGGACGACTACCACGTCATGATTGCCCCGCACCACTTCTACTGGTTCAAGCTCGTGCCCGAAGAGGCGGTGCAGGAGGAGCAGCAGGAATACGGCCTCCGCAAGGCCGAGACGGGCCCGGACGGCCACAAGCTACCCGTGCTGCCGGTCGCGGAGGGCCTGCAAAACCTGCTGGTGCCCACCATGGCCCAGGGACGCGGCCCCGAACAGCTTGAGTCGCTTCTCCCGGACTTCCTGACCGATCAGCGCTGGTTTGGGGCCAAGGGGGAAATCATCGTCGACGTGGAGGTGGAAGACGCAGTGCGCCTGGGGACCGACCCCATCGTCTACATCTCCGTCCTGCGCGTCGAGTACGAGGACACCGAATCGTTCTACACGCTGCCGCTCATGCCGGCCCCGGAGGAAGAGGCTGCGTCGCTCCTCCAGGATCGCCCCGACGCCGCTCTGGCCTGGCTGGAGATCGACGACACCGACGAACGGCGCCTCCTCTTCGACGCCACGATTCACACCGACTTCTGGTCCACCCTCTTCAACTGGTGGCAGCAGGGCAGCAAGGGCCGATCGCTCAAGGGCGTGTACGAGGCCGAAACGTCCGATGCCGCCGAGGGCGAGACACCGGAGACGATCGAGCTGTTCACCGGCGAGCAGAGCAACACCGCCGCCGTTGTCAACGACGACTACTTCCTCAAAATCTACCGCCGGCTTGAACAGGGCCCCAATCCGGAGAAGGAGCTGCTGAATCACCTGACGAACGTGGGCTTTAAGTTTGCCCCGCGCCTGCACGGAACCATCGACTTTCGACGGGCCAAGCGCCAGTACACGCTGGGCGTCCTGCAGGAAGCCCTGCCGGTCGAATCGGACGGCTGGAGCTACGCGCTCTCGGCGGCCTCCCGCTTCTTCGACCGCGTCGCAAACTCCACATTCCCGCGCGAGCAGGCCCGCGCCGGCGGGACCCCGGCTAACATTGAAAACTGGGCGACGGACCCGCCCGCCGACGCCTCGGTCCCCGTGTGGCTCGAAGAAGTGGCCCCGGAAATCATTTCGCTCAGCCGCGTGCTGGGGGTGCGCACCGCTGAGATGCACCGGGCGCTTGCCAAAGCGGACGCCGAGGACCTCCGCCCGCAGGAGGCGCCCGACGATGCCGGCCAGGTCCTGGCCGACCGACTCCGGACGGAGATGGAACAGACTCGCGATCTGATTGCCCGACAAGATCACCTCTCGGATGACGAACGGCCCACCTCGGCCGCCTGGACGACCGCGGAGAACCGCCTGGAGATCCTCGCGGAGCTGGAGGGCAAACA
Organism: uncultured Salinivenus sp.; assembly: GCA_964407535.1. Lineage (GTDB taxonomy): Bacteria > Bacteroidota > Rhodothermia > Rhodothermales > Salinibacteraceae > Salinibacter. Next base: position 5,108 of record CAYOWD010000233.1, on the reverse strand, counting down.
CGACCGCATTCGGGTCCACGGCGACTATCACCTCGGCCAGCTGCTTCGCAGCGAAGGCGACTTCTACATCCTCGACTTTGAGGGCGAGCCCGCGCGGCCCCTCAACGAACGACGCCGGCGCGACAACGCCCTTCGCGACGTGGCCGGCATGCTGCGCTCCATCGAATACGCCGTCTTCGCCGCCTGGGACGACCACACGGACTGCGACGCCGAATACACCCCCTGGATCGATTCACTGCTGCGCTGGTCGGAGGTCACCCTCCTCAATGCGTACGGCGACACCGCCGAGGACGCCGACTTCCTCCCCTCGGCTCCGGAGCGCTACGCCTACCTCTGGGGCTATCTCTTCCAGAAAGCCATTTACGAGACCCGGTACGAGCTCAACCACCGCCCCAACTGGGCATGGCTGCCGCTCCGCGGGCTGCACCGCCTGCTCCAGACCGACGACCCCGCCCCCGTGGACCTGCAGTCCTAGCAGACTGCCGTACGTCGATCCCCCTGTATGTCCAGGCGGCTGTGCCCCCCTCCACTTGAGGCAATCGGCATGCGCGAAGCCGGAAAAGCCGCGGCGCAGCCGGTCACGGTTTGTGATGCACGATGCGAACCCGTCCATCGCCCGATCCACGATTTAACACGTGATCGCCCCGGAAATACTGATCCGTGCACAGGTAGGTAAACGTTCTCTTTTGTTTGGTGGGGACCGTGGTATGCCAATAGTCGGAGTTGTCTTTAGAAAGAAACCCATTCACGTATCAGTAAGCTGGCATCGTTGACACAATCGTCTCGCAACAGTTATCTTCTCCGCTACCCGCACGGTTATCCGGTGATCCCACGCACCGGACTCTTCCTCGTACATTCCCTCTTTGAATTCCGCCGATTCCCTTTCTATGCCCCACCTCACGGACGACGACATTTATTACTGGAAAGAAGGCACCCACACCCACAGCTACGAGCGCATGGGGGCCCATCCAGATGACGACGGCACCTGGTTTGCCGTGTGGGCCCCCAACGCCGACGAGGTGGAGGTGCTGGGCGACTTCAACGACTGGACCTTTGGCCGCAACCCCCTGGAGCGCCGCGAGGGCGGGCTCTGGGAAGGCTACGTGGAAGGCGCAACGCCGGGTCAGAAGTATAAGTACCACCTCCGCGCCAACGGAGAATGGCATGACCGCACTGACCCATACGCGTTTCAGATGGAGGCCCCGTCCCAGAACACCTACGAGGGCCTGTCCGCCATCATCCGCGACATTGAGGGCTACGACTGGGGGGACGACGAGTGGATGGACACTCGACAGGGCCCCAGCGGCATCAACGCCCCCCTCTCGGTCTACGAGGTGCACCTCGGCTCCTGGCGCCACAAACAACGCGGCGAGTCGCTCGGCTACCGCGAGATTGCCGAACCGCTGGCCGACCACGTCGAGGAACTCGGCTTTACCCACGTCGAGTTTCTGCCGCTGGCCGAGCACCCGTTCTACGGCTCCTGGGGCTACCAGATTCTGGGCTACTACGCCCCCACCTTCCGCTACGGCGACCCGGAGGACCTGATGTACCTCATCGACTACCTCCATCAGCGCGGCATCGGGGTCATCATGGACTGGGTCCCCGGCCACTTTGCGACGGACGACCAGGGCCTCACCTACTTCGACGGCTCGCACCTCTTTGAGTACGAAGACCCGCTCATGCGGGAGCATCCGGACTGGGGCACCCGCGTCTTCGACTTCGGCAAGAACGGCGTCCGGAATTTCCTGATCTCCAACGCCCTCTTCTGGATGGAGAAATACCACGTAGACGGGCTCCGCGTGGATGCCGTGGCCTCGATGCTGTACCGCGACTACTCCCGCGAGGGCGACTGGTCGCCCAACATTCACGGCGGCCGCGAAAACCTGGCGGCCATCAGCCTGCTGCAGGACACCAACAAGCACGTCTACGAGGAATTCCCCGAGGCCATCATGCTGGCCGAGGAATCCACGGCCTGGCCCGGCGTCACGACGCCCACCGAGCACGGCGGCCTCGGCTTCCTCTACAAGTGGAATATGGGGTGGATGCACGACACCCTCGAATACGTGAGCAAGGAGCCGGTCCACCGCAAGTATCACCACGGCGACCTCACCTGGACGCTCAGCTGGGCGTTCTCCGAACAATACGCCCTTCCCCTCTCCCACGACGAGGTGGTGCACGGCAAAGAGTCGCTCTGGGGCAAGATGCCGGGCGACGACTGGCAAAAGGCCGCCAACCTCCGCCTCCTGTACGCCCATCAGTTCGGCCACCCTGGAAAGAACCTCCTCTTCATGGGGAATGAGTTCGGCCAGTACCATGAGTGGAACCACGACGAGGAGCTGGAGTGGTGGCTCACCGAGCACGAGCTGCACAAGGGCCTCATGTCCTGGGTCAGCGACCTCAACGACCTGTACACGAGCCATCCGGCCCTCTGGAACGACCACCAGGACGGGTTCGAATGGATCTCGTACGACGATCGAGAGAACAGCATCCTGGCCTACCGGCGCCTCGGGGGCGATGAATCGCTCATCTTCGTCCTCAACGCCACGCCGGTGGTGCGGGAGAACTACCGCATCGGCGTGCCCACGCCCGGCCTCTGGCACGAACGGCTCAACAGCGACAGCGACCTGTACGCCGGCAGCGGCGTCGGCAACGACGGGGCCGTGCACACCCAGGCAGTTGACCAACACGGCCGCGACCAGTCCCTCGAACTCACGCTGCCGCCCCTCGGGGCTGTCGTTCTTGAGTGCGACGACTGACGTTTGATGCGTGACGCGTGATGCGTGATCGGTTCGCCTCCTCCTGCTACGGGTTCTCACGCATCACGGCTCCCGCTCCCAGGTGCGTTTCAATCCAACGAGCCCGGCCATGACGAGGCCCACGGAAATGATCTCGGCCTGCGTGGGCGTCATGCCGAAGAGGTGATACTCGGGGGTGACGCGGATCTTTTCGATGAGGAACCGCTCCACGCCGTTGAACACGAGGTAGAGCGAAAAGAGCCAGCCGGCCCGAAACGCATGCCGGCGCAGGCCCCAGAGGACGGCAAAGAGCAGCGCGGCCGCAAGGGCTTCGTAGAGCGAGGTCGGATACACGGGCTGCTCGGGCGGGCCGATGATGGCTCGTGGATACGTTTCCGCCCAGAGCCACATGGGGAGCCCGTCGGGCTTGGCCGCCGGATCGGCCGCGATGCCCCAGTCGCCGTCCCCGGCCAGGTGGCAGCCGAGGCGCCCAATGCCGTACGCAAGCATCAGTGCCGGGGCCGACGCGTCGGCTACGTGCGGAATCGAGAGGCCCTGTCGGCGGACGTACCAGGCCGCCGCCCCGAGGCCCACGAGGAACCCGCCGTAGAAGGTGAGGCCGCCGGTGGAGAAGAGTACGGCGGCGGGGTCGAGCAGAAAGCGCCCGGAATTGCCGAGGATCGTAAACAGCTTGGCCCCGATCACGCCGGCGACGGCGGCAATGATGGCGATCGTGCCCACCAGCACCGACGGGCTGGCCTCGGTGGGGCCCGGACTCGGCCCTTCGTCGATGCGCACCCCGTCAATCTCGCCGTTTTTGTACATGCGGTCCAGCTCCTTCCGCCCGAGCCAGGCCCCGACCAGAATGGCCAGGGCGACCAGCATGCCGAACGAGTAGATGGGAATGGGAAACTCGATCCCGAACAGGTCCCGAAAGAGGTCGCTGACGCGCGGATACATGACAGTGATGAATGGCGAGTGCCGAATGACGAATTGCGCGCGGGACATTCCGCTCCCCACGGGTGCCGGGATCCCTCCGCTTGATCAGAAAGGTTCTCACACCGACTCCGCAGTCACTAGTAATCCTGAATCCAGCTAAAGGATTCGGGAGTGTATGTGCGTAGGTGTGAAGGTATTGTGGCGTCAACCGTCAATATGCAGCTGACTCGGCACCGGGAGGACAGAACAAAAATCACGAGGTTGAAGGCTCCCTACCGATCCCCCACGAGCCCGAAGCGTTCCTTTCCCCCTCTGATTAGGATTTCAATCAACCGGCGCCCTTTTAGTACTCCTCCAGAGTTTGTTCGGCAGAGAACCTGGGATCAGTCGTGAAAACACTTTCAGATATCGCTTTCGCTTCTTCGAGGAGGAGACATCTTTCAAGTACCGGCGGCGAACATAAAAATCCGAAGTCCCTCCAGCAAAACGCTCTCAAGACTGTGGATCTGAGCCTCCTCCTCGGCCTGATGAGTTTTCCCGTCCAGATCGCTTTCCCGATTTCGGCCGGTTCCTTCGGAGCGTCGGGCTCGTCTTCCTTCTCAGACTGCGGACTGGGCTCCCCCTCCGGTTTCGGGTCGGGTCGCTTGTAGAAGGGAGGCGTTTTCCGGCATTCGGCCCACCGCGCTCATCTTTTCCGGCAATTCCTGCGGGGAATATTTCGGCGTATAAGTGCCATCCTGCGCAGCCCCCCGCCACTTGAAGACGGCCTCCCCCGCGACCTGTTGTACCACAGGCGCTGACCGGGCCGGGAACGCCCGATACAGAATCCGAGTGGCGTTGCCGGCGTAGAAGGTAAAACGTCTCTCTTTCTGAAGAGCAGGATGTCCACCACGCAAACATAGGACGCTCTGCACCTCCATCAGCTCAAAAGGCGAGGCGTGAAGCTCAAGATCGGACGCAGGCACCGTGGACCTGCCGCCCAGGCGGCTTTCACAAATAGGCTCACTGCGGCGACGCGGGAAGTGTCCACAACGGAAATCACCTGCGAGGAAGAGGCCTGAGAAGGGGCTCGCGTGCAGTTGTCTGCGATAGACGACGCTCGTCTTAGTCCTCCAAGTGTGGCGTCGCCGCTACTGGCGCCCGCCCTGGAGGGGCAAGGACACTACGAGTGGACTTGGGGCTACGCAGTTGGGGAGCCGGATGGACGTGGACGGTCTTACCAGCATTCCAACATTCTGGGACGGAATCCGATGACGTACTCTTTTCTCAGCTTTTCGGCTTTCTCCCTCTTCAGATAGCCCCCCCAGACCGATCGGTCTACGCCTCGCAAGCGGCATCCGCACCTCCCCAACGGAGATCGCGGAGCTGGTATGACAGGCCGCCTGCCCCGTTCCAATAGATGTCATACCGAATCCGGTTGAAGGATTCGGGTAA
>CAYOWD010000232.1:4794-6831 GCA_964407535.1 uncultured Salinivenus sp. | reverse complement strand
TTAATTTGTTTGTCGATACGCCCGTGGTATTCGAGCGTACCGTCCGAACGGCGTCGAGCGAGATCGCCCGACTTGTACATTCTACGATCCGGTTCGTCGCTGAATGGATCCTCCAAGAATCGCTCCTCATTGAGATCGGACCGGTTGATGTATCCTGCCGTTACACCGGGACCGCTGACGTAGATCTCTCCCTCTTCTCCATCATCCACCGGCTGCATCTCTTCATCAAGCAGGTGGATCGATAAATCGTCTATCGCCGTTCCAATGAGACTTACCGATCGGTCAACATCTTCCTCCGTAACACGGTAGTACGTGGCATGGACAGTCGTTTCGGTGATGCCATACATGTTGACGAGGTGAGGACGACGATCCCCAAAACGGTCGAACCACGAACGTAGCATCTCGAACCGAAGCTCTTCCCCGGCGAAAATGATTAGGCGTAGGGCGAGCTGTGCGTCCTCCTCAGGGGTGGTATCGACACCCTGGAATTGACGGAACGCCGTCGGCGTTTGGTTGAACACGGTGACCTCCTCATCCACCAGCAAATCAAAGACGCTGCGTGGAGATCGGCTCGTTTTGTACGGAACGATCACGAGGCGTCCCCCATGTGCCAGTGCTCCCCAGATCTCCCAAACTGACACGTCAAACGAGAAGGAGTGGAATAGCGCCCAGACATCGTCTTCGTCGAAGCTGTAGTACCGGTCGGTTGCACTGAAAAGCCGAACGACGTTGCGGTGCGTTACCTGCACCCCCTTCGGCTTTCCCGTAGATCCCGACGTAAAAATGACGTAGGCGAGCTGATCATCGTCATGAACCACGTCTGGCACGTCGCTGGACATCGACGCAATGGCGTTGTCCTCCAAACACGCCACGTCCGTCTCAAGGGTATCGAAATGCTCTCCCCACTTCTTGTGGGCAAGCACCACAGACGCATCGGATTGCTTCACCATGTGATGAATCCGCTCGCGTGGATACGCCGGATCGAGCGGAACGTACGCCGCGCCGGCCTTCAGAATCCCCAAGATTCCCACTACCGTATCCATCGACCGGTCAGTGCACAATCCGACCAGATCGCCGGAAGTGACGCCCTTCCCGCGAAGGTAGTGGGCGACACGGTTGGCCCGAGCGTTCAAGGCGCCGTACTGAAGATGTTCTCCCTCTTCGGTGAGCGCAACGGCATCGGGCCGCGTATGCGCCTGCTTCTCAAACAACTGGTGAATGCAAGCCCCCTCCGGATGCCGGGGCGAATCCGTCTCGGACGACATAGGAGCAGTATCGAAAGACATGAAGAACAGAGATCAACGGAGAAAAGAAATCGCAGGAGAAAGAGCGAACTTCAGGGGAGCTATTTCCCTCAGGCACGACCAATGAGTCACATTACTGAGCTCGAACCGACGCAGGGGAAGCCGTCGATTCTTTGCTAACTGCGTCGTACCGCTGCGACACTGTTTGGGCTGTCGCTTTTAAGAGATGCTGAGCGATTTCGTCGACGTGACGATTCGTCCAATCATCCAGCTCGGTCCCGCTTACCCACTGGTTGAATGCCCCAAGTGCAGGACCAGTATGCACTTGGAAATCGACTTGATTTTCGGGATCCCCTTCCAACGCTAGACGTGTGCTATGAACGAAGTACCAGCGGAAGAGGAGCGCCATTTTCTGCTTCGGATTCTGCTTGGCTTTCTTCAGGATGTCCGGGTGATTCTCGGCATAATAGTCACGCGTTTCCTCCCATACAGCATCGAAGCTGCGCTGGAAGTACTTCTCCTCGATCCGCTCACGAGTCTGGGCTGGAATCTCCTCAATGGCGTCGTAACGCTGGTATAGATCGTACAGCTTGTTTGCCCGTACCGGGAAAAACACGCCCTTTTTGAGCACCTGCACCTGGGCCCCGATCTCAAACATGTCGCCCGCTGGGGCATAGGCAGTGTCCTGTACGTTAACGTCCTGGAGCAAGTCCTTAACGGCATCGCTCATGCCCGACTCAACCGTGCACTGGTTGATCGATCCTGTGACAAGATAGTCGGCTCCAAGCATGAG
>CAYOWD010000232.1:1093-4784 GCA_964407535.1 uncultured Salinivenus sp. | reverse complement strand
ATGAGAGCAGCGGCGGCTGATTGGGGGGTCCCGATCCCCCCGGCAGCACCGACACGAATCGGTTCATCGTAGTCTTCCTCGCGTACGACTTTTTCCCGAAGCTGCAGCATGGCGGGCATCAGGACGTAAGCGTTGCCTTTATCGGTGTGCCCTCCGGAATCAGCCTCAACAGTGACATCGCGAGCGAGTGGAATCTCGCGGACGAGTTCCCCTTCGCGTTCGGTGATGCGTCCGTTGCGTACAAGCTGGTCGACGATCCGATCAGGTGCCGGTCGCATGAACGCCTCGGCCACCTCGGGACGCGATAACTTAGCAATGATCTGATTTGGTGCGATGACACTGCCATCGTCGGCACGGCGAAGACCGGTGGCACGGTAGCGAACCAGCGGCGCGGTTACCTGCATGTACGCTGACGCCTCAACGGTCCGAACATCATGCTTCAAATACAACTCGACGGTCTGATCTTCTAGCTCCGGATCGTCGAGATTGCAAAGCAGGTTGACAGCAAAGGGCGCATCATCGGTATTGGCCTGGATGAAACGAATGGCTTCCTCGATTTCTTCGAGTGACAACCCGCCAGTGCCTAGCGAACTTATGAAGCCGGCGTTTGCCATGCGCGCAACAAGCTCAGGGGAAGCGATCCCCTTATACATCGCACCGGACATGTAGGCGTACTTCGTGCCGTGCGCCTTCCTAAACGCCGCGCTCCCGAGCGTCTCGGCCGTTATCTCAGCGTTGCGCTGTCCGGCATCGGATTTCCCTCGTGGCGTAGACGAAGCGTGTACAGAAGCGCCGTCCGACACACGAGACGGCCCCGCATCGCCCAACGGGTGCGACACGTCGAGCGGGGTGCACTCCGTCTGGATGTGATCGACAAGTTTCGTCAGCGTGTCTCCGGGCCCGGTTTCTACGTAGGTGTCAACGCCCTGTCCCATCATGTAGCGAATCGTTTCAGTCCACTGCACCAGATGCGTCATCTGCCGCCCTAACGTCTCAGCGATGCGATCAGGAGCATACGGGCGTGCCTCAACGTTCGACACAACGGGAATCGTCGGCGGGCTGAACGAAACCCCATCCAGATACGCCGAGAACGTCTCCTGTGCATCTTCCATGAGTGATGAGTGGAATGCCCCGCTGACCCGAAGCGGAATGTACGCTTCACAATCTGTCGCATCGAAAATCGGCTCGGCGGCTTTCACCTGCTCGGCCAGGCCCGACAGAACCACCTGCTCCGGTGCGTTGTCGTTCGCCAACTCCAACCCATCGAGGTCGTGCTCTCTCAGTACGTCACGGACGGCGTCGGCAGTCATTCCTATTACTGCGGCCATGCCTCCACCGGTCACCTGCCCCATCACGGCCCCGCGTTTTTCGACCATACGCAGTCCCGTCTCGAAATCGAACACGCCCGCCGCTTGCAGTGCGTTATATTCTCCAAGGCTGTGCCCCGCCAGTATATCCGGTGGACCGTTCTCTTCAAGTTCTCGCCGGTAGTGCAACGTCGAAGCAACGTAGAGGGCCGGCTGGGTGAACTGCGTCTCGTCGAGCATGCCACTCGGATCCTCTAGGCACAGGCGCGGCAGCGAGTACCCAAGCACCTCATTCGCACTCTCGACAAGGTCGGGGTAGGCCTCCCAGAGCCCATCTGCCATACCGACAAACTGCGAACCTTGTCCGGGAAAGAGATATGCTCGATTCATGGAATTGGAAGAAGTGTCAACAAGGTTGTGTAGAAGCACGCGTCGGGCCAGAACTAATTACCCGAAGGCGCGCTGATGCAAACTGCGCGTGAGATCAATATGCAGCAGACGCCATGCGCCCGGTACCGCTGCGAGAAGCAGGAATACCACCGATGGAACAGCCACTGCAAGGAAGTCACTGAGCATTAGGTGCAGACCAGCATCAATCCATGCCAGCGCCATCAGGTATCGAAAGACGGCAGCGAGACCAATCCAGACCGCCACACTCAGCAACGTCGCTGCCAGGGTCACTACGCCCACCTCAATGCCAATCATTCGAAAGAGCGACGACCCCGAGACCCCCATGGCCCGCAGCGTTGCATATTCGCTATCGCGTTCCAGCAGCAGGATGCTCAGCACTGTCGCTAGAAAAAGCACAGATAGCAACACGCTGATGCCGATAAGCGGATCGATGATTACATCAAATGAGGCCATGTACTCCTTCATCGCGTTTGCAATTTCCACCCGTCCCTGCACGTTCGCAACAATCTCGTTGCTCAAAAGCCGATCGCGTACCTTCCCGATTGACGCCCCGTCTTCAACGCTCACAGCAAATCCGGTAAGTTCGTCCGGCTTGTCAAGAATCTTGCGTGCGGTCTCCAACGGAACATACACGGTGCCAATGCTAATCTCATTAGCCCAGCCCGCTACTTCCAAGCGATATTCGGTACTTTCTCCCTCGACGGTAACCTCGTTACCAACGGGCGGTAAGAGACCGCCAAAGAGATCGTTTTTGTTGACGACGATCTCACGGCTGTCATTGCTTTTGAACCAACGGCCACGCATAATAGGAAGCTTATGCAAACGTGAGTCGGCGGGCTTGCCGACGATTCGCATGTCTGTGGGTTTGCCCGACTGAGCCGTCACCTCACCGTAGCCCGAAATGTACGGCGACACATCCCTGACGCCCTCCGTTTCGATAGCGCGCCGGGCGTAGGTCGAGTCCACCGGCACCTTGAAGGAAACCATCAGGTCGTACTTCTGCGCCTCCATTGTCTCATCGATCCACCCGATCCATGATGTAAATGAGCTTTGAACCGACGCAGGCAGACCAATAGCGAGGGCCACAAGCAAGACGGTTGCGAACGTCATCCCGGCCCGACGGAAAAGATTCCGAAACGCGAGTCGGTTGGTCGGAAGAAGGCTCTGTACAACCCGTTCGATGGAACCTGGAAGCGGGCCAAACTGCACCGTTCCACGACCCCGTAATGCTTCCAATGGCTCCAACTCAAATAGGTGACGAAGAGGCCAAAGCGTGCCCACAATCGCCACGACGGGCGCACTGACGATAGCGATCGTGAACGTCCACCACGGATACACCATCACCACGTCAGGGAGTCCCACAACACCCGCGTACGCGGAGGCAATGTACTGGCCAAGAACGACGCTACCGACGGCGCCGAACAGCGCGGCGGGAATCGCTGGGGCCAACGTAACGATGAGGTAACTGCCCGCAATGGATCGCGGTGAAAAGCCCATCGCCTCGATACTTCCGATCTCGCGTTGGCGGTTGGAAAGCAGGCGTCGGATCGTCACGAAGATGACGATACATGCTAACAGAGCAAAGATACCTGCCGTCGCCGGGAAAAAGATGTAGAATCCCTTCAGATCCTCGGTTAAGTACCGGTAACCGAAGTTCTGTGACCGTGGCTGCACCGACTCCACCTGTATCCCTGACAAAGCCGCTAAGACCCGATTCTTCACTTCCTGCGGATCGGCATCGTCTGTGTATCGGAAAGTCAAACGATTGTAAAGCGTGTCAACGAACGTCTGGTCGAGCTTTTGACGCGACGCGTATATAATGCCGAGGGAACCCTTTGAAGGAATGAGCGTGTTCGGATTCGACGTTGGGATCAGAAATTCTGGTGATTGCCCAACACCCGCAACGGTGAACTCGGTCGGGAACGCGCCGGCGTTCGCGCCGGTTCCGTTCGGTCACGTCTCGCATCACGACC
>CAYOWD010000232.1:0-1083 GCA_964407535.1 uncultured Salinivenus sp. | reverse complement strand
GTACTGTCGATCCCGATGTAGTCTTTCTTCGCGAAGGAGCGGTGGATGATTGCTTTTTCGGACCGCCCTGGCTCCAGGTATTCCCCTTCCAGTACCTGCACATCGTTGACCGACGGATGGTCATCGGGCTCAAGGTAGACGATCAGGACAGGAAATGGCTCGTCGTTCGCCCGTTCGATGAAGCCGTACGAGACATAGCGCCGGCTGACGTACTGGACGCCGTCAATGTCCCGAAGAGAAGCCATCGCGGGCATCTCTGACGGGGTCGCGGGGACAAACTCAACGCTGAGATCAGCAAGGTGTAGCCGCTCGCTCACAGCGTCGCGTGTATTGTATAGGCTCTCCGTCGCCAGAAACCCTCCACCGAGAAGTGCCGCCGTGAGCATAAGAAGCAGCCCCAGCAGCAGCGCACGTCCCCAGACTCGTTTCAATTCTCGAAATCCAATCCGCTGAATCATTCGTCGTCGAGATTTTGATCCTCAGCATCTAGCGAGAGGCCGCCGTTACCCGACCGTGACCTCGGATTCCCTCTCCGGGTTTTCCACACGCCCTCGCTGTAATCGAAACATGTGGTCTGTGGACTCGGCCTGTCGCAGGTCGTGCGTCACCATAATGCAGGTGGTTTTCTGCTCGCGCTGCAACGTTTTGATGAGATTAAAGACTTGATTACCCGCATCCTCATCCAGATTGCCTGTCGGCTCGTCAGCCAAAAGGAGCTTGGGACGCCGCGCCAGTGCCCGAGCCACGGCAACGCGCTGCTGCTGCCCACCAGAAAGTTGACTCGGATACTTGTCAGCATGCTCGGCCAGTCCCACACGCTCTAGGAATTCGTAGGCCCGGTCCCGCCGCTCCTCCGCTGATAGAGATAGGAATTCGAGACCCAGCTCTACATTTTCTAGTCCCGTCAGCGTTGGCATCAGGTTGTAAAACTGGAAGACAAACCCCGTCTCACGGGCCCGGTACTTACGACGCCCAACATCGTCGAGCTTCGTGATATCCGTACCATCGACTTTGATGGTGCCGCTGGACCGTCCGTAGAGCCCCCCCACAAGGCTCAGCAGCGTGGTCCTCCCCCACCCCGAT
>CAYOWD010000231.1:0-6846 GCA_964407535.1 uncultured Salinivenus sp. | reverse complement strand
GATACCTTGAGCTTCCCCTGCTGGTACGTCTGGAAACGCCCTCCGTGCGGTCCTTCGTCCTTCACGGAGAGGTGGGGGGCTTCGGCGCCGTCAAGCTCTTTGAGCGTCAAACGCCGGGCGGGGGAGACCTCAACGCAGCGCTCCGCACCGGGGTCTCGTTCTATCGCCGGGTCAATGCTGGAGTGGTGACGGGAATCGGAGCGACCATTCCGATTCGCGATCAACGGATCCACCTAACGGTGCGACGGACGTGGGGCCTGCGGGATGTCGCCGGCGACGTAGAGACCCAGCCGTTTTCTGAAGCCCCATTTCCGTCTGACGGGGAGACGCGGACGTGGGCGCTTCTGCTTCGGCTCGGATTCTGAGACGAGCCTCGGCTGAATCAATAACGGAATTCTTGGAGCTGGGGACAAGGATTCGTTGCGAGACGGCGGGAATCCGGGATTTTTAAGCGGCGCGTCTGGTTTGCAAAACGGCAGTCGTCCTCTTTACTTAAACCAATCTCGCCTCGGCCCTCAATCGGTTCTTTTCCGAATCCTTGTCGGGCGAGACGGATTCCCTGTCAGGCTGAGAGGGCGGAGACGGGGTGTGGGGCGCAGTGCGTAAGGGCACCACGAAATACGCGATATGCAATAGGTCTGTCTCGGAAAAACGAACGAGCTGACAGGGATGTGGAGTTCACTTTTGCCGACGAACCATCGGGTACATGTACCTCACCAAACTCGAACTGCAGGGCTTTAAGAGCTTTGCCGATACCACCACGCTTTCGTTCGGTCCCGGGGTGACGACCATCGTCGGTCCCAACGGATGCGGGAAGTCCAACATCGTCGACGCGATTCGATGGGTCATTGGCGAGCAGCGTCCCACGGTACTTCGCTCCGAGAAGATGGAAAACCTCATCTTCAACGGCACCTCCGACCGGCGCCCGCTCGGCATGGCCGAGGTGGAGCTCACCATTGAAAACACCGACGGCGTGCTGCCCACGGAGTACTCGGAGGTCACGATCGGGCGTCGCCTCTTCCGCGACGGCACCTCGGAGTACCTGATGAACGGCACGCAGTGCCGCCTCAAGGACATCACCGACCTCTTCATGGACACAGGCATGGCGGCCGACGCCTACTCGGTCATCGAGCTGAAGATGGTTGACGAGCTGGTGTCCGGCTCCACGGAGGACCGGCGCCGCATGTTCGAGGAAGCGGCCGGGATCACGCGCTACAAGAAGCGCCGCCGGCAGGCCCTCCGCAAGCTCGACAACAACCAGGCCGACCTGGAACGCATCCGCGACCTTACCGATGAGGTCAGCACGCAGGTCGAGCGCCTGGAGAAACAGGCGGAGAAGGCCGAGCGATACCAGGACGCGGAAGAGCGGCTCCAGCGCCTGGAGCTGTTGCTGTCGCAGGTCGAATACGACCGGCTCCTGGAGCAGCAGGAGACGCTTCAGGCCCAAGAGGCCGAGCACGCCGAGCGGGCGGAGGCCCTTGCGGAACAGGAAGCCGATACGGAGGAGCGACTCCAGTCGCTACGCGCCACGCTGGCCGAACAGGAGACGACCCTGCAAGAACGGCGCGAAGCCCTGCAGGAGCACCGCGCTCAGATGCGCGAGCTGGAGGCCGATCAGCGCCTGCAACGCGAACGGTTGACCCGGGCCCGCGAGGACCGCGACGAGGCCGAACAGGCGCAGAAAGAGGCCGCCCAGCAACGCGAGGAGCTGGCCGACCGCATTCAGCGGCTCGAAAGCAGCATCGAGCAGGCACGGCCCGAGCTGGAGGCAGCCGAGGCCGCCCTCAACGAGGCCCGAGAGGAACGCGACAACGCCAAGGCGGCCGCCGCCGATCTCCGCGAGACGGTCCAGCGACTTCGGAAGAAGGCCGAGACGGCCGCCGACGAGCAGGCCGAACGGCGACGCCGACTCGACCAGCACACGAACCGACAGGAGATGCTGGAGGAAGAACAGACCCGTGTGGCCCGGCAGCTGGAGGAACTGGACGAGAAGGCCGAGAATCTCGACCAACGCATTGCGGACACGCGGCGGCGTCGGGATGCGATGAAGGAGGAGCTCGGCGAGGCGCAGGCCGCTCTCGACGAGGCTGAAGCGACGTACGAGGCCCGCGAGGAGACCCTGGCGGAGGCCGCCGACCGGCTTCAGGAGCTGGAGCGGCAGCGCGACGCCGCCGAGGCGGAGGTGGACCTGCTGGAGGGCCTCGTGTCGAGCTACGACGAACTGTCGGACGCCGTGCAGTACCTCGCCACGGACGGGGGGCTGGACGACCTGAAGACGGTGGCCGACGTGCTGGCCTGCGACGACGAGGTACGGGTGGCCCTCGACGCGGCGCTCGGAAACCTGGCGTCCTGCATTGTGGTGTCGACCGCCGCGGAGGCCCGGGCCGCGATCCGCCGGCTCCGCGACGACGAGCAGGGACAGGCCTCGTTCATCATCCTCGACCATCTTCCCGACGACCTCCCCACCGGCCCCGCCCCCGACGGCACGGTACCGCTTCGCGAACAGGTGCGCACCACCGACGCCGCCTATGCCCCCCTGGCCGACGTGCTACTGCACGACTGCTACCTTGCCGACACGCTCGACGACGCCGAGGCGGCCGCCGCCCACAGCGAGCAGTCCGTTCGGGTCCTTGCGCCCACGGGCGAGTGGGTGGACGGGCGCGGCGTCGTGAGGGGCGGCAGCCGCACCGACGACGTCTCTCCCGCCGCCAGCCGGCTGGGGCGCCGCGAGCAGCTGGAACAGGCCCGCGAGCAACAGGCCGCCCTTCAGGAGGCCTGTGCCGAACAGGAGGCGACGGTCAAGGAGGCCCGCGAGGCCCTGGCCGCCGTGGATCGCGACACGCCGCGCGCCGCCGTCGAGGACGCCGAGACCCAGCTGGCCGAGGCGGAGAAGGACCTCGAACAGCTCCGCTACGAGCGGGAATCGATTGACGAGCGCCGCGCCGAGCTCCGCGAACGGGCCGACGAGATTGACTCGGAGCTGGCCGAGCACACCGAACAGACGGACGTTCTTCGCAGCGAGGTGGAGGACGGACAGGCCACCGTCAAGAGCCTCCGGGCGGAGCGGTCCGAGGCCGAGGAGGCCCTGGACGCCGCCGAGGAGCGAGAACGGGCGGCGGCCGATGCCTACAGCGACGCCAACGTGGCCGCCGTGGAGGCCCAGAACCGGCTCGACAACCTGGAGCAGGACCTGAAGCGCGCCCGGGAGGAGATCGAAGCGATCGACCGACGTACGGAGGAGCGCGCGCAGAAAATCGAGGAGTACGAGGCCACCATCGAGGAGGCCCTCGACGCGCAAACCGAACTCGACGAGGCCATCGACGCCATCCGCGACGAGCGCGAGGCCCACGACGAGAAGGTGGAGGCGGCCGAGCAGGCCCTGGCGGACACCAAGTCGGAAATCGAAGAGGTCGAATCGACGCTCCGCTCCCTTCGCACCGAACGCGAAGAGGCCCTTGATGCGAAAAACGAGGCCGCCGTGGAGCTGGCGGAGGTCGAAACCCGTATTCAGGACGTGGTGGAGAGCGTGGCGGCGGACTTTGACCGCACCCTCTCGGAGGATCCGGTGGAGGTGCCCGCGGACTTCGACGAATCGGACGCCCAATCGGAGGTCAAAAGCCTGCGCGGCACGATCAATGCGCTGGGCGACGTCAACCCGCTTGCTCTTGAGGAATACGAGGAGGAGAAAGAACGCCTCGATTTCCTGCAGGAGCAGAAAACGGACCTGGAAGAGGCAGAGGAGACGCTTCTTGAGACGATTGAGGAGATTAACACAACCGCGGCGGAACGCTTCTTCGAGACCTTTGAGCAGATCAAGGACAGCTTCGGCACCATCTTTACCGAGCTCTTCGGTGAAGGCGCGACCGCCGAGCTCAGCCTGGAGGATCCGGACGATCCCATCGACTCTCCCATCGAGATCATCGCCAAGCCGCGCGGCAAGCGGCCGGTGACGCTCGATCAGCTTTCCAGTGGCGAAAAGGCCCTCACGGCCACGGCGCTGCTGTTTTCCATCTACCTCGTCAAGCCCAGCCCCTTCTGTGTGCTCGATGAGGTAGATGCCCCGCTTGACGACGCCAACGTGGAACGGTTTATGAACCTCGTCCGGCGCTTTGAGGAGGACACGCAGTTCATTCTGGTGAGCCATAACCAGCGGACCATGGCCCTCTCCGACCGCATGTACGGGGTAACGATGGAAGAACAGGGCGTCTCGAAACTCGTTGGCGTCGAATTCGACGAGGCAATGGAACTGACGCAGTAGTACGAATTCCGGGAGGCGATGTCATACCAAATCCGCCTGGGTTGCAAAAATGTCGGTATAGGCACAAACGTATGGGCATCAAGCACATACCTCGACAAAGGCAATCCCGACAGCCGTCGGGATGCCAAGTCGGGACATTGCCTACACACCCACGAACTTTCATACCCGACTCCTTCAACCGGATTCGGTATCAGGAGGTGGTCGGGAAGACGATCGAACAAGTGGAGGGGGCTCCGTTTGTGCACAGGCAGGAGGACCGTCCCCCGCAGAAACGGCTCAGCTGGCCGCGTCCCGGATGCGGTCTGCGACGGCAGCTGCCTGCTTGCGCGCCCGGTCGCCCGTCTTGATCCCTTCCACCCCAATGACATCCCCAATGCCGAAGATGGTATCGAACCGTTTGTGCCGGAACGTGTCGGGCCTAACCTCCAGGTAGCCCTTCATCGGCCCATCCCGATACGTCAGTCCACTCTCTTCGAGGAAGGACGGCGGCCGCATGGGCGGCACGACGTGAAGCAAGTCGTAGGACAGGACATCCTGGCTCTGAGAGTTGCCCTTCGACACGGTGAACACCGCCTCACTGCACGCCGGGCGCACCTCAATAAGGTCGTAGCCGGTGTACACGTGTACGCCCTGTTCGTCGGCGTCCCGTTCAAGTAATTCCGCGTACGCCTCGCCCGCCAGCTCTCGCGGAGCAGCCGTCGTAAAGAAGAGCTTCGTCCGGTCTCGCACCCCGCTCTCGCGCCACAGCCGTTCGGTCCGACGCAAGATTTCGAGGGGCGCATCGCCTCCTTTATACGGGGTCGACGGCGCGGTAAAGAGGGCGCGGCCGCCTTCAAAATTCCGAATCATCTCCCAGGTCCGCTCCGCCTGCTCGTAGCCGTAGACGCTGCAGATGCCGTTTTCGCCCAAGTTCTCCCGGAGATTGCGAATGCGGTCCCAATTTACTTCTGTGCCGAGAGCCACCAGAAGATACTCGTAGCCCACCGCCGTTCCGTCCTCCATCGTCACAACCTGTGCCTTGGGGTCAATACGAGCCACGGGGGACCGGAGCCACGTGACCTCCGACGGCACCGGGATCTCCTCCGCGGATCGAGTGCGTTCCTTGTCCATGCCCTCCGTCCCCACACTCATCCATGCAGCTTGATTGTACCGATGCGCCGAGGGCTCTACGAGCGCCACCTCGGAGATGAGCGGCGTTTCTTCGAGCGACTGGAGCGCCGTAAGGCCCGCCTCGCCCCCGCCCAGAATAAGAATGCGATGGGATGAGGACGGCGCCTCCATTCGATCCTCGGTGGCGCTGGCGGAGGGATATGAGGACGTGCTCATAGAATCGGCAGAGATAAACGACCGGGGGCATTCGTAGTGGTGCTGCGTGTACGTGCGTAGCCATCTATCGTTGCGATTCGAGACCGGGCTTCACGGTTCTGCGTCGTCCCCCCATTCAGGGGGTTGGCAGATCGATGATGGACACGGCACCGCCGTCAACATCCAGCTCTCGCACGACCGGTCGAAGCCGCTGAAGCTCCTACTGCAGCGTCAACCGTCAATATACAGATACCGGGGGATAGTGAAAATTGCGAGATGGAATGCGATCTCACGCAATACGCGCCCTGAGTGAAACGAAGAAGTGCTCCCGGGGTGCATTACGCAACACGACCCGTTTGTTGACCGGCAACGGACAACGGGTCTTTTTCCTCCCGTCCGTCCGCAAAATTAGCGTTGACACTGCAATATGCCCCCTGCGGCATAAATCCATGTCGATTGTCCCCACGGTACGCGTCCATGTAGAAGCCCCCGGGAAGCCGGCACTACCCGTTCGGCCTCACGAGACCAAACGTATCTCCCCGCTGGAAGCGCCACACCTCAGGCAATCCGAGCCTTTTCGAAACCGATGTGTTCAAGGTCTCGCCGCCGGAAGCAGTAGCTGGAGGCAATCTCCGCCTGTCCATCCCCAGCGATAATGAGCGGGCAACACACTTCGATAGAGAGAGGCCCTGACTGGTGTGGCGAATCGCTCAGTCGCGCTCTGCAATCCTTACAGAACACATTTACCCCCAAATATTCCGTTGCTTCTTCTATCAGACGCACCAACTACGAAACCCCAAATTGCAGTTTTCCACAATGACCCAAACAGTAATTTTGCCACTCAGAACGTACAGACGATTGACGTTGCCCCTGGACCCGCCCGAGGAACTCTCATACCTCCAAAGCCGGGAGTAGAGGTCCCCAAACCTCTTTCCTCGTAGGCTTCTCCGCCATTCCCCACAGGGCTATCCCCCATCGACCAAAACGGATCCAATCGGCAGCCGCCGAATTACGCCCCCCCGCTTTCGCCCCCAATGTTTAGTTTAAGTTAAAGTTTATTTCTATCAGATATGTGATTATATCCGCTCAAACCCTTAGCTTCTATTCTGAGTACAGTCCTAGTACCGGTTCCGTAGTGCTTTTCGCACTGACTACGAAATTTTTCCACCCCTCATTGTTGTTATGTTGAGATCCTTACTGCAGGCGACCGCCGTTTTTGTTCTCGCCATCGCCGGTATTGTGACCGCTGCCGAGCCGGCCCTCGGCCAGTCGTACGACGAGAC
>CAYOWD010000230.1:0-6966 GCA_964407535.1 uncultured Salinivenus sp. | reverse complement strand
GTCCACCCCTAACGTATTGCTGGGATGCGGGAGGCGCAATAAGCGGGGCCGACGTTGCCGGGATCTACAAACGCGTTTCCGATCTCAGTTACGGTCTGGACTCAATGAGCGTCGTTTTAGACTTGAGGATTCCGCTTCCGACTTGTTCTCCATTCGCGTCTCGAAATTGGACACTATCGGCAACGACTGATTGCTGCACGAGGCCGTTAGGGCCATAGTGGTCAGAAATGGAAATAGAGAGGCCAGGGGATTCCCGCTGAATTTCTACGGTTTCGAATCGACCGGCAGGCGTCTCGATGGACGTACGTCCGGTGACAGTGCTCGTATCGGAGAGGAGTTCGGAGAAGATCCAGGAAGTTCCTTTTTCCAAAGGGGCCTTTAAAAGCGTTATGGGAGGGGTGTAAAAGGTCGTGTCGCGTTCGACCTCTGTGGAGGCATCAGTGGGGGGGCGGGGAGAGAAGAAAGACTGGTTCTGGTATTTTTGGGCGTCCAACGCGTTTTGAGCTTTGGAGAGTGGATTTGGCACGGGGGGAGGTGTACGAATATAGGCTACTCTCGATAGAGAGTCGGCAGACTGTCGATACCAGGCCCGGATGGTGGAGTCCGGACGGCCTACGGGGAAGCGTTCAACTTCCACGAGGCCCGACCTCCCTCTGACCTGGGCGTTCGTATTGATTACCCGCACCCGAACTTTGGCGTCGTGCAGTGTGTCCACTTCAGCTGCGTCGTAGAGATTTCGGGTGCGCAGCATCCGGTAGGTCCAGGCGTCGCCGTCGTCAAAAATCTTTGGGGATACGGAGTCATCCGACGGCGAAGAGAGGTCGCATCCGGAAAGAGAAACGAAGACGAGAATGGCCAAGAAGAGAAACGAAAACCGCATCGGAATCGAAGAGAAGAGATCCGGTCTGGAGACTGAAGGAGAGTTGAATTGTACGAAAGGTGCTATGAGACGGTATAGAATATGTTCACACGGAATGCGCGAAAGACGGTATGCATCACAGAACGACGGGAGAGCTGCCGGGAAACTTGAAGAATCAAGGAACCGCTGGGACGGCTGTTCTTACCAGAAGATCCCCCTGGTGAGAATGGTTTGTGCGTCTTCCTCGTCCCCTCGGGCGGCAGTGCAATCGATGCCGGCGAGTCGTTCCGGTCGCTGCGAAGCAGGGGGCACACGCGTTCTCTTTTCGGTACCCAATTTTTCGACCCACCATGGCCAACTCGAAGAAAGGATTGAGCGACATCAAAGGCGTTTCGGACGACGACCGGGCCATGATTCAAAACATTGAGGCCATGATGGGCCCGGAGCCGGAGGACATGGGCTTCATGAAAAACGTCTTCTGGGGACGATTTCGGGAGGATCTCCTTTTTCCGTACCCCCAAGAGAGTGACGAAGAGAAGGCGCGGTGCGACGCGCTGCTGGAGGAGTTGGAGGCGTACCTTGAAAACGAACACCCGCGGGTCGAGATTGACGAGGAGCAGTACATTCCCGACTGGGTCATCGAGCGCCTGTTCGACATGGGGGTGATGGGGATGATTATTCCCGAAGAGTACGGGGGACTCGGGCTCGGGGTGACGAGCTACAATCGGGTGTTGGAGATGATTGGGCGCTACTGCTCGTCGACGGCGGTGATGGTGTCGGCCCACCAGTCGATCGGGTGCAAGGCGCTGGTGATGTTCGGGACGGAGGAGCAGAAGGAGGAATACCTGCCGATGGTGGCGGAAGAGAAGCTGAGTGCCTTCTGTCTGTCGGAGCCCAACGTGGGGTCGGACGCCGCGGCACAGGAGTCCTTTTCGGTGCGCACGGAGGACGGCGACTACATCCTCAACGGGGAAAAGAAGTGGTCAACCTCCGGGGCCATGAGCGGCCTCTTCACGGTGATGTGTAAGAACATGGTGCCGGATCCGGAGACCGGCGACCTGGAGCAGCAGGGCGTGAATGCCCTCATTGTGACGCCCGACATGGACGGGGTCGAGGTCTTTGAAAAGAACCGATCGAAAACGGGCATCCGGGGGACGTGGCAGGCGCGGTTCCGCTTCAACGACGTGCGCGTGCCGAAAGAGAACCTGCTGCACGAGGAGGGAGCGGGCCTCAAGGTGGCGTTGTCGTGCCTCAACTACGGGCGGTGCACGCTGAGTGCGGGGGTGACGGGCGCGGCCAAGGAGGCGATGGAGCAGGGCATTAAGTGGGCGCAGACGCGCTACCAGTTTGGGCGACCGCTGGCCGACTTTGAGCTGGTGCAAGAAAAGATTGCCCGCATGTCGGCGCTCACCTACGCGATGGACGCGCTGCTCGACATCATGGTCGAGACGGCGATCACGAAAGTGTTCTGTTCCCACTTCGGGTGGGAGGTCATCGACGAGGTCATGCAGATCATGGGCGGCGAGGGCTACATGACGGAGCACGAGGTGGAACGGGCGTGGCGTGACAACAGGATTCACTCCATCGTGGAGGGCTCCAACGAGGTCATGCAGTCCTTCATTTTCGCCTACGGCGGCAAGCAGCTCGCCGAGCAGATGGTATCGGTGCAGGAGGCGCTGACCTGGGACACCGACGAGTCGGTCGGCGACAATCTGGGACGCATCCTGTCGGCGGCCACCAACCCGACGGTGATGAGCAGTGCGCTCCCGCTTGCGGCGCAGCTCTACATGGGCCTCAAGCCGAGTACGCCGGAGATCAACAATGCCCATCCGGCCATTCAGGAGCACGCCGATCGGCTTGCGAGGCTCGTCCAGAAGCACTCCCACTACTTCAAGCTCGTGAGCAAGTGGGAGCGGGAGGATATTGTAAAGCACCAGGCCCAGCAGGCGCGCGTAGCGGACAATGCGATCTACATCTTTGCCCTCGCCACCTCGCTTGCGAAGATGGACGATCAGCTGCGAACCGGGGACTTCGGCCCGGCGTTTGAGCGGGACCGGGCGGCGTTCGAGTACCTGTTCGACTGGTTCGAGAACAAGATCCACCAGAACTTTGGCGAGATGCGCCGGAACGCCGACGAGAGCATGCGGAAGGCGGCCGAGGCGGCCCGGGCCTACAACGACACGCTGCCCGACGACGAGTACTACATTCATGAGGGCAGCCCACTGGGCCGCGACGCCGGCAAGACGCCCCCGACGGAGCACATCCAGCAGTTCGACGGGGAGGGGCAGGATCCGCGCGAAGTAGACCGGGCCCCGGGCGAGACCGACGACCTCGACGTGGAGGAGCTGGCCGAGGAGGCGGCGCAGCCGAATGGGAGCGGCGATGGCGCCCCGGAAGAGGAATCGTCGCCGCCGTCGGAGGAGCCGAAGGCGTAGGGGAAGACCCCGTCCCTTTTGCGTCGTCCGCTCGGCGGTCCCGGATTGCCGAGGCATCTGTAGAACGGGAAGCCCCCATCTGTTCTCACCGATCCTCCACGCTCTCCTCTTTCGCGAAAAATACTGAGCTCTTTTCGTCTAAATTAGTAATTTTATGAATCCCACTTTGGCGAGGGGGAGTGGGGGGCAGCGGACACAATCGGCGTTTATTCCTTCGTGCGGGGCAACATACTCAAAATGCCCGTTGCCTTTCACATTCGACACGATGGACCCAACGCGCCTCAAGGAGAAGCACGATCTGGCGGAAACACTGCATACCGTGACGGGGCCCCCCTCGCCTTCTTTGCCAGCCTGACGAGCATTGTCATGTACGGCGCCGCCGGGCCGACCTTCATGAGCGTCCTCGGCCTGAACTGGGGTGCAAACAGGCATTTTGTTGTCGTCGCCCCACGTGAGTGATACCGAATCGGGGTGAACGTATCTCCGTGTGTCCCACGTACCTACTTACAAACATACATACTTCCATACCCCAACGAAGCCGCACAGCTTCGCTGGGCTTGCGGAGTTGGTATTATCTGTCCTGCTCGGGCTGATCTGCGCAGGCATTTCGCCCCTCTCCTCAAGACCAATCCGCCGGTGCCGGGATCCACGTCCCCTCCGTCGCTGTCGGAGCCGCACGAGGACTGGTCCGAGGAGGTACACGACGTCCCGAGACTCGGGCAACCGCCGGCTCCGGCGTCCGCAAGCCCGGTGTCGGAGCCGCCGGTGCACTAATGCTGACTCCGGTTGTGGCGGAGGCCGCATGGGGGAGTTACGACGCCCGTTCCATCTGGATGTCGTCGGGCGCGTCGTCGAGCGGGCCGTCCACGGTGAGGGAAAAGGCCGCGCCGCCGATCTCCACGTTTAGGTCGTCGAGGTCGAGGAGGTCGGCCACGCGGGGCGAGGGGTTGCGACGGCTGTCGCGGTCGTCCCAGAGCCCAATTTCGCCTTCGTAGAGCGAGAACTCGTAGAAGCGCTCGTTGGCGCTCTTGGCGACCTTGGCGATGTCTTTGACGAGGGCGGTGGCGGGGGCCTCGATGACGAGCGTTGTGCCTTCCGGCAGGCGAGAAGGCTCGTGCATTTCCTCCGCGTCCCCGTGCACGAGTAGGCGGTAGCCGGGCGGCCCGTCGTACGGGCGTTCGGTGCCCTCGGAGGGGTATCGCAGTGCCACCTCGGTGCCGTCGATGTCGAGGGTCGTTTTGATGCTGGTGACCGGGGTGGCACGGCGCCGATCGAGGGCAATGAGTATGGCCTCCATCACGCGGCGGTACGTGTCGAGAGTCACGTGCGGAGCCACCGGGCCGCGGTCCGCGTCGTAGCGGCGGGGAACCGGGTAAAAGTCCCCGACGATCGGGTCGATATCGGCCTGCAGCAGCCGCTCGGCGTCGGCAGGATGCAACTCATCGACGGCATGCAGGGTTAGGCCCTCCATCGCCCCGGCGGCTTCGAATGGACCGTCGAAGGACGACACATCCAGCTCGGGGGGCGGCCCCTCGCCGATTAAGCCGAAGAGGGTGTCGAGGAAAGAAGACGCTTGCTGATTGTGGAGGAAGCGACAGACGGTGAGCCAGTCATCGAAGACGCTGAGGCCTGGATCCTCTTCCATCTGTCCCATCACGTTGACGAAGAACCAGGGGGCGTCGTCGACCTGAACCCCCAGGAAGCAGTCGCCTTCGGTCCGCGTCCAGGGCTCGGCGTCGTAGAAGCGAGAGGCCGCATCCACAAAGGCATGGAGACGGTCGTCATCGACCGCCCGGAAGACCGGCGGCCCGAAGGCATTGCCGGAAAGGGACATCGTCAGGTCGTCGAGGGCCTCGTCGGCCAGGGGCGTCTCGTCGACTTCCACCTGGATGTCCATCGGGGTGAGGGCCGACTGGAGGGCGGCGGCCGGGGCCTCGTCGTTGATCCGAACAGCCCGGGGACGCGTCGGCTGCCCGGGGGGCTGCGGGGCGCCGGCGGCCCGGCGAACGAGTGCGGCGAGCTTCTCAGCGTCGAAGGCTTGTCCCATGTGGATGTCAATGCTTCGCACCAGATTGGGACCATGGACCAGAGCGACGTAGCTGAGCTCCGGCGCGTCCTCCTCGTCACCGATCCAGGCAGCGGGCGCCTGGCCGACCTCCCAGGTGATGGGCGACTGCTCCAGTGCCGCAACCTCTTCTACCGTCGGCGTCGGCTGGTCCTGAGCGGCCTGGAGGGAGGCCATCTGCTCCCCAAATGTGGACCAGGGCACCGTACGGCCATCGAGGTACACTCCGGTCGACATGCGCTCCTCCTCGACCTGGAATCCCGCCACGGCCTCGGCGGTCAGGTCGGTGTCCGCAAGAATCTCTTCCAGCATCGGCAGCAGGCCGTACCACTGGCCACAGTCCGAGCAGCGGGCCAGTCGCACGACGTACGCCGGGGCCCAGTTCTCTCCAAAGAGGGTAAGCTCGGCCTCGTGGAGACGGAGAGACGCGCCGTCGTGAAGGCACGTCTCGATTGGTTCAGGAAGCCAAAGCAGATCGAAGGATTGATGCTCCATGACGAGGCGTGGGTACGGTGGGGGCAGCGGGCGAAGGGGACTACCGGAACTCCATCCAGAACAGAATGGTGACGATCAGCATGACGATGCTAATCAGGAAGTTGGAGGCGGTGATCCATCCGTTTCCGATCCGGTCAATTTTGTAGAGGCAGAGGTCGTAGGCCCGATTGTAGGTTTCCTTGATTTGAGCAAGCGCCATGTCGGCGTTTTCGGACGTTTCCGTCTCCATCACCTCCGTGCGGGCAAACGCATACGTGAGCTCTTCGACGTCGTACTCGTAGGCGCGCACGGCAGTGCGGGCGTCGTGGAGCTCGCTGAGCAGTTCGTGCAACCGCCGACGGCCGGAGAGGCTGTAGAAGGCCGAATCGCACTCGTACACCTGGTCGAGCAGGTCGTCAAGTTCCTGATCAAGCGCACCTCCCCGTTGAACGAGCGCCGAGAGCCATTCCCAGTACTGTTTGGTCGAGAGCTCAAAGAGCTTCGGATCGAGGGAGGCCGGGTCCGAGTCGGTAGCTACTTGAGGGGCCTTTTCGGAAAGAGCGGCTTCGCGGGCATCCCCGCGTTCGTAGAAAGCTGAAGGAGCCATTCGGCTGGAGGGGTAGACGTAGGAGGGCAATTAGTCAATGTGGGAAAACCCGGTGTACGAGTGCAGTACCTCCGGCAGTGCGATGGTGCCGTCCGCCTGCTGGTTATTTTCGAGGAGGGCGGCCACAATGCGGGGAAAGGCCAGTCCGCTGCCGTTGAGCGTGTGGACGAGGCGCGGCTTGGCCTCCGGTTCGGGCCGGTAGCGAATTTGCATGCGGCGCGCCTGGAAGGCTTCGAAGTTGGACACCGAGGAGACCTCCAGCCAGCGCTCCTGCCCGGCACTCCACACCTCCAGGTCGTACTTCTTGGCCTGGGTAAAGCCCATATCGCCGGTACACATGAGGAGGCGGCGGTAGGGGAGGCCCAGGGCGTCGAGGGCGTCCTCGGCGTCGTCGAGCAGCGATTCGAGGGCGCGGTAGCTTTCGTCCGGGTGGACGACGTGAACGAGCTCGACCTTGTCGAACTGGTGGAGCCGGTTCAGGCCGCGCACATCGGCACCGTAGCTGCCGGCCTCGCGGCGCCAGCAG
>CAYOWD010000229.1:0-6974 GCA_964407535.1 uncultured Salinivenus sp. | reverse complement strand
CGCTCGACGAGGTGCGCGAGAGCGACGTGCTGATGCACGTGGTGGACGTGACGCACCCGAACTTTCGCGAGCAGATCCAGGTCGTGGACGAGACCCTGGAGGAGCTGGACTCGGGGGACAAGCCCGTGCTCGTGGTGTTTAACAAGGTGGATGCGATGGACGACCGGAGTCTACTGCGTGCGCTTCGGGACGAATATCCGGAGGCCTCCTTCATTTCCGCCCTTCGCGGCATCGGACTGGAACAGCTCAAGGACGATCTGCTCGCGCTCATCGAACGGGATTACGTCGAGCGGGTCGCGTACGTCCCGGTGACGAAGCCTGAGGCGATTGCGAAAGTTCATCGCCTGTCGGATGTGGTCAGCGAAGACTACATGTACGCCCACAATGGCAAGTACGTGGAAAACGGCTCGCACGCGGGCGACGGCGAACCGATGGCGAACGGCGAGAGCGACGAGGCCCCGCAGGCCGTCGCGCGCATGCATTTTCGCGCGTCGCCCCGCAACGACGACCGGCTTCAGCAGACCCTTTCCCCCTTCGCCGATCTTCGTCCGGTCGATGAGGATGATCGATCGGTGCAGGAGGCGCAGTAGTTGGACGGTCCGCATCGTCCAATGCCCTGCGATTACGGCAGATCGAATGGGTCCGGCACGACCCTTGCACGGATGTCACGTGCAGTGTCCTTTGCACTCTCAGATGCTGTCCGGTGGACGGATGTGCAGCTGAGACCCAACATCGCAGATCACAACACGCTCGCTGAGCAGCTTTTCAACGCGGACTCGCGCGTTCTTTCACGCACAGATCCTCCCAATCCCATGAAAGTACGAGACGCCATTAACGCAGACATTCCGGCCCTTGAGGCCTCCGATACCGTCGAAGAGGCGCTCGGCACGCTCATGGACCACCACCTGCCGCACCTCCCCGTGGTGGACGAGGAGGGCGATCTGGCGGGGGTGCTCTCCGAAGAGCGACTGATGGATGCCGAAGGACCGGACACCCCGATCGGTGATCTGATGGTGGGGCGTCCGGTGAGCGTTCCGCCGGAGGCGCACATCTTTGAGGCCGCCCGGGCCATGGTGGACCACGACCTCGGCATTATTCCCGTCGCCGACCAGCGCGGACACTACTACGGACTCGTCCAGCGACACGACGTGTTCGACACGTTTGCCCAAATGCTGTCTACCCAGCAGTCGGGTGCCATTGTGGCCCTGGAGGTGGATCAGCGGGACTACGCCCTGGGCAGGCTGGTCCGCCTCATCGAGCAGAACGAGGGCAAGGTGCTGGCGGTGGCGTCCGAGGAGCCCGACCAGTCCACCGACAAGATTCGGGTGACGCTCAAGCTGAATGTGCGAGATACGTCTCGCATCCGGCACGTGCTGGAGCACAACGGCTATCACGTCGTCGCCTCCTTCGGCGAGACCGAGGAAGAAATTGAGGACCTGGTCGAGGAGTTCGTGCGGTACCTTGAAGTATAATGTAGGGCCGTCGGAGGTCGGCAGGGAGGCGTCCCGGGTGCTGGATGCCCGTGCGTCCGTACGAGAAGAGCGCACGGGCACCGTCCCCTGCGCTGGGTTGCGCATTGGAGAGGGCGGGCACACCGGGGAGGTCTGCGTGCTGGCCTCGCCCCTCGTCGCGGTGCGCGCTTGCGTTCGTTTCCGCGCATTCTCCCCCCCTGCTTCTGTCACGGAGGCCCGTACTTGCGTTCCGCGTCCTCCGGCCGATCCATTTTTGGTAGGTGCGAAGCATGCAGCTTGTCCCTGCATAACGCAGCTGGACGCGTCCACGTGTCCCGAACGAGCGAACAGAACCGTCACACGATTTCCGAATCGGTATGAGCGACTCGACGGACAATGATGCGCCGGCCTCCGCGGCCGTGCTTGAATCGATGACCCTGCTTGCGACGCTTTCGACGGCGGAGGAGGTGCGGGAGGGCGTGGAGGAGCGCCGGGCGGGACGCGATCCGGCGGCGCAGGCCCCGAGTGACCTTGCGACCGCTCGGCTCCAGGAGGCCGCCGAGCCGCTCATGGACCTGTTGATGCAGTTGGTGCTGGGGCGCGTGCCCCTCGACCGCGAGGACGAGGACGACCTTGCTCACGCCGTCCGGCACTTCGACCTGCTCATGAAGCTGCGCCGGGCTGAGCGGCTCGTTAAGACGATGCATCAGCACCTCCTGAGCGTATACCCGGAGGTCTCCGAAGCGCTCGTCGAGGAGGCGCGACACGTGCATGGGACCCTGCAGGCCCTTCTTGAAGCGGGAACGGTGGAGACGGAGGAGGTGCCTGCGCTGCCCGAGGTGTTGGAGCGGGGCCTCTCGTTCGTCGTGTGGACGCGGCGGGAGTTGGGGGTTTGAGTATGGAGGTATGTGGGTATGTGAGTGAGGCCCATATGTTTGCACTCATACCGAAACGCCATCAATCCCGAACTTTATAAGCGGACTTGGTATGCGTATGGGAGTGTGAGACCCAGGGCAATCGCAGTTGAGACAGTGATCGGAGGTCGGAAGCGACTTTGCCTTCGATTCCCCCATTCTGCCCGGAATGGACGGAGGCGTGGATGCATGGACGCAAGAAACGCTGTGCGCCAACGCGCCCCTGTGCTCAACATAGAGCAAGATGCAATCACTCTGGTGTGAGATTCATATACGTGTGTCCATACCGACGCATCTGCACCCCCGAACGTTGTAGGCGGATTTGGGATTAGTCCGCGCGCACGATTGCGGCGCCCGGGCGCGAGAACGATACGGTTTCGTCGGCGAAGGCGGGGGGGTGCGGGGCCGAGGTGTAGCCGCCCTGCTCGGTGTGCAGTACGACCTCGGCGTCGGACGGGAGGGCCAGGTCGGCCTCCGCCTCCAGGTTGACGACCACGCCGAAGGGCGGGCGATCGATCGCGAGGGTGGTGGCGGTCGGGGCTTCTGCCGTGAGGTCGTCGCCGAGGGCGGGGCGTAGCGCCAGCAGGTCGCGGTAGAGCGCCAGGATCTCGTCGTGCGGGGGACGGCGCAGCTCGTCCCAGTCCAGAATGCTGCGTTCAAATGTGGCCGCCGCCTGCGGGTCCGGCACCTCCCCCTCAAAGCCGGAGAAGCCGGAGAATTCCTCCTTCCGTCCCTCCGTCACCTGGGGCCCCAACTCGTCGTTGTGGTCGGTAAAGAACTGGAATGGGGACGACGCCGCCCACTCCTGCCCCATGAAGAGAAGCGGCAGTTCCTGGACGGTGCACACCAGCACCGAGAGGGCCCGGTACACCGGCAGCGACACGTCGTCGGTCAGGCGGTTGCCCGTGGGGCGGTTGCCCACCTGATCGTGGTTCTGGATGAACACGACGCACTGGTCGCGATCCACCGGATCGGGGTCGGTCCCGCGCGGCGCATCCAGGTAGGCCGAGTACTCGCCCCGAAAGAACCAGCCGTCGCGCAGGGCCGTCGCAATATCGTCGGCCGTCACGTCCTGATAGTCCTGGTAGTACCCTTCCTCGTCCCCGGCCGTGAGCACCCGGCACTGGTGATGCAGGTCGTCGCTCCAGAGGCCGTCGAGGCCGTAGCCGCCGTCGTCGCGGGGCAGCACGAGTTGGTTCAGGTTTCGGTGATCCTCGGCGATGAGGTGGCGCTTGATGCCGTCGATGTGATCCTCCACCACCGCGCTGAGCTCGGCGAGGAAGTGCGGATCGCTGTCGTCGTGCAGGGCGTGCGTGGCGTCGAGGCGCAGGCCGTCGATATGATATTCGCGGAGCCAGTGCAGCGCGTTGTCGATAAAAAAGCGCCGGACGCCCGCCGAGCCGTCGTCGTCGAGGTTGATGGCCGGTCCCCACGGCGTCTCGTACTTGTCGGTGAGGAAGGGGGCAAAGGCATTCGCGTACGCGCCGTCCGGGCCGAAGTGGTTGTAGATGACGTCGAGCACGACGGCGAGGCCGACGTTGTGGGCCGCGTCCACGAGGCGACGCAGGGCATCGGGCGATCCGTAGGCCCGCGAAGGGGCAAAGAGGGCCGCCGGATCGTAGCCCCAGTTGCGTTCGCCCGGAAAGTCGTGCACGGGCATAATCTCGATGGCCGTCACGCCCAGGTCCTTGAGGTACGTCAGTCGCTCCCGCACCGCGTCGTACGTACCGGTGTCCGTAAAGGCCCCCACGTGCAGCTCGTAGAGTACGAGGTCCGCGCGGTCGATGCCGTCCCAGTCGTCGTCCGTCCAGTCGTACGTCGCCGGATTGACGACCTCCGAGGGGCCGTGTACGCCTTCCGGTTGAAAGCGAGAGGCGGGATCCGGAAACGGCCCCTGGCCGTCGAGCTCAATTTTATAGCGCGTTCCAGCGCCTGCGTCTGCCACCGTGGCTTCGAAGTAGTCGTCGCCAACGGCAGGCATCGCATGGGTTTCGTCGTCGAGCACGAGGGTGAGGGTGTCGGCCCCCGGGGCCCAGACCCGAAAGGTGGTGCTCGCCTCGTCGACGAGCGCGCCGTGGAAGGGAGCGGAAAACGACATACGTCTGGGGAATTTACGAAAGAGAAGGGGACGGCGGGAGAGACGACATACGGCGGATCGTCAGTGGCCTCGGCGTCGTCCCCCAAGGGGGCATGAGTTGGAACCCGGAATCCCACACGCCGAATTCCGACCCGCACATTTCGCCTTCCAAACCAAATTCCGCACTCGGGAGCGCTACTCGTCCTTGTCCGTCCGCCCGTAGATGTAGGTGAAGGTTTTCAGCATCTCCTCCGCCTCGTCCGACAACTGATCGTGCGTCATGCGCCACGCCCAGTTGTCCTGTTGGGTGCCCGGGGTATTCATGCGCGCCAGCCCGCCGAGGCCGAGCACGTCCTGCATCGGAATGACGACCCGATTGGCCACTGAGGCCATGAGGACGCGCAGAGACTGTTCGTGGATGTCCCCGTCCCTTCGTTCCAGGTCGAGGTAGGACTTGGCAAAGTCGCGCGCCGCGTCCGACGAGAGGTCGTCCTGCCACCAGCCCACCGTTGTGTTGTTGTCATGGGTGCCGGGGTACGCCACGAGATTTTTGTGGTAGTTGTGGGGCAGGAACGGATTCGTAGGATCGTCTTCGAAGGCAAATTGCAGCACCGCCATGCCCGGCAGGTCGAAGTCGTCGCGGAGGTCCTTCACCGAGTCGGTGATGATGCCGAGGTCCTCCGCCACGACCGGCAGGTCGCCGAGCTCCTCTTCCAGCGACGAAAAGAAGTCGGCGCCGGGGCCGTCCCGCCACTCGCCGTTGATGGCGGTGTCGGCGTCGGCCGGAATTTCCCAGTAGGCGTCGAAGCCGCGGAAGTGATCGAGGCGGACGAGGTCCACGCGGTCGAGCGTATGCTCCATACGCGTTTTCCACCACGCATAGTCGTTCTGGGCCATCTTGTCCCAGCGGTAGATGGGATTGCCCCAGCGCTGGCCCTCCGGATTGAAGTAGTCGGGGGGCACGCCGGCCACCACTGAGGGCCGGCCGTCGTCGTCGAGCCGGAAGAGCTCCTGATTGGCCCATACGTCGGCACTGTCGGGGGCCACGTAGATGGGCAGGTCGCCAAACAGGCGAATGCCGCGGGCGTGGCAGTAGGCCTTGAGGGCCGTCCACTGGCGGTGGAAGAGGTACTGCCAGAAGATGTGTCGCCGAATGTTGGCGTCGTGCTCCTCGCGCGCCTGAGCAAGGGCCTCGGGGTCGCGCTGGACGAGCGGGTCGGCCCACTCTGTCCAGGGCGCGCCGTCGTGGGCTTCCTTTAGGGCCGCGTAGAGGGCGTAGTCGTCGAGCCAATCGGCGTGGCTGCGCCGAAATTTGCCGAGTTCGGTTTCGCTGACCGCCGAGCGGTCGTCCTCAAAGCGGTCGAAAGCCGTGCGCAGCAACGAGAGCTTGTGCGTCTCCACGCGCTCGTAGTCCACGTGGTCGTTGGGGAGGTTGTGGAGCGGCTCCAGTTCCTCCTGGGTCAGCAGGTCGTATTCCACGAGCGGCTCGGGGCTAATGAGGAGGGGATTCCCCGCAAACGTGGACGTGCTGGAGTAGGGGGAGGCCCCGAACCCCGTTGGCCCGAGCGGAAGGACCTGCCAGATCCGCTGGTTGGTACGGGCCAGGAAATCGGCAAATTCGAAGGCCGCTGATCCGAGATCCCCGATGCCGTACGGGCTGGGGAGTGAGGTGATGTGGAGAAGGATACCGCTGACGCGTCGAGAATCCACAGGGACAATCCGTTGGTGAGCAAGGGCGAAGGAGGGGAATGCGCTCCCTTACACACAGTCAAATGAAGGCAGCCACGAATCACAAGAGGATCCCCGAAGACCGTCGGATTTTTGGGGGCGCTCGACGAAAAGCCCTCGTTTTTCTTCGTGATTGACGGAGGTGCCGGACATGCACAGGGAAGAGACGGCCATTGCAGGTTGGAGCGAGGAGGGGCTTTCGCTGCTTCTGGATCCACCTGCCTGAAGCGAAGGGCGGCGTAGAGGCGGAACCACCCGGCCCGATGTTCTACATGTCCGTCCCTCCCCTCAAAGCAAGATGCAATTGCCCTGAAGGGGGCATAGGGCGATCGTATGTTAAAAATCCTGGCTAAGCGATGGAAGCGTTCCTGCCATTATCGTCCAATTATGCCGAAAAGCATGGGGGCATGGAGGGACATCGGATTGCTATGAACGCGAGTCATGCCGGTACAGAATCCGAGATGTGATTGCCCTGGACACTTTTGAGCGCACACAAATGATCGGATCTCGCTCGGTACGCCCCGCGGCTACCCAATCGCCAGCATCCGCTCCACGGCTTCCAGGGCCCCCTGCCGCACCTCCTCGTCGATCTCGATCTGGTACTGATTGTTCGCCAGGGTGCGGCGCGTGTCCTGCAGCGTAATCTCGTTCATGTGCGGGCACCGCTGCCAGCACATCTTCAGCATGTCCTTCTCCGGATTGGAGCCCATGATGTTTTCGCCCATCGAGCACTCCGTCAGCAGGAGGTAGCTCTCCGCGTCGGTATTCTCGACGAAGTCGATCATGGAGGAGGTGCTGCCGGAG
>CAYOWD010000228.1:0-7017 GCA_964407535.1 uncultured Salinivenus sp. | reverse complement strand
CATCTATACTGAAACGGGCGGCCCGTCTGTGTGTAGATTGACGGTTGACGTTGCAATACCCACATACTCCCACCCCGACGGCAGTCAGGACACCGCACTCACATCCGACCCACTAGTGTGTCACCAACGGAGCTGCTGAACTAATTCGGCTGCGGAGTTGGTATAACATGGAGATACGTCCCTCACGGCGTGGTACGGAGACATTTGCTTTCGGTCCTCCCCCGATTCGGCTGCCGTCGACACGATGAGGATCCTCCCGACGCCCGTAGATAGCGAGGAAGCAAATCGTGAGTAGCCAGGACGTCCGCACTCCGACGTCGGCTTGATGAGAATCGGCCGCAGAAAATGGGAACCACTCAGTCGAGGGCTACTTGCATTCGTTTTCGAGGTAGTGCTCGGCCCGGGCCTTGTAGTCGCCGTAGGTGGCTTTCTTGAAGGTGGCACAGGCCGTGTCCTCGTTACCGAGCTGCATCTGCGACTCCGCGACGATGAAGTGGTACTTCGCCTTGTCGCTGCGGCTTCCCTGATGCTTTTCGAGTCCCTTCTGCGCCGTTGTGAGGGCGTCGCTGTACTGGTTCTTTTCGAAGAGCGCCCGGGCGCGGTAGAAGAGCGACTTGGCGTTCGGGCCGACGTATTCCTGCATCGCGTCGAGTGCCTCCAGGGCGGCGTTGGCCTGAGCGGTCGAGGGATTGCTTGCACTGAGGGCCTCGGAGGCCCGCGAAATAAATTCATCCCGAATGCGCTCCGTCGCGAGTCCCGCAACTTTGGTGTTGCCGGTCTCTTTGCCGACCGAAATGGCCTTCTTGAGGCGGTCGAGCCCGGCCGTCGTACTATCCTCTATGTTGACGAGCGCAAGGCCCTTTCCGTAGTGGACATAGGCGTCGTTGGGCGACCACTCGATTCCCTTATCAAAGTGGAGAAGGGCTTGCTCGTATTTTTCCGCATCCAGGGCTTCGTTGCCCCACTTTGTGGGAAGCTTCTGCTGAAAGTCGCGGAGCTTACCCAGGGCACTGCTCTGGTCGGTTTCTTTGGCCAGACGGGCCGCTTCCGCCAGCTTTTCGTACGCCGTCTCGTGCTCATTTTGCTTGCCGGCCTTCTGGAAGGCCGCGTATGTCTTCTTGAGCTGGTTGAGCTTCTCTTTCTTCTGCGCATCCGAGGACGCGCTGCTCTCAGCATTTTGGCCGAGCACGGGCGCGACGCCACGTCCGAGCAGCAGGCCCCCGAGCACAAGGCCGAACAGCCAGCGCGAAGCAAGCGAACACATAGATGCAGAACGAAACGCGGTCATAAGCACAAAGAGGGAGGATCGGCGTAAGGACGACGGTATACGGATCGGTACGGTGGTCTCCGTGCTTCAAAAGTTGTCGATGGTGGGGGATGTTTCTTAAAAAAAGCCAGTGGGCATGATCATACTTTAATGTCTCCTGGCAAGCAGGGCGCTTACCGGCTTTCGGCCTTCCGTTTGGCCCGTTCGCGGTATTCCTCGTTGGCGTAGACAGCGATCTCGACCCGTCGGTTCTTTTGGCGTCCCGCCTCCGTTTCATTCGAAGCAACAGGTTCAGACTCTCCCTTGCCGACCTTGAGAAGACGGTCGTCGTCAAGGCCCCGCCGCCCAAGATACTCTGCCGCCGAGATCGCCCGTCGCTCCGACAGGTCCTGGTTGTAGGATTCCGAGCCCTTCGCGTCGGTATGCCCGACGATCAGAATCTTCGTGTCTTCAAGGTCCTTCATGCTTTCGGCAAATTCGGAGAGGTTGTCCCTGGCGTTTTCTCGGAGGGTGGCGGAATCGAAGTCGAAGAGAATGCCGCTGTCGAAGGTAATCTTGATGCCTTCCCCAACGCGTTCCACCTCCGCGTTGTCGAGCTCCCGGTCGAGCTGATTGGCCTTTTTGTCCATACGCTGGCCGATGATTGCCCCCGCCGCCCCGCCGACCACAGCGCCTAGAATGGCCCCCTCAGCGGTGCCCCCGGCGGCCTTGCCCACGGCCGCCCCCCCGGCCGCGCCGGCGCCCGCCCCGATGATAGCGCCTTTCTCGGTGTTGCTGAGACTGGAGCACCCGCCCAACAGAAGCAGGGCCGTGCAGAGGGCGGCAACGAGGCAACGCGAATGACGAAGAGACGACATGGAACGAGAAGGGAAAATGAAAGAGACACCGCGTTCAGTGAAGAGCCCAATGCTTGGTTCGGTTTCACCACACATGGGAAGCGACAGGTGAGACGATACAGCGCGGGTGCGGTTTCT
This sequence comes from uncultured Salinivenus sp., assembly GCA_964407535.1. GTDB lineage: Bacteria > Bacteroidota > Rhodothermia > Rhodothermales > Salinibacteraceae > Salinibacter. The sequence goes on along the minus strand of CAYOWD010000228.1, from coordinate 4,776 downwards.
TCCGGCTCGACTTGCCCTGGCGGGTTGTTGCCCATCGTCTTACCTTTGCCCTACTTCTAAACATAGTGGACTTGTTTTTACATGTGCATTGACAAGAAGAAAACATCACCTGTTAGATGTACTTGAGAGCGAGAGGGGGTTTTGGATGAGGACCCGGCCGCTGCGAACCGGGCATCGGCAGCGGCAAAAACAGGAGAGTGGACAGAAAGAAAGGCGGACGGAGTAGAAAAGGCAACGCGACGGTGTGTATAAGAGCAATGGAGGGCATACAAGCAAAAGCGTAGAGGAAGCGAAGGCGAATCCGGGCCGATCAAATTTTTGGCATTTAATGCCCGAAATTCCAGGCAGGTACTGGTATTCGCCGGACAGACTCGTTATTGTAAAGAAGGTTTTCAATCCGTCGCTCAACTCTATGAATTAGTCTCCTTGTGTTTATGAAACTCATCGTCCCAATGGCTGGACGCGGCACCCGCGTTCGTCCACATTCGCACGTCACGCCGAAGCCCTTACTCAAGGTCAAGGGCACGAGCATCGTCGGCCGTATCGTCGACACCTTTTCTCGGGTGCTTCCCGAGGTGCCGGATGAAGGCGTCTTCGTGCTGGGAGAAGATTTTGGACAGGGCATTCGCGATCAGCTCACCGCCATCTGTGAGGAACGGGGCATGGAGGCGTCGTTTCCGGTGCAGAAGGAGTCGCTCGGAACGGCCCACGCCGTCGGATGTGCCGACGAGCATCTGGAGGGAGACGGCGTCATCGTGTTTGCCGACACGCTCTTTCACATCGAAGACGAAATTGAATTCGACGAGGACGCCGACGTGGTCGCGTTTGTGCGCGAGGTGGACGACCCGAGTCGCTTCGGGGTGGCGGTCCGAGACGGAGACACGGTGACGAAGCTCGTTGAAAAGCCCGACGAGCCCATTTCCAACGAGGCCCTCATTGGCATCTATTACGTTCGCGACCTGGCGAGCCTGAAGCCGGAGATTGACTACCTGCTCGACAATGATGTGGTGGGGGCCGGCGGCGAGTACCAACTGACCGACGTGTTTGACCGGCGGCTTCAGGACGGGGATGTCTTTACGACGGCGTCCGTGGACGCCTGGATGGACTGCGGGACGATTCCGGCACTTCTCGAAACGACGGGGCGTGTGCTGGAGCGGGAGTCCGACGATCTCCATCAGGGCGAGGTCAAGAACAGCATCATTCACGACCCGGTGTACATTGGGCCGGACGCGACGATCGAGAACGCCGTCGTGGGGCCGCACGTCTCCGTGGAGGAGGGCGGCACAATTGAGAACGCCGTCGTGCGTGACAGCATCGTCTTTGCCGACGGCGCCGTCGAAAACGCGGTGCTTGCCGAGTCCGTCGTGGGACGGAGTGCCGAGGTGAACCAGGGCATCGACAGCATCAATGTGGGCGATCACTCCCAGATGAACGTGGAGCTTCGCAGCTAACGGGTGTCCCTCCGTCGCACAAATGAGGTCGCGAGGGCGAAGAACGAATTTCGGGTTTTGAATGGCGACTGATCCGTGCGACGGTCCCCGTTTTGGGAGCAAGTATTGAAGCCGTTCGTTTCCGGCTACGGAGACGGACGGCTTTTTTGCTGTGCATCACTCGCAATTCGACACTCGGACTTCGACCATGGACACGTATCCGGACACGCTCGACGAAAAGCTCGGGTTTGACGTGATTCGTACGCGGCTTCGGAAAAAGCTGAAGACGCCGATGGGGCGCGAGCGCCTGGAGGGCATGCAGCCGGCCCGCACGATGGACTGGCTGCGCGACGAGCTGACGCGGGTGGACGAGCTACAGGGGGCCTTTCAGTACGACGATGCGGTGCCCCTGAGCAATCTCTACGACCTGCGCGACGTGCTCAAGCGGGCGGCGCCGGAGGAGGCGTTCGTGGACCCGGCCGATCTGAAGGCCGTGCGCCTCACCGTCATCACGCTGCGGCGCCTCAAGACGTATTTCGAGTCCCGCGAGCGCGACTATCCGGCGCTGGCCGGGGCGGTGGAGCGCATTACGCCGCTGCCGGACCTGGAGGAGCACATCGAGTCCATCATCGACGAGGACGGTGCCATTCGGAACGATGCCTCCCCGGAGCTGCAGCGCCTGCGCAGCCGGATCCAAAGCAAAGAGAGCGAGCTGCGCGACACGCTCGACGAGGCGCTGCGGCGGGCCGTCAATCAGGGCTACGCGACGGAGGATCAGGCCACGATTCGCGGCGGGCGCATGGTGATTTCGGTGCGGGCCGAGGCCAAGGGTAAGGTGGAGGGGTTCGTCCACGACACCTCCGCCAGCGGCCAAACCGTCTACATTGAACCGGCCGCGTGCCTGGAGCTCAACAACGAGGTCCGCGAACTCAAGAGCGCCGAGCAGACCGAGATTGAACGCATCCTCCGAGATGCCACGCGTCACATCCGACAAGAGACCGAGGCCCTGGAAGCCAATCTGCGGGCCGCCGGGCAGTTCGATTTGCTGCAGGCGAAGGCGCGCCTCGCGAATCGCCTGGAGGCCGTGGTGCCGAAGCTCAACGAGGAGGGCCGCATTGAGCTGCACGAAGGTCGCAATCCGGTGCTGCAGCTTCACTTCCAGTCCCTTGACGAGGCCGACGATACGACCGGTCGATCGACGGGCGAGGACGACATTCCGCCGCGCGAGGTCGTGCCGCTCGACATGGAGCTGGGGACGGACTTCAATACGCTCGTGATTACCGGTCCCAATGCGGGGGGGAAGACGGTGTCGATGAAGTCGGTGGGCCTCTTTTCGCTGATGCTGGCCTACGGAATGCCCATTCCGGTGGCCCCGCACTCCTCGTTTCCGCTGTTCGACCAGATGATGGCGGACATCGGCGACGAGCAATCGATTGAGGAGGACCTGTCCACCTTTAGCTCGCACGTGTCGAACCTGCGGCACATGCTGGACGCGGCGGGGCCGAATACGCTCGTCCTCATCGACGAGGCGGGGACGGGGACCGATCCGGACGAGGGCGGGGCCTTGGCGCAGGCGGTGCTGGAGCGGCTCAACGAGGCCGGGGCGCGTACGATTGCGACGACGCACCACGGGACCCTCAAGGTGTACGCACACGAGACGGAGGGCGTGGAGAACGGATCGATGGAGTTCGATCAGGAGACGCTGCGGCCCACCTACCGGTATCAGGAGGGCGTGCCGGGCTCCTCCTATGCCTTCGAGATTGCGCAGCGGATGGGGCTGGAGGAAGACCTGTTGGAGCGGGCACGGACGCTCGCGGGAGAGCAGAAGACGGCGATGGAGAATCTCATCACGACCTTCGAGCAACGGACCCAGGAGCTGGAGGAGGAGCTCTACGACGCCCGGAAGGCGCGGGAGAAGGCCGAGCAGGAGCAGCAACGGCACAAGGAAAAGCGCCGTAAGCTCGAAAAGGAGCGAGAAGAGTTTCGGCAACAGGCCCTGGAGGAAGCCGAGCGGATTGTGGAGGACGCCAATGCGCGGATTGAGCAGACCATCCAGGAGATCAAGGAGGCGCAGGCTGAGAAGGAGGCCACCAAGGAAGCTCGCGAAAAGCTGTCGGACTACAAGGAGACCCTGGAAGAGACCCGTGAAGAAGCGGCGGCGTCGGCGCCGGTGGGGGACAATGGGGACGCGGAATCGGAGGAAGAGGAGGTCCATCCGGACCGGGACCCCGATGCGCCCATTCGGGAGGGCGATCAGGTTGTGCTCGACGACGGGACGACGGCCATGGAGGTGCAAGAAATCGACGACGACGAGGCGGTACTCCTCATGGGCTCGATGCACACCCGGGTCGACCTTGACCGGCTCACGAAGGTGGGCGGTCCCGAGCGGGAGGAGCCCGAACAACAACACACAGGAGGCGATTCGACGCTGGCGGCGCTGGAGGCGAGTCCGTCGATCGACGTGCGGGGCGAGCGGGTCGACAAAGCGCGTCAGGACGTACAGCACTTTCTCGACGACGCTATTGCGGCCGGCCTCGATACCGTCGAGATTCTGCACGGCAAGGGCACCGGGGCGCTCCGCGAGGCCCTGCACGATCTGCTTGCGGCCCGATCGGACGTGACCGATTACGGAAAGGCTCCGATCGAGGAGGGCGGGGCCGGGGTGACGAAGGTCACGTTTTCCTGATATCGTTTCGGACATCGGGGCGAGGGGGGGCCACTTTGCCCCTCGTTTCCTTTCATACCAAGTCCGGCTGCAAACTTCCGGTATAGAGAGGAGCAATACCTATTCGCAGTCAGGCGTTTTTCCTGTCCTACATCGCAGAAGAAGGTTCTCGTAGCGCCGTTGGAGTCCAACGGCGCTACAAATCTGGTTCGCAGACCGGAATGAATCTACCGGATTTGGTATCAAACGATCCTCCAGCCCCTTTCGCGGCCACTCGCGGTTGAGGGGCCCGGGCGCTCATCGACTGGGGGCGTCGTGTCAACGAGCAATGGGGGCTGTTGGAGACGACCGAATCCGGACACCTCCTCCGTGTTCGCGTCTCCAACAGCCCCCAGCGGCCGAGGACGTGATCCGTCCCGGCGCTCACTGCTCGGAAGAAGTGATCGGGACGTCGCGGCTACCTACTGGCAGTTCGCCACGTTGCTGCCCGCGTTGTCACTGAAGCTGTTATCGGACCGGTTAAGGGTGGCGTTGGAACCATCGCAGTACACTCCGTCGCCCCCACTGTCCGTGATCGTGGCATTCGTCAGGTTGAGAACCGCTCCTCCGTCAAGGGCAATATTCGTCGCCCGGCCGATGCCGCCCATATCAGTGCGTCCTGCGTGACGCACCTCGGTATAT
>CAYOWD010000227.1:0-7038 GCA_964407535.1 uncultured Salinivenus sp. | reverse complement strand
TCGTCACGGCCCTCGGCACCGGCCTCACGTCGACGGAGGAGGAGTTCGACATGAGTGAGATCCGGTACCACAAGATTGTCATGATGAGCGTCGACGCCGAGGAGCACGTGTTCGTGCGGCGGAACGGCACGACCCGAATGGTGGAAATCGGCGACTTCATCGACGAGGCCATCGAACATAGAAACGACACGCCCGGTGCGTACTACGACAAGCGCAGCGACGATACGCTCGGGAAGGTGCTCTGCTTCGGCCGCGACAACCACGACGTTCGCTTTCGGCCCATCAAGAGCGTCATCCGGCATGAGGTCGACGAGCCGCTCTTCGAGATTACGACGGCGTACGGGCGCAACCTGAAAGTGACTGGGTCCCACAGCGTGTTTGTGCATCGCGACGGAGAGGTCGAACTCGCCCGGGGCGATGAGATTGAGCCCGGCGACAAAGTCGTCGCTCCCCGGCGCGTTCCCGTGCAGGGGGATCGGGACGGAGACGAGATCGATCTGCTCCATCGGTTCGTCCTGGCAGCCGACCAGTTCGATTCCGACGTGTACGCCCGCGGCCCGGGCATTGAAGAGATGTTCAAGCAGAAGATTCGGGACGAGTACGAGGGCGACGAACGAGCCGAGCCGCGCGTCGAGGTGCCCGAGTCGGTGCGAACGACGTTGAAAGCAAAGCGGAAAGAGCGCAATCTGACGCAGCAAGAGGTCTGTGACACGGTCGGGGTTGCCCAGCCGATTACCGTCTCGCATTGGGAACGAGGGATCAACCGGCCCAGCCTCCCAAACTTCAAGGCGTATTGCGAGGCTGTAGGAGCGGAGGCGGACGACGTGATGGCGTCGGTGTCGATCGCGGACTCCATCCTCGATCAGCGCCGGAACGAACAGTACGAGGGCGCTCCGAAAAACCGCGTCCGCGACTACGTTGCGGTGAGCGAACTCGACGAATCGGATCTCAACTACATCCCCGATGGAGCACACATCGAGCTCACGCCCGAGCACTACGCCGAACACGGCATCAATCGGTACGTCACGGTCGACGAGACCCTGATGGATCTGCTCGGCTTCTGGGTTGCGGACGGATCCTGCTCGCCCCGAAACGGCATCCGGCTCGCCGTCGACGCGAACAACGACGCGCTCATTGAGAAGTACCAGGACGCCTTTGAGCACGTCTTCGGCCTTCGGGCAAAATACAGCGAGTACGAGAATCGCGTCGGCGAGGTCAAACTCGTAAATCGGGCCGCTGCCCTTGCGTGGCAGCACATCCTCGGATGCGATTCGAGTTCCGCGACCGAGAAGGCGATCCCCGACCTCGTCTTCAATGTATCCTCCGAGTTACAGCAGGCGTTTCTGCGAGGATATCTGCTGGGGGATGGATGCATCCACGGGAACGAGCTCATCTTCGGAACGGTCTCGCGCGATCTCGCGAGCGGTCTGATGTACCTCCTTTCCGGTCAGGATGTCATTGCTTCCCACACGATGACAGCTGCCGAGGACCTTTCGGACCAGACGCTCAATGGACAGGCGATTTCCACCCCGAACGACGTTCATACAATCAGGGTGCGAGCAACGTCCGATCTTCTGAGGCTGCGCGAGGTCTGGGACGTGCACCCGAACGGAGAAGCGCTTGCTGCTCGGCTCGAACGACAACGTGCTACGGAGGCGGTGCGCCCGTATGAGAAAATCTCTGACGACTTGGTTGCTCTCGAAGTAAAATCTATAAACAAGACCAAGTCTACTAACAGTTTTGTATACGATTTTTCTGTAGAAAAAGACGAAAACTTTGTATCTGGATTTGGGGGTATAATATGCCACAACACGGACGCCGATGTAGATGGAGCCCATATCCGTTCATTGCTTCTTACCTTTTTCTATCGTCAACTTCGCCCCCTCATCGAAAAGGGCAACATCTACATTGCCCTGCCGCCCCTCTACCGCATTCAGAACGGGAGCGAAGAGATCTACTGCTGGACCGACGAGGAGATGCAGGAGCGCATGCGGGAGCTTCGGGCCGACGGCAACAGTCCGAGCATGCAGCGCTACAAGGGCCTCGGCGAGATGAATCCGGAGCAGCTCTGGACCACGACCATGAACCCGGAGACGCGCAAGATTCAGCAGGTCACCATTGAGGACGCCGCCGCGGCCGACCGGCTGTTCTCCACCCTCATGGGCGACTCTGTGGAACCCCGTCGGAAGTTCATCGAGCGCAACGCCAAGTACGCGACGATTGATGCATGATCGCGTGATGCGTGATTGCGGGATGCGTACCCAGGCAGGCGAGGCCGTTTGGGAGACGGTTTTGGTCTCATGCGTTGGTAGTGTGCGCTCTACGTGACGCGCGCGGAACAGTCGGTCCTCCCTTGCTCTCTCATCCGTCCCATCGGCCGGGTACGACGCAGTGGCGTCTACATCCAAAAACCCCCATTTAACAATCGACGTCGTCTTCTAGAGCGGATCGTACGTCGCACGCATCCTCCTCCATCTCAATTTGTTCGATCGTGGAGCATACGTCCCTGCAGTCACAATCGTCCGAGGCGGAACGTCCCGACGTGTCCGTGGTGGTGCCGGCGTACGAGGAGGCCGCGTCGCTGCCGGAGCTGGCCGAGCGCGTGCGCACGGCGTGCAAGGCGGGCGGCCTTTCGTTCCAACTGTGGATTGTCGACGACGGGTCTAGGGACGATACCTGGGCCACTGTGCAATCCCTCCACGAAAAGGACGCCCGAATCTCCGGCCTCCGCCTGCAGCGCAATTACGGCAAATCGGCCGCCCTGGCTGTCGGATTCGAACGGGTACGAGGAACGTACGTCGTCACCATGGATGCCGATCTGCAGGACGATCCCGCGGAGATTCCCGCACTCATTGAACGACTGCAGAACGGCTACGATCTGGTGAGTGGCTGGAAAAAAGACCGGAAGGACCCCCTTCGAAAGACCATCCCCAGCCGGTTTTTTAACTGGGTGACGCGGCTCATCTCCGGGCTTCCCCTCCACGACTTCAACTGTGGCCTCAAGGCCTACCAGCGCGAGGTCGTGAAGAATGTCAACGTGTACGGCGAACTCCATCGCTACATTCCCCTGCTCGCCAAATGGGCCGGCTATGATCGGGTCACCGAGAAAGTCGTACAACACCATCCTCGGAAGTATGGAGACACCAAGTTTGGAATGGACCGCTTCGTAAAGGGCTTCCTCGACCTAGTGACAGTCTTTTTTCTTACCCGGTTTGCCGTGCGACCCATGCACTTTTTTGGCGGCTTGGGCACCCTCACATTTTCAACGGGGGTGTGTATCAATGCATGGCTGACGATTGAGAAGCTCGTATACGGCGATCCATTGGGCGAACGACCCCTGCTCCTGTTGGGACTGCTCCTCATTCTGTTCGGCGCCCAGATGTTTACCACCGGCCTGCTCGGCGAAATGATCGTTCAGCCCCGAATGGAGGATACCGACTCGTACGTAGTAGGCGACCAACTCCCCTCTTCTGTGGAACAGAGCGAAGGGCAACAAGCCCCGGTTGAGGAGTGATCCGCCTCAGCGAGAAGTCCAAGCCCCTCGCGTCCGTGAATGACCGGTATGGCGAGTGGTGCGTGTCCTACAAACGAACGGCCATACCGGAAGAGCAGACTCTCAGGTCACCGAATGCCGAGGTCGGGAACGGGCACGGTCTCTCCCGTCTCCACGCTCATCCATACCAGCACCGCCGTCCCGGTGGCCACCCGCGTGCCGGCCTTCTCCAGCGTTGCATCGTACACGTTTTTGAGACTGGCATGCCCGGGCGGCGTCGCATACACGTCAATCACAAGCGTCGCCGGATGCGTGAGGGGCTGCTTAAAGTCGCAGGTTGCGTTGGCGAGGACCGGGCCGGACTCCACGAAGAGCGGCCCGTCAAGCGTTGCCCCCAACCAGTCCACGCGGGCCTCCTCGAAATAGGTAAAGAAGCGGCTGTTGTTGACGTGACCCGCTGCGTCGAGATCGCCCCAGCGCACCGGCACCTGAGTCGTGTGGACGTGCTGGGCGGCCTCGGGCACGGAATCCGGGGGAGCGTCTGGCATGAGCAGAGCGTTGATCGATAGAAAAGAAGCAGACCCTCAGAGTCTAGGCGCTCAGAACATCGAGTCGGTAACGAGGTCCTCCTGCCACCCGCCAACGTTCCGAATCCCACCAATCGTAAATCGCCAATCGTGAATCGAAAGTCGCTAAATTAGTACAGCGCCATGTCGAACGTGCGGCGATGATCCTGCGTGACGGGATGCTCCTCCCCGAGCAGCGTAAAGAGGGCAATGCACGCCTTCCGGGCGCCGTCGTCGTCGTAATCACGATGCAAATGGACCACGTCGATGAAATGATCGAGCGCCGCGTCGAATTCCTGGTCGGCGAGTGCATTGATTCCCGCAATGTAGTCCTCCCGGCCGTCGTCGTCGGGGAGTACCGACGGATCCTCGGCAATCTCCAGAAGTCGCGAAAGCGTCTGCACAGCATCGCGCGTCTGACGGAGCGTCGGATCGGCCACATTTGCCGCCTCGGCCAGTGTCTGCGCCCGCGTCGGATCCTTAAACGCCAGCGCGCGGGCCATCAGGACCTGCGCTTCGTCGTGGTCGGGATCGTCTTCAAGCACTGGCCACAGTACATTTTCGGCCGCCTCGTGGTTGCCATCGTTGAGGGCCTCCTCGGCCTCTTCGAGTCGGTGCTTCGATTCGCTCGGCAGGTTTTCCTCCAGCCAGGACGTGATGGCGTGTTTGGGCTTGGCCCCGGTAAACTCGGCTTCCACCTTCCCATCGACAAAGAGCTTGACGGCCGGAATGCCCTTTACCCCGTACGCCTGAGCGGCCTCCTTATTGTCGTCCACGTTCACCTTTACCAGCGTCCACTCGTCGTGCTCCTCATCAAGGGATTCAAGAACGGGACTCAACTGGCGACACGGGCCACACCACGGCGCCCAGAAGTCAACGAGAACGGGGGTGTTTTCACTGGCCTCGATTACCTCCTGCTGAAAGTTTTCAACCTCGTATGCCATAAGAGGAGAAGACAACTGATGAACGAAGGGAGCTGCTCATCCCTTCCACGAGAATCGCCCGGAAATGCTTCCAGGCTCAACGGGAGTTTCGAACGAACGGGCGCCCGTCAACACGTTCAGGGAGCGGTCCGTATATACCCCCGCACTGTTCAGCCTACGTGCGTACCTTCTGAACCGTCTCGACGAGATCCGATGGAGCAGCGCGATCACGTTCTTTCCGAGGAGGATGCCACTCGGATTATGGACCACATGAACGAGGAGCACGCAGAAGACCTCCTGTTATTCGCTCAAGTCTACGCCGGGGCGGCCGGAGCTACGGATGCCCAGATGACAGCAATCGACGCAGAGGGAATCACCCTGCAGGCCACGACGGCCGACGGGGAGAAGGAGCTCCGCGTCGAATTTGAGGAGCCGCTCCACACGCCGGAGGACGCGCATCGGGCCCTCGTGGACATGGCCCTCAATGCCCGAGGGTGAGTCGAAGCAACCCGGGCGCCCAGCAAAGAAGCCGCATTGCGTTCCATTGCGGCTACGGTCCGCCCTTCCCAAAAGAGCCGCGTGGATCTCCCACGCGTCGCTTGGGTACACGGATCACAGTTTCTTTATCCGATCCGATTTCGTCCCATGCTTTCATTTTTCAAGGCCCTTCGCGCGTGGTGGCAGGCCCGCCGTACCCGGCAGGTCACTCCGGAAAAGGCCCGGGAACGGGTGAAACGTGGAGCAACGTACCTCGACGAGGTCGACCCGGAGTGGTACCAACGCGTCGACGCCGACACCCTGGCGCTCAATCATGGCCGGCACTGCGTCCTCGGACAGTTGCACGGGGAGTTTCGGCTCGGTCTGGGCCGATCGCATTTCATTTCTCTATCAAGCGCCCCGCGTGCCAGCCTGTCGCCGACTGCATACGGATTTAAGTGCGTGGAAGGAGGTTCCGACGCGTTGAAGCAACGTGACTACGCCTTGCTCGACGAGGCATGGCGAGAAGCGGTACGCACCCGGCAGGCGGCCGACCCGACGATGGACGTGCCCGCCGCCACATCCGGGGACTCGCTTCCCGAAGCGCAGGTTGATGTAACTCCGCCCCCATCCGGGCAGGCAGCGTAGGTTCGTCTCTGCCTGTCTTTTCCCCATATCTGGTCGCATCTGCCTCAAGACGCAGCGGCCATGTTTGGGGCATCGGCCTCGGCGGATTCGGAGACATGTAGGAGATAGTACCGCACGCCGTCGGCCAAGGCCTGCCAGCTTGCCTCCAAAATGTTGGAGGATACCCCCACCGTATTCCAGGTTTCCGAGCCGTCGGTGTGCTCAATGAGCACGCGGACCGTGGCGGCGGTGCCGTCCTTCGGGGTGAGGACCCGAACCTTGTAGTCGGTCAGGTGTACGCCGTCGAGGTGGTGATACAGGGACTCCAGCCCATCCCGCATCGCGTTGGACAGGGCATCAACCGGTCCTTCGCCCTCAGCCACGGCGAGCGTGCGCTCGTTTTGTACGCGGAGGGCGAGGGACGCCTCTACGGTCTGATTGTCGTCTTCGTCCTGGTCGCTCCACACGCGCATCCGTTCGAGCTCGAAAAAGTCGGGGACCTCCCCCTGAATTTGCCGAAGCAGGAGCTCAAACGAGGCCTCCGCGCCCTGGAATTCGTATCCCATGTGCTCCAGTTCTTTGATGCGCTCGACGGCCTGTGCGGCATCGTCCGAGTCGAGGTCGATGCCGAGCTCCTCGGCCTTGTACCGGATGTTGCTCTTTCCGGACATGTCGGACACGAGGGCGCGCCGGCGGTTGCCCACCGATTCGGGCTCGACGTGCTCGTAGGTGCTCGGCTCCTTCATGACGGCAGAGACATGAATGCCGCCCTTGTGCGTAAAGGCACTCCGGCCCACGTACGGCGCTCCGTCATTCGGGTCGAGATTGGCCACCTCATTGGTAAAGCCGGACAGGTCCGCGAGGGTGGCCAGTTGCTCGTCGGTCACGCAGTCGATCCCCATCTTGAGCTGCAGGTCGGGAATGACCGAGCACAGGTCGGCGTTGCCGCAGC